>NZ_JBQQCD010000017.1:0-175441 GCF_052245555.1 Streptomyces sp. KR80
GGGGCCGCGCTGCTGCTGGGCGTCGGCGCCGTGCTCGTGCTGCGCCGCAAGACCCGCGGCGAGAGCTGACGGCACCAGCCTGTACCCGGTGGCGTCGGCCCCCCTCGTCGGGGGTCCGGCGCCGCTGTGGTCCGCACGGTCATCCCCTGTTGCGCAGGCCCGCCGTCGGCAGAATCCGGCGCTGGGGCCCGGGGGCTCGCCCGGAGAAGTCCAAAGCCGCGGCCCGGCGCTGCAAGCGCCGGGCCGCGGTTGCGAGAACTCAAAGCCGACCGCAGGTCAACCCGTGTTGCGCAGGCCAGCCGCCACGCCGTTGACCGTGAGCAGTAGGGCGCGGGCGAGCAGCGGGTCCGGCTCTTCGCCGCGGGCCGCGGCCTTGCGCTGGCGGTCCAGGAGCGCGACCTGGAGGTAGGAGATCGGGTCGAGGTAGGCGTCGCGGACGCGGAAGGTCTGCTGGAGAACCGGGCTGTGGTCGAGGAGTTCGCGCTCGCCGGTGATGCGGAGGACTTCCTGGACGGTGAGTTCGTGCTCCGCTTCGATGGTGGCGAAGACGTGCCGCAGCTCCTCCGGGACGAGGGTCTCGACGTAGTGGCGGGCGATCCGCAGGTCGGTCTTGGTCAGTGTCATCTCGACGTTGGACAGGAAGTTGCGGAAGAAGTGCCACTGCTGGTGCATCTCGCCGATGACCGGCTCGAGTCCGGCTTCGCGGGCGGCCTTGAGCCCGGATCCGACGCCGAACCAGCCGGGGACGATCTGGCGGGACTGGGTCCAGCCGAACACCCAGGGGATGGCCCGCAGCCCGTCGAGTCCGGCACCGGAGTCGGGCCGCCGCGAGGGGCGGGAGCCCAGGTGCAGTTCGGCGAGCTGGTCGACGGGCGTGGCGGCGAAGAAGTACGCGGGCAGGTCCGGGTCCTCGACGAGCCGCCGGTACGCGGTGTGCGCTGCTGCCGAGATCGTGTCCATGGCCGCGTCCCAGCGCGCCAGGGCCTCGTCGGACTGGCGCGGTGCGGTGTGCAGCGCGGAGGCCTGGAGGGTGGCGGCGACGGTCAGTTCCAGGTTCTCCCGGGCCAGGGACGGCACGAGGTACTTGTCGGAGATGACCTCGCCCTGCTCGGTGACCTTGATCTCGCCCTCGAGGGTGCCCCACGGCTGGGCGAGGATCGCGTCGTGCGTGGGGCCGCCGCCCCGGCCGACGGTGCCGCCGCGGCCGTGGAAGAGCCGGAGCCGTACGCCGTAGCGGTGCGCGACGTCCCGCAGCCGCCGCTGGGCTCGGTGGATCTCCCACTGGGAGGTGGTGATGCCGCCGAACTTGGACGAGTCGGAGTAGCCGAGCATGACCTCCTGGACGTCGCCCCGCAGGGCGACGAGGCGCCGGTAGGAGGGGTCCGCCAGCATGTCGTCGAGGATCCGGTCCGCTTCCTTGAGCTCCTCGGTGGTCTCCAGCAGCGGCACGATGCCGATCTTCGCCCAGCCGGCGTGCAGGTCGATCAGCCCGGCCTCGCGGGCGAGGACGGCGGCGGCGAAGACGTCGTCGGCGCCCTGGCACATAGAGATGATGTAGGACTCGATGACCTCGGGACCGAAGCGCTGCAGGGCCTCGCCGATGGTCCGGAAGACGCCGAGGGTCTTCTGCCCGGCGGCGTCGAGGGGGGCCGGGGTCGGGGCGAGCGGGCGGCGGGAGCGGAGTTCCTTGGCGAGCAGCTTGCAGCGGTAGTCGCGGGGCATGTCGGCGTACCGCCAGGATTCCTCGCCGAGCCGGTCGAAGAGCTGCCCGAGGGCGTGGTGGTGGGCGTCGGCGTGCTCGCGGATGTCCATGGTGGCGAGCTGGAGGCCGAAGGCGCCGAGGGTGCGGATGGTGCGCTCGAGGCGGCCGTCGGCGAAGAGTCCGCCGCGGTGGCTGCGCAGCGACTCCTGGATGAGGCTGAGGTCGTGCAGCAGTTCGGCGGTGCCCAGGTAGTCGCGGCCCGGTTCGTGCGGGGTGCCCTTGGCCAGCCGGTCACGGGTGTTAACGAGCTTCTGGCGGATACACGTGGCCTTGAGCCGGTAGGGCTCTTCGGCGTTCAGGCGCTTGTACCGGGGGCTGATCTCGGGCAGGCGCTCCAGGTCGGTCTGCAGGGAGGTAAGGAGTTGTTCGGTGGCCCCGGTGTAGCGGATGGAGTGGGAGAGCAGGGCGCGGAGGCCGTCGACGGCCTCGAGTGCGTCGGTGATGCCGTGTTCGTGCTGGAGGATCATCACCTCCCAGGTGACGTCGGGCGTCACATTGGGGTTGCCGTCGCGGTCACCGCCGATCCAGGTGCCGAAGGTGAGGGGGCGGGTGCTGGCGGGGAGCTGGACGCCGACCCGCTCGAGCTCGGCGGCGAGGTCCTCGAGCACGTCGCCGACGGCGCCCTGGTGCAGCTCGTCGAGGTAGTAGATGGCGTTACGGGCCTCGTCGGCGGGTTCGGGGCGGGCGACGCGGAGTTCGTCGGTCTGCCAGATGAGGTCGATGTTCTCGGCGAGGCGCAGGTCGGCGCGGCGCAGGTCGCCGCCGTCGGCGGCGGAGTCCTCGAGGAGCGCGGCGATCCGGCGGAGCTTGCCCAGGACACTGCGGCGGGCGGCCTCGGTGGGGTGGGCGGTGAAGACGGGCCGGACGCCGAGGTGCTCGACGGTACGGCGCAGGTGCTCGGGGTCGGCGTCCTTGAGCCGGTCGGCGGTGCGGGCGAGGAGTCCGCCCTCGGCGGCGCGGCGGGCGCGCAACTCCCGGCCTCGGTGGACCTGCTCGGTGATGTTGGCGAGGTGGAAGTAGGTGGAGAAGGCGCGGACGAGCTGGGCGGCGGTGTCCAGGTCGGTGTCGCGCAGCAGGGCCGCGGCGGCGCCACCATCCGTCCGGGTGAGCGCGCGGACCCGTTCCACGAGGTCGAGGAGTTCGGGCCCTTCCTGGCGGACCAGGGTCTCGCCCAGCAGGTCGCCGAGGCGCCGGATGTCGGCCCGGAGGGCGGCGTTGTCCGAGGTCTCGGGGGTGATGTCGGCACTGCTCACGGGTGCGGCTCCTCGCAGTGGAATGCAAGATGGGCAGGGTGCGGACCGCGCTGTCCGACCCCATCAGGATAGGTCGCGGCCACCACGCCGTTATCCACCGCCTCTTGCCCGGACACCCAGCCCTGACATACTTACGAAGCCGTAGGTTACGGAACCGTAGCCAAGTCCAGCCCGATAGGGACGCCCCCATGACCACAAGCCCCGATGTGATCGAAGACGCCCCGAAGGCGGCCGACACCCCCCTCCCCTCCGCCACGCTCGGCGGAGACAGCAAGAGGTCGATCGAGCAGATCACCCTGCTGCTGTTCATCACCGTTCCGTTCGTCGCGCTGGTCGCCGCGGTTCCGTTGGCCTGGGGTTGGGGGGTGAGCTGGCTGGACCTTGGGCTGATGGTGTTCATGTACTTCCTGGGCTGCCATGGCATCACCGTGGGATACCACCGGTACTTCACACACGGCTCGTTCAAGGCGCGGCGTCCGCTGCGGATCGCGCTGGCAGTCGCCGGGTCGCTGGCGGTGGAGGGTCCGCTGGTGCGCTGGGTGGCGGACCACCGCAAGCACCACAAGTTCTCGGACGCCGAGGGAGACCCGCACTCGCCGTGGCGGTACGGGGAGACGATCCCGGCTCTGATCAAGGGCCTGTGGTGGGCGCACGTCGGCTGGATGTTCGACGAGGAGCAGACACCGCAGCACAAGTACGCGCCCGACCTGATCAAGGACTCGGCGATCCGCACGATCTCCCGGCAGTTCGTGCTCTGGACGGTCGTATCGCTGATCATCCCGCCCCTGGTGGGCGGCCTGGTGACCTGGTCCTGGCAGGGCGCGCTGACCGCCTTCTTCTGGGGCTCGCTCGTGCGGGTGGCGCTGTTGCACCACGTGACCTGGTCGATCAACTCGATCTGCCACGCGGTGGGCAAGCGGCCGTTCAAGTCGCGTGACAAGTCCGGGAACGTCTGGTGGCTGGCCGTGCTGTCGTGCGGCGAGTCCTGGCACAACCTGCACCACGCCGATCCGACCTGTGCGCGGCACGGCGTACTGCGCGGCCAGATCGACTCGAGCGCCCGGATCATCCGCTGGTTCGAGCGGCTCGGCTGGGCGTACGACGTGCGCTGGCCGGACCGGGCCCGGATCGATGCCCGCCGTATCTCGGGTGAGACCGAGGACGCGAAGGCGGCATGATTGACGGCGTGCCGATCGACAGCAGCAGTGAGAAGGACCGGTCCTCCGCCTCAGGAGGCCGGCGCGCCCGCCGGGTGCGGATGACGGGCAAGGAGCGCCGGGAGCAGCTGCTGGACATCGGCCGCACGCTCTTCGCCGAGAAGGGCTTCGAGGGCACGTCGGTGGAGGAGATCGCGGCGAAGGCCGGGGTCTCCAAGCCGGTGGTCTACGAGCACTTCGGCGGCAAGGAGGGGCTGTACGCGGTGGTGGTGGACCGCGAGATGCGCCAGCTGCTGGACATGGTGACAGGCGCGTTGACCGCCGGTCACCCGCGGGAGCTGCTGGAACAGGCCGCCTTCGCACTGCTCGACTACATCGAGTCGTACACGGACGGCTTCCGGATTCTGGTCCGGGACTCCCCGGTCGCGCAGTCGACGGGCACGTTCGCCTCGCTGATCAGCGACATCGCCACGCAGGTGGAGGACATTCTGGGCCTGGAGTTCAAGGCCCGGGGTTTTGATCCGAAGCTGGCTCCGCTGTACGCGCAGGCGCTGGTGGGGATGGTGGCGCTGACCGGCCAGTGGTGGCTGGATGTGCGCAAGCCGAAGAAGGCCGAGGTGGCGGCGCATCTGGTGAATCTGGCGTGGCACGGTCTTGACGGTCTGGAGCCCAAGCCCCGGCTGATAGGTCACCGCCGGAGCTAGCGCCCCAGACCGATCAGCTAGTCCGCGGAGGTGCCCGGCGTGCTGCCGGGCTGGACCGGTTCGAGGAACTCGAGGCGGTTCCCGACCGGGTCCTCGGAGAAGAAGCGGCGGTGGCCTGGCAGCTTGTCGTCCCAGACCACGGGTGCGCCCGCTGCCGCCAGGCGGGCGGCTACGGCGTCGATGCCGGTGACGCGGAGGCCGGGGTGGGCCTTGCGAGCCGGACGGAAGTCTCCCTCCACCCCGAGGTGGAGCTGCACGGTGCCGGAGGAGAACCAGCAGCCGCCGCGGTCGGCGAGCACCGGCGGCTTGGGTATCTCCGTCATGCCGAGGGCACCGGCGTAGAAGGGGCGCAGCAGGTCCTCGCTGCCGGGCGGCACCGCGAGCTGCACATGGTCGATGGCGGCGAGCATCACGAGAGCTTCCGGGCCACGGCGAAGATCCGCCGGAAGGGGAAGACCGTGCCGTGCGGGCCCTGTGGGTAGGCCTTGCGGAGCAGGTCCCGGTACTGGTTCAGGAATTCCTCACGGGCGGCTTCGTCGTCGGCGAGGGCGGTGAGGACCGGTCGGAGGGCCGTGCCCTTGACCCAGTCGAGGACCGGGTCCTCTCCCTGGAGCAGCTGGACGTACGTGGTTTCCCAGGCGTCGGCGTCACAGCCGAGCTCGACGAGCCGGGTCAAGTACTCCCACGGTTCGAGTACGTGGACGAACCTCCGCCCGTGGCTGCCCAGTCGGTCGCGCCACTGCGGCGTCTCGCACAGTTCCCCCAGCAGAGCGTGACTGGGGGACACGAAGTTGCCAGGGACCTGGAGGGCAAACGTTCCGCCAGGTGCCAGAGCGCCTGTCCAGACCGCGAAGAACTCGGCGTGGCCGGGGACCCATTGAAGGGCCGCATTGGAGACGATCAGGTCGTACGGCTCGTCGGGTGCCCAGGTGGCGGCGTCCGTATGGCAGAAGTCGAGGCTGCCGCCGCCCCCGGTGGGGCCGGCGTGCTCGGCTGCCCTGGAGAGCATCTCGGGCGAGTTGTCGTAGCCGGTGATACGGGCGTCCGGCCAGCGGTCGGCGAGCAGCGCGGTGACATTGCCGGGACCGCAGCCGAGGTCGGCGATGCGGGCCGGGCGGGAACCGTTCGGCAGGGTGGGAATCCGCGCGAGCAGATCGTGGAAGGGGCGGGTTCGGTGGCCTGAATGACGCAGGTACTGCTGTGGATCCCAGACAGGTGCTGGCATCTGGTCGTTCCCCCTTGACGTCGCAGCTCATCGGTGAGCGGAATGACTTCTCCCGCCGACGATGCCCATAGGTTCACGAGAATATCTCTTGACGTCAAGAGACTTCACGTCGACAGACCTACTACACTGATCGCCATGGAGGACGAGGTCGATCGGCTGGTCGCGGCATGGCGCCGGGAGCGCCCGGACCTCGACGTGGAACCCCTCGAGGTGCTCAGTCGCGTGAGCCGGCTGGCGCGGCATCTCGATCGGGCCCGTCGGCTCGCCTTCGCCGAGCATGGGCTGGAGCCCTGGGAGTTCGACGTGCTGACCTCCCTGCGCCGGGCCGGGTCGCCCTATCAGCTGTCACCCGGTCAGCTGCTCACGCAGACCCTCGTCACCTCGGGCACCATGACCAACCGGATCGACCGGCTCGCGAAGAAGGGCCTCGTCGAGCGGCTGCCCGACCCCAATGACCGGCGCGGCGTACTCGTGCGGCTCACGACGGAGGGCCGGAACCGGGCCGACCAGGCCCTGGCGGGGCTCCTGGACCAGGAGCGGGCGATCCTCTCCGGGCTGTCCCACCGGCAGCGCGGTGAGCTCGCCGATCTGCTACGCCAGCTGACCGCCCCGTTCGACAACATCCCCGGCTAGGTCGACCGGCCCCACGCCCGCCCGGCGCGCCAGAGCCACCGCGGCGAGCGTGGAGTGGACGCCGAGCTTGCCCAGCACGTTCTGCATATGCGTACGGACCGTGTGCGGGGAGAGGAACAGGCGCTCGGCGACGGCCTTGCGGCCGAGACCGGCGACCATGCAGCGCAGCACCTCGCGCTCGCGCGGGGTCAGCGACTCCACCAGACATTCGCTCTCGGTGCGGTGCTTGCGCGCCACGGTCAGCTCCCGCAGCACGCCGGTGAGCAGCGCGGGAGGGAGGTGGGTCTCGTCGCGCAACACCCCGCGGATGATGGCGAGGAGGCGGGAGAGCGAGCAGTCCTTGGCGATCCAGCCCGAGGCGCCGGCCTGGAGAGCGGCAGCGGCGCGGCGCGGGTCGTCGCGATCGGCGAGCACCACGGTCCGTACCCCCGACTGGCTCTCGTGGACCCCGGCCACCAGGGATATCCCATCGATCGAGCCGTTCGCCACCGGACCGGGGGCGGTCGGCGCACCGGCGTCGTACGCACCCAGGTCGGCGTCGACGAGCAGGACGTCGAAGCCGCGCCCCTGGGACGCCGCCCGCTCCATACAGCGCAGCGCCGCGGCTCCGCTCCCTGCGGCCGCCACGTCCACGTCCGGCTCGGCTGCCAAGGCGGCGGCCAGCGACTCGGCGAAGATGCGGTGATCGTCCACGACCAGAAGCCGGATGTGTGCCAAAGAGACCCCCTTCTCGGGGCAACGGGCAGAGTGGGTACGGCGCGCGAGGCGGACTGCTGCGCAGTCGCACGGCCGCCGCCGTGCACTGACTGCCATCCCACCCCGGGCGCCGTACCCGACTGTCTCGCCCCCTGAACGACACCGGCCCCCACCGGTGCTGGGCATCAGCGTAGGACCGGGTCACAGCGGCGGAGGGGGATTGGGGAAAGTGTTCGGACCAGGCCTCGAGCCGGGCCCAGATGGTGTGGATTGAAACACAACTCGACAAAGTGCATCACGTTGTCGCGTTCGCGCCTCAGGTCAGGCGGCGGGCGCCTGCGGACGCCACCGCCGTGAAGACCTGGGGCCTGCGGTGCCCGGCCGCCGCGAAGGCCTCCGTGACGGCCTTGGTCACCGACTCCGCGTCCCCCTCCTCCACCAGAACGATCGCCGAGCCGCCGAAACCTCCACCCGTCATCCGGGCGCCGAGCGCTCCGGCCGCGCATCCCGACTCGACCACCAGGTCCAGCTCCGCGCACGACACGTCGAAGTCATCGCGGAGCGAGGCGTGTCCCGCGGTGAGGACCGGACCGATGGCGCGGGTCTCGCCGGCCTCGAGCAGGGAGACGACCTCCTCCACGCGCGCGTTCTCCGTCACCACATGGCGGACGTAGCAGCGTACGGTCGGGTCGTCCAGGCGGGCGAGTGCTTCGTCCATGTGCTTCAACGCAACGTCCCGCAAGGCGTGCACGCCCAGAGCACGCGCCCCCTCCTCGCAGCCCGCGCGCCGGTTCGCGTACGCCCCCTCACCCAGCTCGTGCCGGACGCGGGTGTCCACGACCAGCAGCCGCAGTCCCTGAGCGGCGAGGTCGAAGGGGACCTGGCGCTGGGAGAGGTCCCGGGTGTCGAGGTGCAGCGCGTGGCCCTCGGTGCAGCAGGCCGCGGCGGTCTGGTCCATGATCCCGCAGGGCACGCCGACGAAGACGTTCTCCGCGCGCTGGCCGATCCGGGCCAGCTGCCAGGGCCGCAGGCCCAGGCCGAAGAGGTCGTTGCAGGCGAGCGCTGTGACGACCTCCAAGGCCGCCGAAGACGACAGCCCCGCGCCGGTCGGAACGGTGGACTGGATGTGCAGATCCACGCCCGTGACCGGGTGGCCCGCGTCGCGCAGCGCCCACACCACACCGGCCGGGTACGCGGCCCAGCCCCCGCCTCGCCCGTCGGGGTCCAGGTCCTCAGCACGCACCTCGACGACGCCGCCGTCCACATCCCCGGAGTGCAGCCGCACCACGCCGTCCTCGCGGCGGGACACGGCGGCGAGCGCAGTGTGCGGAAGGGCGAGCGGCATCACGAAGCCGTCGTTGTAATCGGTGTGTTCGCCGATCAGATTCACCCGGCCGGGGGCTGACCACACCCCGTCGGGCTCCGCGCCGTACAGCTCCCGGAACGCTGCCGCGACGCCCTCGACGCCTCCCACCCGCGCCGCCTGCTGGGTCACGCCTCGCTCTCCAACTTCTGGGCGAAGGTCCAGGCGTCGGCGACGATGCCCGCCAAGTCGGCGCGGCGCGGCCGCCAGCCCAGGGAGGTCCGGGCCCGCTCGGCGGAGGCGACCAGGACGGCCGGGTCGCCGCCGCGCCGCGGGGCGGCGACCTCGGGGATCGGATGGCCGGTGACCTGGCGGACGGTCTCGATGACTTCGCGGACGGAGAAGCCGTTCCCGTTCCCGAGGTTGCAGATGAGGTGCCGGCCGGCCTCCGCCGCACTGAGGGCGAGGAGATGGGCCTCGGCGAGGTCGGCGACGTGGATGTAGTCACGGACGCAGGTGCCGTCGGGGGTGGGGTAGTCGTCGCCGAAGACGGAGATCGCCTCGCGCTTGCCCTGAGCGACCTGGAGCACCAGCGGGATGAGGTGCGACTCGGGGTCGTGCCGCTCGCCGTACGCGCCGTACGCACCCGCCACGTTGAAGTAGCGCAGCGAGACGGCGGCCAGTCCGTGGGCGGCACACTCACCGCTGATCATGTGGTCGACGGCGAGCTTGGAGGCGCCGTAGGGGTTGGTGGGGGCGGTGGCGGCGTCCTCGGTGATGGGTGTGGTGGCCGGCTCACCGTAGGTGGCGGCGGTGGAGGAGAACACGAGGGTACGGACCCCGGCGTCGCGCATGGCGGTGAGCAGCTCGGTGGTGCCGCCCACGTTGTTGCGCCAGTACTTCTCCGGGTTGACCACGGACTCGCCGACCTGCGAGAAGGCCGCGAAATGCAGCACGCCGTCGTAGGACGCGTCGAGCCACGTCGCCGCGTCCTGGATGCGCCCCTCGATGAACTCGGCGCCCGCGGGCACGCCTTCGCGGTGACCGGTGGACAGGTCGTCGAGCACGGTCACCGTATGCCCGGCTTCGAGCAGATGGGCCGCGACCACGCTGCCCACGTAGCCCGCCCCGCCGGTGACCAAGTACTTCTTCTGCCCGTTGCTCACTTGCTCGCTACCTCTCGCAGTCGGTCGGCCGCGGTCTCCGGCGGCACATCGTTGATGAACACATTCATGCCGGATTCGGAACCCGCGAGAAACTTCAGCTTTCCGGAAGTGCGGCGAATGGTGAAGAGCTCGAGGTGGAGCGCGAACTCACCGCGCTCCACGCCCCGTCCCGCCCAGTCGCCCCAGGGCGCTTGGTGCCAGGCCGCAATGTACGGCGTCGGCGGCTCACCCACCCCGAAGATCCGGTCGAAGCGCCGCAGCAGTTCCAGGTACACCTGCGGGAACTCCGCGCGGGCGGCGTCGTCGAGCCCGGTCAGGTCCGGGACGCGGCGCCTGGGGTAGAGGTGCACCTCATACGGCCAATGGGCGGCGTGCGGCACGAAGGCCGTCCAGTGCTCGCCCTCGAGCACGATGCGCCGGCCGTCGCTCCGCTCGCTGTCGAGGACGTCGTCGAAGAGGTTCCGGCCGCCGGTGCGCTCGCGGTGGGCGGCGAGGGAGCGCAGCATCAGTTCGGTACGCGGTGTGGTGAAGGGGTACGCGTAGATCTGGCCGTGCGGGTGACCGAGGGTGACGCCGATCTCCTTACCGCGGTTCTCGAAGCAGAAGACCTGCTCGACGGCGGGCAGCTGGGACAGCTCGGCGGTGCGGTCGGTCCACACCTCCAGTACGAGACCCGCCTGGGCGTCGGTGAGATCGGCGAACGAGGCGTCGTGGTCGGGGGTGAAGCAGACGACCTCGCAGCGGCCGGAGTCGCCCGCGAGGGAAGGGAAGCGGTTCTCGAAGACGACCACGTCGTAGTCGGGTTCCGGGATCTCGGTGTGCCGTCCCTCCCGGGAGGGACAGAGCGGACACTCGTCGGCCGGTGGGTGATACGTGCGGGTCTGGCGGTGGGACGCGATGACGACATCGTCGCCGAGCAGCGGGTCGTGGCGGATTTCGGAGGCGGTGGTGATCGAATCGAGCGGCCGCGGGTCGACGGTGTCGCGTACCGCGTCGTCCCGGGCGTCGTAGTAGATCAGCTCACGGCCGTCCGCCAGCCGCGTCGGCGTCTTCTTCACACGTCTCTCCCCGCCAGGTCCGACGCAACACAAACCAACACAATGAATCACAACCGAACAGGCTCGTCAATACCGAAGTCGGCCACCACCAAACCGCCGCAAGTACCACGGCCTCGTCACGATCGACCACAGCACGTCATCAAGGCCGGCCGGAGGTCCGGCCACGGCCCGTACGTTTCTGTTTCATTCCGATCGACGATCTCCGACGGCGATGGCACATCCCGTCGGAGCGAGCCGCGAACCGCCCGAGGTGCCCTCGGGGGAGGGTTCGCGGATGCGCTCACCGACCGTGGCGTACGTTGCTCAACTACGCCCGCGCGCCCGGTCCAGCAGCCCGGTGCGCGCGGCGAGCGCCGCCGCCTCCAGCCGGGAGCCGACACCCAGCTTCATCAGCACCCGCTGCACATGCGTACGGGCCGTGCTCGGCGCTATGCCCATCCCGGCGGCGATCAGCCGGGTGTCCTCGCCCTCGGCGACCCGTACCAGCACCTCGGCCTCGCGCGGAGTGAGCATCTCGAGCAGCCGGGCGGCCTCGTCGTCCGGCTGGGCCGCCGGGTCGAGCAGCTCCACGAACGCCTCCTGCAGCAGCTGCGGCGCGATCGCCGCCTCCCCTGCCCTGGCCTTGATCATCGCCCGCTCGACACCCTCGATGCGCTCGTCGTGCCGCACGTACCCGGACGCGCCCGCCGCGAAGGCCGCGGCGATACCGCGCGGGCTGGGCACCGGCCCGAGCACGACGACGGCGATCTGCGGCCGCTGCTGCTTGATCCGTACTACCGGGTCGAAGGCTCCCGGCTGGGCCGGGGCCGCCGTCCCCAGCAGGCACACCTCCGGCGCCCGGCTGACCACCAGATCCGCTGCCCCCGCACTCGGCGCGGCCGCGGCGAGCACCCGATGCCCCCGCAACTTCAACGCCGAGGCGAGCGCCTCGGCGAGCAGTCGGTGGTCGTCGACCACCATCAGCCGCACGCCCATGAGCTCCCCCCTCCCCCAGCCCACAGCTGGGCGGTGCCCCCGACGACGCTCAGGGCATCGTGTCCCCGGAAGCTACACGCTCGATCGACTTCGTGCGCCCGTTATCGGGGAGAAGCATGGCGGAACGCCGAAATCCCCGTCATTCGGGGCCAGTCGAGCCTTCAGGCCCGCCATCCGATCGGGTGGCCGGGCCGGGCCTCCCGGGAGCACCCCGGACACTGCGCGGTCTACTCGGCGCCGAAGACCAGGGCGAGGTACTCCTCCTCGCCCGCGAGCGGTTGGCGGTCCGTCACGTAGTGCTGGCCCATGTACAGCCGGCCGCCTGCGTAGACGACGTCCATGTTGTATTCGGGACGGAAGTTGCTCTCCGTCTTGGCCGAGGCGTCGGGGTTCTTCAGGAGCACCGTCTTCTCGTACGTCTGGGAGTCGATGCGTACGACCTGGCCCGCCTTGTCGTACGTGGGGTTCATGTAGGCGATGACGTCGTCGCCGTCCATGCGCAGCGGCACCATCGTGCGCTGCTCACCCGCGTCGGCCTTGCCCTTGGCCTTGCCGCTGTCGAGGTCGAAGGCGACGATCTCGTTGGTCCGCCCGAACTCGGCCTGGGCCTGGTGCTCCTTGTTCGGCAGATAGAGCCGGTCCTTTCCGACGGCCAGCAGCTTGCAGTCCTCGACGTTGGTGGAACCGCACTCCGGTGTGTACTGGCGCTGCGTCGCGATCTTGCTCCGCAGCTTGCCCGTCCTGCCGCTGTCGTCGATCGCCATGAAGTCCGAGACGCCGCTGCCGGTGTCGTCCGTCGCGTCGAGGGCGATGACGAGCGGGTCGGTGGAGGCCACATGCACGTACGCGATGCCGCTCGGCACCCTGAAGACCGAAGTCGGGGCGCCCGAGGCCGGGTTCACCGTCCGGACCTCGAGTTCCGGTCTGGCGTACGACCCGCAGCGCCGCACGACGACCAGTTTCGTGCCGCCGGCGTAGCCGTCGTCCTTGCAGGAATCGGTCGACCTGGGCTTCCAGAGCAGCGTGCCGCCGTCGAGCTTCCAGGCGGCGCCGCCCCTGAGTCCGCCCGCCGCGACCGTGCCGCCGCCGATGGTCACCTCCTCGAAGCGGACCTTCTCGCCCCCGTCGGTGA
This sequence comes from Streptomyces sp. KR80, assembly GCF_052245555.1. Taxonomy (NCBI): domain Bacteria; kingdom Bacillati; phylum Actinomycetota; class Actinomycetes; order Kitasatosporales; family Streptomycetaceae; genus Streptomyces; species Streptomyces sp. KR80. The sequence continues at coordinate 13,065 of NZ_JBQQCD010000017.1, forward strand.
CGCTCTCCTGCCAGAGCTTCTTGCCCGCGTTGATGTCGATCACCGCGACCTCGGTGCAGCCCTGGTGCAGTTTTCCGGCGGTGGCCTTGGCGCCCTGGAAGAGCACCGCCGTCCTGCCGTCCTCGGTCGTATGGCGGGAGGCCCAGCAGATGGAGCCGGACAGCGGGATCTCCCACTTCTTCCGGGCGCCTGCCGGGTCGTAGCCGACGATCTTGTCGACATCGCCCTTGGCGAAGACCGTGTCCGTCACCCACAGGCCCTCGGCCGTCACCTGGTTGGTGACCACCGGCCTGGGGATCTTGGCGATCAGTTTCGCCTCGACGGTCCCGGAGCTCCCGCCTCTGCCGTCCGAGCCGCCCGAGGAGTTCCCGGCCTCGTTCTTCCGGTCCTCGCCACCGCCGCTCGCGGCGAACCAGGCACCACCGGCGACCACCAGCAGCACGGCCACCACCGCGCTGACGATGACCAGCACCCGTTGCTGCGACGGGCCGCCGCCGGGGCGGGGCGGCAGCCCGCTGCCCGGGAACTGTCCCTGCGGCGGGTACATGCCGTACTGCTGCTGGCCGTACGGCTGAGCCGCAGGCTGCTGCGGCGCCCCGGGGTAGCCGTACGACGGGGGTGGGACCGGCGCGCCGAACCCTCCCCCTGCGTGCGGAGGCGCCGCCGGGGCCGGTGGCGGCTGGGGCGGCTGCGCAGGCGCCTGCGGAGTCTGCGGCCCGCCGTACCCGGGCCCGCCCGGCGGCTGCTGCGGATAGCCGAACGGAGGGTCCTGTGGCGCGCCGAATCCTCCCCCAGGGGGGCCGGGGGGAGGCTGATTGGGCGGCTGGGGCGGCTGCGACATCAGCTGTCCTCTTCACGCGAGTTCATGTCCTGGGGGCACCGCCCTGTGGGCACCAGCGGTCCGGTCAACGGCAGTTGAGCGGACTTCTTTGTACCACTGGCCTCCGCACCGGGCAGGGCGGGAGCGGGGGCATCGGGGAGCTGAGACCCGTCTGTGACGCCACCGTTGCCATGCCCGGGACGACGCCGGCGCGTGCCCCGGGGCCGGGCGGCGTCAGGCGTTCTCCGCCAGCTCCAGCCAGCGCAGCTCCAGTTCGTCCCGCTCGGCGGCCAACTCACGCAGCTCCACGTCCAGCTCGGCGACCCGCTCGAAGTCCGTGGCGTGCTCCGCGATCCGGTCGTGCAGCGCCGACTCCTGCTCCCCTATGCGGTCCAAGCGCCGCTCGATGCGCTGGAGTTCCTTCTGCGCGGCGCGGCTGTCACCGGTCGGCTTCTTCTGCTTCCCGGAGGCGGGCGACGCCTGGGCGGGGACCGCGGTCTCGAGCACCCGGCGCCGCCGCTCCAGGTACTCGTCGAGGCCGCGCGGCAGCATCCGCAGCGTCGCGTCGCCCAGCAGGGCGAACACCCGGTCCGTCGTCCGCTCGACGAAGTAGCGGTCGTGGCTGATGACGACCAGCGAACCGGGCCAGCCGTCGAGGAGGTCCTCCAGCTGGGTCAGCGTCTCGATGTCGAGGTCGTTCGTGGGCTCGTCGAGGAACAGGACGTTGGGCTCGTCCATCAGGAGCCGGAGGATCTGCAGCCGTCGGCGCTCACCACCGGAGATGTCGCCGACCGGCGTCCACTGCTTCTCCTTCGTGAAGCCGAACTTCTCGCACAGCTGCGAGGCCGTCATCTCCCGGCCGTTGCCGAGGTCGACCCTCTGCCGCACACTCTCGACGGCCTCCAGGACCCTCAAATCCGGGTCGATTTCGGCCACTTCCTGTGAGAGATACGCCAGCTTGACGGTCCTGCCGACGACCACCCGGCCCGCCGCGGGCCGCACCTCGCCGCCCGTGCGGGCCGCGTCGGCCATCGCGCGCAGCAGCGAGGTCTTGCCCGCACCGTTGACGCCGACCACACCGATCCGGTCGCCCGGGCCGAGCTGCCAGGTCAGGTGCTTCAGCAGCACCTTGGACCCGGCCTGGACGGTGACGTTCTCCAAGTCGAAGACCGTCTTGCCGAGCCGGGAGCCCGCGAACCTCGTCAGCTCCGCGGTGTTCCGCGGCGGCGGCACATCCGCGATCAGCTCGTTGGCGGCCTCGATACGGAACCGGGGCTTGCTCGTACGGGCCGGGGCGCCGCGCCGCAGCCAGGCGAGCTCCTTGCGGACCAGGTTCTGCCGCTTGGCCTCCTCCGACGCGGCGATGCGCTCCCGCTCGGCGCGGGCGAAGACGTAGTCGGAGTAGCCACCGTCGTATTCGTGCACGGTGCCGCGCTGCACATCCCACATGCGCGTACAGACCTGGTCGAGGAACCAGCGGTCGTGCGTGACGACCACGAGCGCCGAGCGACGCGCCTGCAGATGCTGTGCCAGCCAGGCGATGCCCTCCACATCGAGGTGGTTGGTGGGCTCGTCCAGGACGATCAGGTCCTGCTCGGCGATCAGCAGCTTGGCGAGCGCGATCCGGCGCCGCTCGCCGCCGGAGAGCGGACCGATGACCGTGTCCAGTCCGGCGGGAAAGCCCGGCAGGTCCAGGCCTCCGAAGAGGCCGGTGAGGATGTCCCGGACCCGGGCGTCGCCCGCCCACTCGTGGTCGGCCAGGTCGCCGATGACCTCGTGCCGGACGGTGGCGGCGGGGTCGAGCGCATCGTGCTGGGTGAGCACGCCGAGCCGCAGGCCTCCGGAGTGGGTGACCCGGCCGGTGTCGACCGGCTCCAGTTTGGCCAGGATGCGGATGAGCGTCGTCTTGCCGTCGCCGTTGCGCCCGACGACGCCGATCCTGTCCCCTTCGCCGATACCGAGGGAGACACCGTCGAGCAGCGTGCGCAGTGCGTACGCCTTGCCGACGGCTTCCAGATTGACCAGATTGGACGCCATTCCACTCCTCGCTGGGGGCCCGCGCGGGCCCCATTCGCCACACCTCGGGGCCCCTCCAGGATCCCACGACGCCGATGCCCCGGATCACGGCCGCCGCCAGGCCGCCGCCACCTTGGCGGCGCACCGGTAGGCGGCGCACCGCCGCGGGGGATGAGCACCGCTGCCGGGTGCGGGTCCAGGGTGCCCACCCTCCCCCTGGGGATACCTCCCAGCGATAGCTGGGGGAGGAACGTATGCCCACACCCTCTGGGTCAGAGGCGAGTGGCCCCCCGGGCCGGGCTGGACGCCACTCGGGCCGCACGGCAGGTGCCGGAGGCTGTCATCGCGTCCGCCAACTCCGGTGCCGCCTGCGCGTCCTGGACCAGGAAGGCACACGTGGGCCCCGAGCCCGAGACGATCGAGGCGAGGGCACCCGCCTTCGTGCCCGCCGCCAGCGTCTCGGCGAGGGACGGCCGCAGTGAGACCGCCGCCGCCTGGAGGTCGTTGCCGGCCCCTCCCACCATCAGGGCGGACGCCAGGGCGACGAGGTCCCCCTCGGCGAGCGCGTCCAAGAGCGCGGGGGACGGTTCCGGGTCCGGGACGTGGTCGACGGTCGCGCCCGGACCCGACACCGCACGCAGCCGGTCGCACTCCGCGTACACCGCCGGAGTCGACAGCCCGCCGTCGGCCACCGCGAAGACCCAGTGGAAGACACCGCCGACGTCGAGCGGCGTCAGGAGCTCGCCCCGGCCCCGCCCCAGCGCGGCGCCACCGACCAGGCTGAACGGCACGTCGCTGCCGAGCTCGGCGCAGAGGGCGAGCAGATCCGCACGCGAGGCACCGGTGCCCCACAGCGCGTCACAGGCCACCAGCGCTCCCGCGCCGTCCGCGCTGCCGCCCGCCATCCCCCCGGCGACCGGGATGTCCTTGGCGATGTGGATGTGGACGTCCGGCGCGATGCCGTGCCGGGCGGCGAGCAGTTCGGCGGCGCGCGCCGCCAGATTCGTATGGTCCGTCGGCACCCGGTCCGCGTCCGGCCCGTCGACCGTGATCCGCAGCGCGTCGGCCGGGGTGACGGTGACCTCGTCGTAGAGGCCGACCGCGAGGAAGACGTTCGCCACGTCATGGAAGCCGTCCGGGCGCAGCCCTCCCACCGCGAGCTGGACGTTGACCTTGGCGGGGACGCGGACGGTCACGGATCGGGTCACGATTGCGGTCTCCTGGTCGTCGGACGGCTGGGCTCGACGGCCCCTGCGGGAGCGGGTCGGTGTTCTGCGATACGGGCGAAATCCTCAACGGTCAGCGACTCACCCCGGGCCTGCGGCGAGACGCCCGCCGCGACGAGCACCGCCTCCGCGGCGGCCGCCGACCCCGCCCATCCGGCGAGCGCCGCACGCAGCGTCTTGCGCCGCTGCGCGAAGGCCGCGTCGACCACGGCGAACACCTCCTCCCGGGAGGCGGACGTCTTCGGCGGCTCGGCGCGCCGCACCAGCGAGACCAGACCCGAGTCGACGTTCGGCGCCGGCCAGAAGACCGTGCGCCCGATGGCCCCGGCCCGCTTCACCTGCGCGTACCACGCCGCCTTCACCGACGGCACGCCGTAGATCTTCGAGCCGGGTGCGGCCGCGAGCCGGTCGGCGACCTCCGACTGCACCATGACGAGCGTCCGCTCGATCGTCGGGAACGTCGCCAGCATGTGCAGCAGAACCGGCACGGCCACGTTGTACGGCAGGTTGGCGACCAGCGCGGTCGGAGCGGGGCCCGGCAGCTCGGTCACCTGCAAGGCATCGGAGTGCACCAGCGCGAAGCGATCCACGCGCTCCGGCAGCCGCACCGCGACGGTCTCCGGCAGCGCGCCGGCCAGCACATCGTCGATCTCGACCGCCGTGACCCGGTCCGCCGCCTGAAGCAGGGCGAGGGTCAGCGATCCGAGCCCGGGCCCGATCTCGACGACCACGTCGTCCGGGCGCACGTCGGCGGTCCGTACGATCCGGCGGACCGTGTTGGCGTCGATGACGAAGTTCTGGCCGCGCTGCTTGGTGGGGCGCACGCCCAGGGCGGCGGCCAGTTCGCGGATGTCGGCCGGGCCCAGCAGGGGACCGTGTTCGTCAGAGGTGGGGCTGGTGCTCACCGGTGAAGCTTACGGCCGCAGTGCGGCCACGGACTCGCCCCCCGTTGCACGTAGAGCTTCTTGGCCCGGTAGGTCTGCTCGGCGGCGGAAGCGTCCTGCGGACGGCCGTGACCGCCCAGGCGATGCCAGGTGTGCGTATCGAACTGGTACAGCCCGCCGTACGTCCCCGAGGCGTCCACCGCGTCCGGCCTCCCGCCCGACTCGCACCGCGCCATCGCCCGCCAGTTCAGCCCGTCCGCACCGGCGACGGACCTCGGCAGCGGCCTGGTGCCGATCCGCACCACCTGGTCGCGTGCCCGCCGGACCAGCTTGGACCGCAGCCTCTTCGGCTTCTGCTTGACGCCGTTGACGGTGCGCAGCTCGTATGTGACCCGCTTCACCCCCGGCTGGCCACGCTGGACGATCACCTCGGTGCCTTGGAAGAGGGTGGCGTCGGTGTGCCGGACCGTGCGGAAGGGGATCGGTTCCTCCCGCGCCTCGTTCCTGCCGGTGATCCGCAGGATCGAGATCGTCTGGCCGTCGCGCGGGAAGCTGTCCTGCGGCACGGAGGTGGTGTCCTGTCCGCGCAGCACGATGCCCGCCTGGTCGACGGCCTCCCGGACGGTGGCGGCATTCGTACGGATCGTGCGCTCGCGCCCGTCGGCCATGAGCGTCACGGTGCGCTCGGTGCGGACGTCCAGGGTGAGGCCGTGGTGAGAGATCCTGGTGCGGCGCGGGCTGGAGACGTACGCGCCCTCGGCACGCACCCCGAGCTGCCGGAGTGCGCCCTCGACGGTCCGGGCGGTGGTCCACGCGCGGCTGGACACCCCGTCAAGGGTGAGAGCGAGCGGGCGGCCGTACCGGACGACGACCTCCTCCCCGCTGGTCAGGGGTGCGGTGGAGAGCGGGGCGACCGTGTCGTGCGGGCCGACCTCGACGTGTTCGTCCGCCAGGAGTTCCGTGACGTCGTCGGCGAAGGTGTGGAGGGTCCGCGGCGCACCGTCGACGGTGAGCCGAACGGACTTGTCGTCGGAGATGAAGGCGGAGGTGCCGCCGGCCAGGAAGGCGACGACGAGGGCCTGCGGGAGAAGACGGCGCAGGGCCTCGGGCCGTTCGGCGACCCGCCTCCGGCGGCGGGCGGCACGGCGGGCGGCGGCGCGGCCGCCGACGGCTCCGGGCGGCGCGATGGGGCCGAGGGGCCCTGTCGGACCGGCAGGGGTCGGGTACTGGCGGGGCACCCTTCCCGGTCGTGGCCAGGTGCCGTACAGGGACTCATAGGCCCGGTCGAACGCGGCGTCCTCGTCGAACCCGTCGTAGGGGCGCTCGTACGGGCCTTCGTACGTCCAGTCGCGGGTCGCCCCGTACGGCCGCTCGTACGGACGCGCGGGTGTCTGCGGGGGCTCGGCGCGGTGGCGGCGGGCGCGGCGCGCGGCGCGGTGGCTTCCCTGGGAATTGCTCACGACGCTCCCTTCCCCCCTGGGGGCTACCGCTGGTGTGCGCCTAGGAGGTGCCCCAGTTCCGGTGGTCGGCGGGGACTGTAGCGGAGGCGCCGTCACTCTCCAAAGTCACAGGGCTACTCTGTGTCGCGGAACAGCTCCATGTGCCTGGGCGGGGGCTCACCCGGGGGCAGGTTGCCCGTAGCCGAAGGCGCGCGCCGCGTTGGCCGCCACGGCTGTGGCCAGCCGGTCCTCGTCGACACCCTTCACCTCGGCCATCGCGCGCAGCGTGACCGGAACGAGATACGGCGCGTTGGGCCGTCCGCGGTACGGCGCCGGCGTGAGGAAGGGCGCGTCGGTCTCCACCAGCAGCAGCTCGAGCGGGGCGACGGCCAGCGCGTCGCGCAGCGGTTGCGCGTTCCTGAACGTGACGTTCCCGGCGAAGGACATCAAGTAGCCGTGTTCCGCGCAGACTTTGGCCATCTCGGCGTCGCCGGAGTAGCAGTGGAAGACGACCGCCTCGGGGGCGCCCTCCTCGTCGAGGATGCGCAGCACGTCGTCGTGCGCCTCACGGTCGTGGATGACCAGCGCCTTGCCGTGGCGCTTGGCGATCTCGATGTGGCGGCGGAAGGACCGCTGCTGCGCGGCGATGCCCTCCCGGCCGGTGCGGAAGTAGTCGAGCCCGGTCTCACCGACGCCACGCACCTGCGGCAGTGCGGCGAGCGCGTCGATCTCGGCGAGGGCGACGTCGAGGTCCGCGTCACCGCCGGGCTCCCTTGTCCCCTGTCGCGACCAGCCCTCAGGGTCTCCGAGGACGATCCGCGGGGCCTCGTTGGGGTGCAGTGCCACGGTGGCCCAGACGTTCTCCCAGGCTTCCGCGGTCCGTGCCGCCCAGTGGGAGCCGGCCACGTCGCAGCCGACCTGGATCAGCGTCGTGACCCCGACCGAAGCGGCCTTCGCGATCGCGTCGGCGACGACGGGACCGGTCTCCTCGCCCTCCTTCGGCGAGGAGCGGTCCAGCATGTCGAGGTGGGTGTGCGAGTCGGCCACCGGCACGCGCAGCGGCTCCGGCAGTGGCGGCGCCGCTGCCCTGCCGTCCGCGCCGCCGTTCTTCGGGCGCCCGGCGCCCGAGCCGCTGCCGCCTCCGCTGCGGGAGCCGCCGCTCGTGGATGCTGATGCCGCCATGGCGGCGATCCTATGCGGAAGGGTGGGGGCGTCCGGGGCCGGTGCTCAGGCCCGGGACCTTCACTTGCGGTGGAAGCCGTGCAGCAGGCCGCCCAGGCGCCGCCGGTGTTCCGTGGGCTGCTCTCCGCGGTCCGCGGCACTACTCCTCGCGGTGCCGCCCTCCCCTGCCGTACGGCCGCCGGCCGAGGGCTGGTCCTCGGCGCGCGCAGTGACGGGCGGCTCCATCGGAGCCCCCAGGGCGAGCAGCGGGCCGGCGATCCCCTGCTGGGCCAGCCCGGCAGCCGAGGCGGGGATCTGACCGGACCGCATGATGCGCACCACGTTGCCGCCGCAGTTGAGGCAGGTCGGGCGGGTCAGCGGCGACGGTACGCGCTCCCCACCCGCGTGGTAGGTGACGAAGGCGCGCCCCTGGGCGTCGACGTGGTGCCGTATCTCGTAGTCCTGCTCCCAGCCGTGGCCGCAGCGCATACAGGCGAAGGAGTACGCCTCGTGCGCGGGGGGCTCAACCTGCGCGCCGCGGGGCATTGAGGGGACGCCGTGCGAGGTGTCTGCGGTCTCACTCATGCCAGCTCCTCTTGTCCGCTGGACAAGCTCTCCGGACCGGATGTCCTGTGTTCAGTGGACGCCCTTACGGGCGGAAACGCAGCAGCCCCGGCCGGCTATTGGCCCAGATTTGGGGAGTCGGTTGTGGAGAAACCCTTCTGCGCGGTCGAGGCTTTGCTTTTCAGATTATCCCTTTACCTTCTGCTGGTCCCCTTCGCGTCGCGTGCTCCCTTCCTCGGTCCCCACCCTCCTCAGCTCCGCTGGCTCTTCGCCGCGACAACCGCGTCGAAGACCTCGCGCTTGGGCAGACCGGCCTCGGCGGCCACCGCCGCGATGGCCTCTTTGCGGTGCTCGCCTGCCTCCTCGCGGACCGCGACGCGCCGCGCCAGTTCGGCCGGGGCCAGCTCGTGCGGGCCGGGCGCCGCCGCGCCCTCGACCACGACGGTGATCTCGCCGCGCACGCCCTCCGTCGCCCAATCGGCCAGGTCCTTCAGCGAGCCGCGGCGGACCTCCTCGTAGGTCTTGGTGAGCTCCCGGCACACGGCCGCCCGGCGATCGGTTCCGAAGACCTCGGCCATCGCCGCGAGGGTGTCGTCGAGGCGATGCGGAGCCTCGAAGTAGACCAGCGTGCGGCGCTCGTCCCGGACCTCCCGCAGCCGGCCGAGCCGTTCACCGGCCTTGCGCGGCAGGAATCCCTCGAAGCAGAACCGGTCGACGGGCAGGCCGGACAGCGCGAGCGCGGTGAGCACGGCGGACGGGCCGGGGACGGCGGTCACGGTGATGCCGTGCTCGACTGCCGCGGCGACGAGCCGGTAGCCGGGGTCGGACACGGACGGCATTCCGGCGTCGGTGACCAGCAGCACCCGCGCCCCGGCCGCGAGGGCCTCGACCAGCTCGGGCGTACGGGCGGACTCGTTGCCCTCGAAGTACGACACGACCCGGCCCGCGGGCCGCACGCCGAGTGCCTGCGCGAGGCGACGCAGGCGCCGGGTGTCCTCGGCCGCCACGACGTCGGCCTGCGCCAGCTCCGTCGCGAGCCGGGGCGGGGCGTCCGCGACGTCGCCGATGGGCGTCCCTGCGAGTACGAGCGTTCCAGTCACGCCTGCCATCCTCCCAGGCCGCCGAGTGCGACCGCGCCGGTCACCGGCCACCAGCCCCGGCCGCCGGGCCCGCTCCCCCCACGCCTGAATCGTGCGATCAGCCCCTGAACCCGTGCCAGGGCGCTGCTGGCGCCGGCAGGAGCGGGAGTCTCCCCGGCCGCCCGGCGAGCAGCGCGCGCTTGACGCCTCGCTCGAGCGTGGTGCCGACGCAAGCAGCACGAAGGAAAGGCGGCAAGCGTGGCCTCGGCAGCCAGCCGTACGCCGCGGGGCCACCGCACCGGTCGCTCGTCGGCCCGCCCGGCCCCGTCCGCCCACGCCTGATCGTGCGATCAGCCCTGAGCCCGCGTGATCAGCGGGCGCGATCGGTGCCGCATCGGCAGTGACCGGCCGGCAGCAGCGGGAGTTCCGCCGACCGTCCCGCAGGGGCGCGGTGACGTCCGGCCCACGCGCCGGCGCAGCGGCGACTAGGGCGGCAAGCGTGGCTCCGGCAGCCGCCCGCCGCCGACGCGGCGCAGTTCACAGGGCGGGCCCGAGGCGCGCAGCGGCCTGGGCGAACGCCCGGCCCGGCGGCTTCGCCGCCTGGTGGCCGAGGCCCACGGCCGGACCGGGAGCACCATTCCCGCAGCCGCGTTCCCTACGATGGCGCGGTGACCAGTGACACGGCGACAGGAGCCCGGCCGGTGGCCGGCGAGCAGCATGGCGGCGCGACCGCGTCCCGCGAGGCCGGGCCGACCGCATGGCAGCTGCGGCTGCGCCGCTACGGGTACGTGGACCGCCCGCGGACGCCCGTGCGCGACCGGCTGGTCCCGCCGTTTCCGGGCCCGGGCACCCGGGTGTGGACCCTGCTCGGCCTGAGCCCGCACGCCGCCGCCCGGCTCGCCCGGTGGTCCGGGTGGGGCGGCCCCGTTCTCGTCGCGCTCGTCGCCGGCCTGCTCCGGTTCTGGCATCTGAAGAGCCCCCAAGCGGTGATATTCGACGAGACGTACTACGCCAAGGACGCCTGGTCGCTGCTTCAGTACGGCTATGAGGGCAGCTGGCCCAAGAACGCCAACGAGCTGATCCTCGCCGACCCCCAGCGCATCCCGCTCAGCCCGGAACACAGCTACGTCGTCCACCCGCCGGTCGGGAAGTGGATGATCGCGCTCGGTGAGTGGATGTTCGGTCTGAACCCCTTCGGCTGGCGCTTCATGGTCGCCGTCCTCGGCACGCTCTCGGTGCTGATGCTGTGCCGGATCGGGCGGCGGCTGTTCCGGTCCACCGCGCTGGGCTGCCTGGCCGGGGGGCTGCTCGCCGTGGACGGCCTGCACTTCGTGATGAGCCGGACCGCGCTGCTCGACCTCGTGCTGATGTTCTGGGTGCTGGCAGCCTTCGGCTGTCTGCTCGTCGACCGGGACCGGACCCGGGCCCGGCTGGCGGGGGCACTGCCGGCCGACGCGAGCGGGTTCGTACGGCCGGACGCGCAGGTCGGGAGCCGGCTGTCGCTCGGTCTGCGGCCCTGGCGGCTGGCCGCGGGCGTGTGCCTGGGCCTGGCCTTCGCCACGAAGTGGAATGGGCTGTACATCCTGGCGGCCTTCGGCGTCCTCACCGTCCTCTGGGACGCGGGCTCGCGGCGCATGGCCGGCGCCCCGCGCCCGTACCGCTCGATGGTGCGGCGGGACGCGCTGCCCGCCTTCCTGTCGCTGGTGCCGGTCGCGGTGCTGACCTATGTCGCCTCCTGGACGGGCTGGTTCGCCACCTCGGGGGGCTACTTCCGCGACTGGGCCGCGAACCGCAAGGGTCTGTCACCCGAGACGCTGGCCCTTCCCGGCTTGAAGATTCCGCTGCCGCAGTTCGACATGACCTGGGTGCCGGAAGGCCTGCGCAGCCTGTGGCACTACCAGTTCGAGGTCTACAAGTTCCACGTCGGCCTGACCTCGCCGCACACCTACGAGTCCAACCCGTGGAGCTGGATGGTCCTCGGCCGCCCCGTCTCGTACTTCTACGAGTCGCCCAAGCCGGGTCAGGACGGCTGCCCGGCCGACACGGTCGACAAGTGTGCGCGTGAGGTCCTCGCCCTCGGCACTCCGGTGCTGTGGTGGGCGGCCTGTTTCGCCCTGCTGTACGTGCTCTACCGATGGGCGCTGCGCCGGGACTGGCGGGCGGGCGCGATCCTCTGCGGGATCGCGGCGGGCTGGCTGCCCTGGTTCATGTACCAGGAGCGGACGATCTTCCTCTTCTACGCGGTCGTGTTCCTCCCCTTCGTCTGTCTGGCGCTGGCGATGATGATCGGTGCCCTCCTCGGTCCTCGGGGGGCTGGGGGCACCACCCATGACGAAGGCTATGGGGGAGAGCGCCGGCGCACGCTGGGCGCGGTCGGCGCGGGCGTCCTCGTGCTGCTGATCGTGTGGAACTTCATCTACTTCTTCCCGCTCTACACCGGCGAGCCGCTGCCGATAGACGCCTGGCGCGGCCGCATGTGGCTGGACACCTGGGTCTGACGGCCCGGAGGCAGGGAAGGCAGGGCCGAAGCAGGCGCGCATCTGACTGTCACACAGCTGTCGAACTCATGCTCCAGAACCGTGACCTTCCGCGAGCAGGGGAGGCTCCGGGGATCGGGTAGAGTGCGCCGCGATTGCCCTTAATCACGTGATTAAGAGTCTCTGGGGACTGTGGGGGTTCTCTGATGCGGATGGACGCGAAGCTCGCTGTCATCGCCGGTGTGATCGCCGTGGCGGTGGGGGCGGCGGGGTATGGCGCGTACGCCCTGATCGCGGACTCCGCGGGCGCCTCCTCGGGGGCCTCGGACGACTCCGCTCCGGTGAAGACCGGCCCACCTACCGAGCCCGAGATCGAGGCCACCGCTCGGGGCTTCCTGGCCGCGTGGGCAGCGGGCAAACCCGGCCGTGCCGCGTCCTTCACGGACGACCGTACGGCCGCGGACGCCGCGCTGACCGGCTACCGCAAGGATGCGTACATCTCGGATGTGACGCTGGAGCCGGGCCCGAGGAAGGGCCGGACGGTGCCGTTCGGCGTCAAGGCGGTGATTTCCTACAGCGGGCAGAAGGCCACCTGGACGTATGAATCCTCGCTCAAGGTGAAGCGCGCGAAGGCGACCGGGCGGCCGGTGGTCGCCTGGCAGCCATCGGTCGTCTACCCGGGGCTCCGCAAGGGCGACACGCTCAGGACGGGCGAGGCCGAGGCTCCCCCGATCAAAGCCGTGGACCGCACCGGCAAGGAACTGACCGCGAAGGGCCACCCGACGCTGCGCGGCGTACTGTCCACCCTGCGTGAGCGGTACGGCGACAAGGCCGGGGGCAAGGCGGGGGTCGAGCTGTGGATCGCCCGTGCGGAGGGTTCCGCACGGGCGGGCGGTGCGGACGGCAAGCGATCGGACAAGGCCCCGGACGAGACCCTGAAGGTGCTCTCCAAGGGGACGCCCGGCACCTTGCGCACCACCCTCGACGCGAAACTGCAGTCACTCGCCGAGCAGGCGGTGAACAAGCGCCCCAAGGCGGCGCTGGTGGCCCTCAAGCCCAGCACGGGCGAGATCCTGGCCGTCGCCAACTCCCCCGCCGACGGCTACGACGTCGCCCTCCAGGGCTCCCTGGCGCCCGGTTCCACGATGAAGATCGTCACCGCGGCGATGCTGCTGGAGAAGGGCCTGGCGGGCTACGACAAGCCGCACCCGTGTCCCAAGTACGCGACGTACGGCGGCTGGAAGTTCCAGAACCTCGACAAGTTCGAGATCAAGAACGGCAACTTCGCGCAGAGCTTCGCACGTTCCTGCAACACCGCCTTCATCACGCAGGCGAAGAAGGTCGGCGACGACGCCCTGGGGCAGGAGGCGCGGGACGTCTTCGGCATCGGCCTGAACTGGCGGACCGGCGTCACGACCTTCGACGGCGCGGTTCCGACGCAGCAGGCCGCGCAGAAGGCCGCCTCGATGATCGGCCAGGGCTCGGTCCGGATGAACCCGCTCACGCTGGCGTCGGTCGCGTCCACCGTACGGACGGGTTCCTTCCGCCAGCCGTACCTCGTCTCCCCCTCCCTCGACGACCGGCAACTCGCCAAGGCCTCCCGCTCCCTGAAACCGGAGGTGGCGAAGCAACTGCGCAACCTGATGCGGCTCACCGCGACGGCCGGGACCGGCGCGCAGGCGATGGCCGCGGTCGGCGGGGACATGGGTGCGAAGACCGGATCGGCAGAGGTCGACGGGCAGAAGAAGCCGAACGGCTGGTTCACGGCGTACCGGGGCGACTTTGCCGCGGCAGGCGTGGTCCTGGCGGGCGGCCACGGCGGCTCGTCGGCGGGCCCGATGGTGAGCCAGCTGCTTCGCGCGGGCGGCTGAGCCCCGGCACCCGACCGGCCACCGGCGCGAACCGTGGCGCGCCCGGGCCCGCGCATCCGCGCCCGTACGCCGAGGCGGCGCCGCCGACGCCCCGCCGATCAGGGAACCTGCACCCGTACGGGCATCGCATGGAGCACCAGCACGGCGACGTCGTCCCCGACCGGCTCGGCACTGAAGTCGAGCACCGCCTGACGCACCCGCTCCGCCACCGCCATCGCCCCCATGCCGACACAGCCCCGGAGAATCCGGGCGAGCCCGTTGTCGTCGTCCAACTGCCGTTTTCCGTTACGGCGTTCGGTCACCCCGTCGGTCACGCACAGCAGGGTCTGGCCGAGGGACAGGTGGAAGCTGCTCGCACCGAACCGGGTGCGTCCGTCGATCCCGAGCAGCAGTTGGGGCGAGGCCACGGTCTCCACCGTGCCGTCGGGAAACAGCCTCAGCGGCAGCGGGTGCCCGGCGCTGGCGACGGTGCAGTGTGCGCCGCCCTCCACCGGATCGGGCTCCAGCTCCCCGTACAGCAGGCTCAGAAAGCGCGGCTGTGCGTACTCGCTCCCGTACTCGACGGCCTCCTCGCTGTCCTCCGCCATGGCGGTGTTCAGCCGCTGGAGCACCGACTCGACACCCTGTCCCTCGCGCGCCAGCAGCCGCACGAGGTGCCGGGCCAGGCCCGTGACGGACATCGCCTCAGGATCCTTGCCCTGCACGTCGCCGAGCAGGAAGCACCAGCGGCGGTCTCCCCGGGAGAACAGATCGTAGAAATCGCCACCGACGGTCTGGGCTTCCGCGTGGGGCTCGTAGACGATCGCCGTCTCGATGCCCGGGATGGACGCGAGGAACGGTGGCAGCTGCCTGCGCTGGAGCGCCCGGCTGATCGAGGTCTGCCGGGTGTACTGGCGGGCGGTGACGATCGCTTGCGCCATCAGCCGGGCCACGTTCTCCAGCATCCGGACGACGCCGCCGGCCAGCTGCCGTTCCCCGGCTCTCCCGAGCAGCAGCACTCCCTGGCAGGCACCGCCCGCGACCAGCGGAAAGGCCATGGCGGAGCCGCCCACGCGGTCCTCGTCCGCGTCGTCGGGCCACGGCCACTGCACCGGCGTCGCCCGGTCCCTGGCGGTCGGGGGGTACTTCTCGAGCACCAGGCGCAGCGCGTCGATGCGACGCTCATCCGCGTGCCAGGTACGCGCCAGCCGCATCCGGCCGTCGTCAGTGCTCAGCCAGACACCGCTCCAGTCGGCCACCCTGGGCACCAGGAGCTGCCCGGCGACCGCGGCGACCATCCCCTCGTCGAGCTGCCCGGCGAGGAGCTCGCTGGCCTCGGCGAGGAACGACGGCGGGATGCCCCACTGGGTGATGCCGCCGCGGCCGGACGCCGCGGGGACGGGACGGAACGGTGCCGGGATACCCGGCTGCGCCCGAGCCCTCGCACCCGGCGGCTCTCCCGCCTCGGGCCGGCCTTCGACGGCTTCCAGCCGGAACCACACTCGCTTCTCGGTGTGCCGGTAGGTCACGCCCCACGACTCGGCCAGGGCACCGACGAGTTGAAGGCCCATCCCGCGCTGGCCGCGCACGGCGTCGGTGTCCGAGAACACCAGGCCCGAAGGGTGGTGGTCCGCCACTTCCACCACGACGCCGGGGGGGCGCTCCCCGCCCAGGGAGGCGGCCGGAGGTCTTGGGCCGGGCTCCATGCGGCAGGCGACTTCGATCTCCGTCCCCGCGTGCAGGACCGCATTGGTGACCAGCTCGCTGACGAGGAGCTCGGCGTCGTGGACGAGCTGCTCGGAAATTTCTTCCGACGATGTCGCCCCTTCGGCCAGCGCCCCGTGCACGAACCTGCGCGCCTCCGCGACGGCGAAAGCGCTGGCCTGCAGAGTCGTCCGCGAGACGGCGCCACGCGAGGAAGGGGACGACGGCTCCATGCGACCGCCCTCGAGGAGCTATCGGGAATGGTGACCTATTTAGGCACCTTATACTGAAAAACGCTGCCTTCATCAGATTACCGAGGATGGGCCGACCATGGCACCTGACCAGGCCTCACCCGCATCCGGCACCTTCGCCGAGCAACAACCTGACCACCGCGAACACGCCGACGACCCGGACGCCCCCCGGGACGGAAGTGCGGTGCCGATCGCCGATCTACGACCCCTGCTCACCGCGATGAACGCGTTGCGTGACGGAGATTTCACGGTGCGCGTTCACGGCATGGACACCGGGGTCCTCGCCGACCTGGCAGGTGCGTTCAACCAGATCGTGGCCCGCAACGAGCATCTGGCCGACGAGCTGCAGCGGGTCCACCACGAAGTGGTACGGCAGGGAAGGCTGGACGAGCGGATCGCGCCGGGCCCCGGCCAGGGAACCTGGGCGACCAGCGTGAACGCCACGAACACACTGATCGAAGCGCTGGCCGTACCGGTCACGAAAGCGACACGGGTCCTCAACGCGGTCGCGGACGGGGACCTGACCCAGCACGTCGAACTGCACGACGGCAACCGTCGGCTGCGCGGAGATCTGCGGCTTCTCGGGTACGCGGTGAACCGTATGGTCGACCAGCTCTCGCAGTTCACCGGCGAGATGACCCGGGTCGCCCGCGAGGTCGGCACCGAAGGACGCCTCGGCGGCCGGGCGAAGGTCCGCGGCCTCTCCGGTGACTGGCGCTATGTGACGGAGGCCGTCAACACCATGGCGTCACGGCTGACGGCACAGGTGCGCGACATCGCGGTGGTGACCACGGCTGTGGCCCGCGGCGACCTGACGCAGCAGGTCACGGTGGAGGCGACCGGTGAGCTCCTGGAGCTGAAGCTCACCGTGAACACGATGGTCGACCAGCTGAGAGCGTTCGCCGACGAGGTCACCCGGGTCGCCCGCGAAGTCGGCACCGAAGGCCAGTTGGGCGGTCGCGCCCAGGTACGCGGGGTGTCCGGGGTGTGGAAGGACCTCACCGACAACGTCAACTTCATGGCGTCCAACCTCACCTCACAGGTCCGCAACATCGCCCAGGTCACCACCGCCGTCGCCAACGGCGACCTCTCCAAGAAGATCTCCGTCGACGCACGCGGCGAGATCCTCCAGCTCAAGGACACCGTCAACACGATGGTCGACCAACTCCGCGCCTTCGCCGACGAAGTCACCCGCGTCGCCCGCGAAGTCGGCACCGAAGGACGCCTCGGCGGACGCGCCCAGGTACGCGGCGTCTCCGGGGTGTGGAAGGACCTCACCGACAACGTCAACTTCATGGGCGACAACCTGACCTCGCAGGTCCGCAACATCGCCCAGGTCGCCACCGCCGTCGCCCAAGGCGACCTGTCGAAGAAGATCGACGTGGACGCACGCGGCGAGATCCTGGAGCTGAAGACCACGATCAACACCATGGTCGACACCCTCTCCTCGTTCTCCTCCGAGGTGACCCGGGTGGCACGGGAGGTCGGCAGTGAGGGCCGGCTGGGCGGCCAGGCCCGTGTCGAGGGCGTCTACGGCACCTGGAAGCGGCTGACCACCGGCGTCAACGAGCTCGCCTCGAACCTGACCACCCAGGTCCGGGCGATCGCCGAGGTCGCGAGCGCCGTCGCCCAGGGCGACATGTCGGGTTCCATCTCGGTCGAGGCCCAGGGCGAGGTCGCCGAGTTGAAGAACAACGTGAACACGATGGTCACCAATCTCCGGGAGACCACCCGGGCGAAGGACTGGCTGGAGTCCAACCTCACCCGGATCGCCGGTCTCATGCAGGGCCACCGTGACCTGGGCGAGGTCGCCGATCTGATCCTGCGCGAGCTGACACCGCTGGTGAACGCCCAGCTCGGCGCGTTCTACCTGGCCGAAGCCGGTGCCGAGCCGGGCGAGGGGCTCCAGTTCATCGCCGGCTACGGAACCGACGCGGCCGACGGCACCGCCGCCCGTGCGGGGACCGATGGAGGAGGGCGCGCTCTCCAGCACGACCCCGAACGACTCGGGCGCGGGCTGATCGCCCAGGCGGCGCTCGAGAAGAAGCGGATCCTCATACGAGAGGTGCCGCCGGACTACCTCGCCATCAGCTCCGGCCTCGGTGCCGCTCCCCCGGGCAACATCGTCATCCTGCCGATCCTCTTCGAGGACACCGTGCTCGGAGTGATCGAGCTCGCCTCGTTCAGCCAGTTCAACGAAGTGCACCTCGCCTTCATCGACCAGTTCGTCAACACCATCGGCGTCTCGATCAACACCATCATCGCCAACTCCCGTACGGAATCACTGCTCTCGGAGTCCCAGCGGCTCACCTCCGAGCTGCGCCAGCGCACCGATGAGCTCCAGCGGTCCAACGCCGAACTCGAGGACAAGGCCGCGCTGCTGGCCACGTCCTCCCAGTACAAGTCGGAGTTCCTGGCGAACATGTCGCACGAGCTGCGCACCCCGCTCAACTCGCTGCTGGTCCTGGCCCGGCTGCTCGCCGACAACACCGACGGGGGGCTGTCCCAGCAGGAGGTGCAGTTCGCGACCACCATCCACCGCTCGGGCTCCGATCTGCTCCAGCTGATCAACGACATCCTGGATCTGTCGAAGATCGAGGCGGGCCGGATGGACGTCCACCCCAAGCGGCTGCCCCTGGCGAAGCTGCTCGACTACGTGCACGCGACGTTCGGCCCGCTCGCCCTCGACCGGGACCTGTCCTTCAAGGTCTCCGTGGGCGAGGACGTGCCGCGCGAGCTGTTCTCGGACGAGCAGCGACTCCAGCAGGTCCTGCGCAATCTGCTGTCCAACGCCCTGAAGTTCACTCAGTCCGGCGGGGTGGAGCTGCGCGTGGAGCGGGTGCCGGGAGCGGACTTCGAGAACGAGACCCTGCGGAATGCGCAGGACGTGATCGCCTTCACGGTCGAGGACACCGGCATCGGCATCCCGCCCGAGAATCTCTCGGCGATCTTCGGCGCGTTCCAGCAGTCCGACGGCACCACCAGCCGCAGGTTCGGGGGCACCGGGCTCGGCCTGTCCATCAGCCGGGAGATCGCCGGGCTCCTCGGCGGCCGGATCGTCGCCGAGAGCGAACCGGACGTGGGATCCCGGTTCACCCTTTACGTCCCGGCGTACTTCCACGGCGCCACCTCCGCCGTCCCGGACACCGGAGCGGCACGTCCTGCGGACGCGCTCGCCCCAGGTGCCGGTGGACCGGCGGCTATCGCGACAACCGCCCCGGCCACGCCGGTGGGGACGGCGGCCGGTGGCGTGCCGGGCGGCGGCTTCGGCGGCACGGACGCCACCGTGGCCGACCGAGGGAGTCGGGACACCGACGGCCATACGGACTCCTGGCCGGAGCCGAAACGGCTCCGGGAGTGGATGACCGGAGACCGCGGACGGCTGCTGTCCGGGTGCCGCCTGCTCATCATCGACGACGACATCCGCAATGTCTTCGCGCTCACGCAGGTGCTCGGCCGCGTCGGGATCACCGTGAAGTACGCGGAGAACGGCCGTGAGGGTCTCGAAGTCCTCAACCGCTCACCAGAGGTGTCGCTGGTCCTGATGGACATCATGATGCCCGAGATGGACGGTTACGAGACCATCCGCGCCATCCGTAACACTCCTCGCCTCTCCGACCTCCCCATCATCGCCCTCACCGCCAAGGCCATGCCGGGCGACCGCGAGAAGGCGATCAACAGCGGCGCGACCGACTACGTTCCCAAGCCCGTCGACGTGGACCGGCTGCTCTCGGTGATCTGCGACCTGCTCGAGGCACGGGACGCCTCGTCGCCACCGGCGCCTGCGCCAGCGCATGCCACGGAGAGGGCGGCGCGCCCCGGTGCGACCGGTGCCCCTGACCCCCGCGAGGGGAATGACGACAACCCGCCGAGGCAGGCCGTATGAACGCCTTCACGTCCGACCGGTCCAGCATCCTCATCGTCGACGACATGGAGGAGAACCTGGTCGCCTTGGAGGCCGTGCTCGGCTCGCTCGACCAGCGCATCGTCCGCGCGTACTCCGGGGAAGAGGCCCTCAAGGCGATGCTGCGCCAGGAGTTCGCCGTGGTGTTGCTCGATGTGCTGATGCCCGGAATGGACGGCTTCGAGACGGCAGCGAACATCAAGCGCCTGGACCAGACGAAGCATGTGCCCATCATCCTGCTGACCGGTGCCGACACCGAAAGCGACTACGCGTACCGGGGATACTCCATCGGCGCCGCGGACTTTCTCACCAAGCCCTTCGATCCGTGGCTGCTGCGCACCAAAGTCAATGTGTTTCTGGAGCTCCACCGGAAGAACCGCCAGCTCGTCGCGCAGGCGGAGCAGTTGCGGCGGCTGCTGGTCGGCGAGTCCGGGCGGCACGAGAGCCCTGCGGTGACCGGGGAGCGACCACAGGCCGGCAGCACCCGCAGCGGCGGTGACGAGCAGACGGCGCAGATCGAGCAACGGCTGACGGAGGTCTCCGAGCGCCTCGCCCAGATCGAACTGCTGCTGCGCGATACGGAAGGCGCCGAGACCGCCGGTCTCGCCGACCGGATCTCCGAGGTGGAACGCACGATCTCCCGCCTGCACGTCGGCGGGGACGCCTAGGCCCCTGTCCGGCCCCAGTCGACCCCCGCCTGAGGTGCCCACTCGCGTGGCCGATACAGCTTTCGCTAGCGTCGGCCCATGCCCACACCAGATTCCGCCGGAGCCGCCCCTGATGCGGTGGATGCCGCGCACCCCCGGTCCGCCGATGTGCTGCGCGAGCTGGGACGGCAGGTCGAGATGCGCCGCTGTCCCGCGGCCCCCCGCGCGTACGCCGGCAGCACGCCGGTCGAGGCGTTCGAGCGGTCCGCGTGACGCCGCTCGTCGTGGCCGCGGTCCTCATCGCCGCGTTCACGCACGCCAGTTGGAACGCCATGGCCCACCACATCAAGGACCAGACGCTCGCTTTCACGCTGGTGAGCGGCGGCGGCGCGGTGTGCGGCGCCGCCCTCTCGTTCTTCACCCCGCTGCCGGCCGCGGCAGCCTGGCCGTATCTGATCGCCTCGGTCATCCTCCACCTCGGCTATATGACGCTGCTGATGCGGTCCTTCCGGCTCGGCGACTTCGGCCAGACGTACCCGATCGCGCGCGGTACGGCACCGCTCGTGGTGACGATGCTGGCAGCGGTGTTCGTCGGCGAGGTGCCGGACGGCCGGGTGACGGCGGGAGTCGCCGTGGCCTCGGCCGGACTGCTGGGCGTCGCCCTCTGGGGCATCCGCGGCTCGGGCATCCGCCCCCACTGGGCCGCGATCCTCGCAGCCGTGGCCACGGGGCTGTCAATCGCCGCGTACACCGTCGTCGACGGCGTCGGCGTCCGCGCCTCCGGCACCGCGCTCGGCTACCTGGCCTGGCTGATGATCCTGCAGGGACTCGCAATCCCCGCCTACGCCCTGGCGACCCGCCGCGGCGAACTGGCCGCGCAGCTGCGGCCGATCGCCGTACGGGGCCTGTGCGGCGCTCTGCTGGCGATCTCCGCCTACGCCCTGGTCCTCTGGGCCCAGACCCGAGCCCCCCTCGCCCCCATCGCCGCCCTCCGCGAATCCTCGATCATCGTGGGGGCGGCCATTGGCGCGCTCTTCTTCAAGGAGCGCTTCGGCGGCCCGAGGATCGCGGCGGCGACCCTGATGGTCCTGGGCATCGGCCTGATGCTGCAGGCCCACTGACGCACCGCGGGTCTGGGGGCACCCCTGGGGGCACGCCCCCAGGGGAGGGTGCCGCCCTCACCCTCCTTGCCAGGTCAGGCAGTCGCGGACCGCCCGGACCAGCGCCTGCGCCCTCGGGTCCGCGGTGACGTTCTGCTGCATGCTGCCGGTGACGTAGCCGAACCCGACGCCCCCCGCCGGGTCGCCGAAGGCGAGGGAGCCGCCGCGTCCCGGATGGCCGAAGGAGGCCGGCGAGAGCATCGGTGCGGCCGGTCCGTGCAGCATGTAGCCGAGTCCGAAGCGGGTGTTCACGATCAGCACGCGGTCCGGGCCCACGGACTCCTCCGTCCCTGCGAGGGTGAGCGTCGCAGGAGCGAAGAGCGGGCCGCTGTGTGGCACGGGTCCGATGAGGGCCGCGTAGAAGCGGGCCAGCGACCGGGCCGTGGCGACGCCGCCCGACGCGGGCAGTTCGGCGGCGCGGTAGCCGGGGTCGTTCTCGTCCGGCAGGGGGTCGATGGCCGCGAAGGCGCGCCGGGTGAGCGAGCCGGGGTCGCGATAGGCGTCGGAGACCGAGGGCCTGGGACGGATCCGCAGTCCTCGGACGGCCGGCGGGACCGGGGCCTGGAGGTCGCCGATGCGGCCGACCCGGCCCTGTTCGGCCTCCGGCAGCCCTATCCAGAGGTCGAGGCCGAGTGGACCGGAGATCTCCTCCGCGACCCAGCGGCCGATGCTGCGGCCGGTGACCCGGCGGACGAGCTCGCCGAGCAGCCAGCTGTACGTCTGGGCGTGGTACCCGTGGGCGGTGCCGGGCGCCCAGACGGGTGCCTGCGCGGCGACGGCGTTCGGACCGGAGACGCCGTCGGTGGCTTCGGCCGGGCTGAGCGGCGTGTCGAGCACGGGCACTCCGGCGCGGTGCGACAGCAGGTGGCGTACGAGGACGCGCTCCTTGCCCGCCGCCTTGAATTCGGGCCAGTACGTGCCGACGGACGCATCCAGGTCCAGCTGCCCACGCTGGTGCAGCAGCAGGGGTACGGCCGCCGCGACTCCCTTGGTGGCGGACCGGATGACCTGCGCCGTGTGCTCCGTCCAGGCCGTCGCCCCTGCCACCCCGTCCACGCCTTCCGCCGTGGGTGACCGCAGATCCGCGGTGCCCGCCCAAAGGTCGACGACCGGGCCGCGCCGGGTATGGACGGCGACGGCCGCCCCGCGCTCGCCGCGCTGCTCGAAGTTGCGGACGAAGGCGTCCCGGACCGGCTCAAAACCGCTCGCCACCATGCCCTGGACGTCCACCACTGGTCCGTACTCCCACCACGTTTGCGCTGCACCGACGACCTCCCATGGTGCATGGCGGACGGTGTCGCACCGCACGCGGGGGCGTCAGCGGCGGCCGCCCGTCAGGACAGCATGATCGAGACGTCGATGTTGCCGCGGGTCGCGTTGGAGTACGGGCAGACGTGGTGCGCCGACGCGACGAAGTGGTCGGCGAGCTCCTGGTCGAGGAGGGGTAACGAGACATTGAGGGCGACCGCCAGGCCGTAGCCGCCGTTCTGGTTGGGCCCGATGCCCACCTTGGCGCTGACCGTGGAGCCGGAGAGGTCGTATCCGGCCCGGCGGCCGACGAGCACGAGGGCGTTGTGGAAGCAGGCGCTGTAGCCCGCCGCGAAGAGCTGCTCGGGGTTGGTGCCCTCGCCGGTTCCGCCCATCTGGCGGGGCATGGCGACCTGCACTTCGAGGTGTCCGTCGTGTGAGGTGACGTAGCCGTCGCGGCCGCCGTGCGCAGTGGCCTCCGCGACATAGACGATCTTCGTCGGACGGGTGGCGATCGAGGCGTCCTGGGTCATGTCGCGCCCTCACACGGGAAGGAAGTTGCACACGGCTTCGGCGGCCACCAACGTATCGGCCAACCCAGGCCGGTTATTACCGGGTGGTAGCTACCCTCGGTACGTGGTAAGGGAATTGACGGTACTTCAGGCGCTGGGCACGGTCACCGAGCGTGGATCGAAGCCGAAGGGCAGCTCCAATCGGTGCGTCCGCATCAACTCCTCGTCGCACAGCAGGCTCTGCGTTCGGCCGTCGGCGGTGATCACCCCGTCACTGAGCACCACCGAGCGCGGACACAGCTCCAAGGCGTACGGCAGGTCGTGCGTGACCATCAGCAGTGTGACGTCCAAGGACCGCAGAATGTCGGCGAGTTCGCGGCGCGAGGCGGGGTCGAGGTTGGACGACGGCTCGTCGAGGACCAGAATCTCCGGCTCCATGGCGAGCACGGTGGCGACGGCGACCCGCCGCCGCTGCCCGAAGGACAGGTGGTGCGGCGGTCGCTCGGCGAACTCCGCCATGCCGACCCGCTCCAGGGCACGGGTGACCCGGGCCTCCAGCTCCACTCCCCGCAGCCCGGCGGCGGCCGGGCCGAAGGCGACGTCCTCGCGGACGGTGGGCATGAAGAGCTGGTCGTCGGGGTCCTGGAAGACGATGCCCACCCGGCGGCGGATCTCCGCCAAGTGACGCTGCTCCACAGGGAGTCCGGCGACGGTCACCGTGCCGGCTCCGCCCGGCCCGTCTCCGACTCCGCGCACCCGTCTCCCGCCACCGCCCGCAACGGAAGGCGCTTCGCGCCCACTTTCGACTCCTAGGATGCCGTTGAGGTGGAGGACAAGGGTGGTCTTGCCCGCACCGTTGGGACCGAGCAGAGCCACCCGCTCGCCCCGCGCCACGGTCAGGTCCACGCCGAAGAGCGCCTGGTGACCGTCGGGATAGGCGTAGGCAAGACCGGAGATCTCGAGCGAGGGCGCCGACGGCCGGGACGCGCCGGACGGACCGGAGGGGCCGAGAGGATCGAAGGGCGGGGTCATAGGGTCCATCCGACCAGGCATACGGCGAGCGCCGCTACGGGCAGGGCGGCCGCTGACGACCACTGGGCTCGGGTCGCCGTCTGCTGCTGCATCACCGGCATCCTCCCTGCGTAGCCGCGGCTCACCATGGCGAGATGGACCCGCTCCCCGCGCTCGTAGCTGCGGATGAAGAGCGCTCCGACCGATTTCGCCAGCACCCCCCAGTGCCGGATGCCGCGTGCCTCGAAACCGCGCGACGCCCGGGCGATCCTCATCCGGCGCATCTCGTCGCCGATCACATCGCCGTAGCGGATCATGAAGGATGCGATCTGGACGAGCAGCGACGGCATCCGCAGCCGCTGGAGGCCGAGGAGCAGTTCCCGCAGCTCGGTGGTGGAGGCGAGGAGCACGGATGCGGCGACGCCGAGGGTGCCCTTGGCGAGAATGTTCCAGGCGCCCCAGAGGCCGGGTTCGCTGAGGGACAGGCCGAACGCCTCGACGTACGGTCCGTCCGCCACGAACGGCAGCGACGCAGCGGAGACCACGAAGGGCACCTCGATGAGCAGCCTCTTGAGCAGGTGCCCGGCGGGGACCCGGGCGATGGCGGCGACGGTCACCAGCAGCAGTGCGTACAGGCCGAAGGCCCACACCGCCTCGCGCGGAGTGGAGACCACGACCAGGACGAAGCAGAGGACGGCCGCGATCTTGCAGTGGGCGGGCAGCCGGTGCACGCGAGAGCGTCCGTGACGGTAGAGCTTGTGGGCGTGACCGGCTCCCACGGCTCAGCTCTCCCCGGACTCTGCGGACCCACGGCGGCGTACGACCCAGAAGACGCCGGTGCCCACGGCGAGGGTCGCGCAGACCCCGATCACTCCCGCCAGGCCGCCGGAGAGCCGGGCGTCGGCCACGTCTTCGGTCCGGTAGTCGGCGAACAGCGAGTCCTTGGCCGCGTGCTCCTCGGTCTTCTTGTCGATGCCGTGGTCGGCGGCGACCCTCTCGAGGCCGTCGGGGCTCGCGGAGGCGTAGTAGCTGACGAAGCCGGCGAGGGCGAGCGCCAGGAGCACGCCCACGAGCCACAGGCGCCGGCTGCCGCCCCTGCCCGGGCGTGCGGGCCGCTGGGAGGTGCCAGAGGTATCCGGGGTCTCGAGGGAGTTGGTGTCGGCGGCCATCAGGACTTCCGCTCCTCGGTCTGCTGGGCGTCCGGGCGACCGGCGACGCCCGGCTTCTGGTCGGCTGCGCCGGGGCTGGTGGACGCGGAGCCGGTGGACGGCACGGCGGCCGCCATCTCGGCCACGGGCACGGCCGGGGCGGCAACAGGCGTGGAACGGAGTACGAGCCGCTGCCGCCGATCCCGCGCCCCGTACACCAGGTCCGGCCGCACCGCCACGACGGCGCCCACCGTCAGGGCGGTGATCAGCGCCTCGCCGATGCCGATGAGGACATGCACGCCGACCAGGGCCGTGAAGACCGTGCCGATGGCCACGTCGGTGGTCCCGCCGAGCGCGTAGAGGCCGGTGAAGGCGACCGCAGCGGCCGGCACGGAGACCAGTGCGGCCGTGAACGAGGCGGCGACGACCGAGCCGCGGCCACGCGGCAGCAGCCTCACCAGTCCGCGGAAGACGGCGTACGCGACAGGCACGGCGACCACGGCCATGTCGGTGATGTTGACGCCGAGGGCCGTGATGCCGCCGTCGGCGAACAGCACACCCTGGATCAGGAGCACCACCGAGAGGCACAGCACACCCGTATATGGGCCGACGAGGATCGCCGCGAGGGCGCCGCCCAGCAGATGTCCGCTGACCCCGGCCGCGACCGGGAAGTTCAGCATCTGCACGGCGAAGACGAACGCCGCGACGAGGCCGGCGAGCGGCGCGGTGCGCTCTCCCCCGAGCTCGCGGCGGGCGCCGCGCAGACTGACCGCGACAGCCGCCGCGGCGACCGCGGACGCCGCCGCCGATACCGGGGCGTCGATGAATCCGTCAGGGACGTGCATGGCGGGGCTCCGCTCCTGCGCTGCTCGGGAGTTGGCTGCAACCGTTCGATGATACGACCTACCTGCGAATCGTTTGCAAGAGCGCCCCTCACGCGAGAACGAGCCCGCTCGCCGCAGTGGCCGCTCCCCACGGGACGACCGGGCCCGCGTCAGCCAGAACGCGCTGAGCGCCGCCCCCGGCGCGCCGCACGCCCTGCCCGCACCCCCGAAGTCCGGTCGTCCCCGAGGTGGCGGTGCGGGCCCGCGCGCCGAATCCTGAAGGAGAGCCGATCCAGCGGCCCGCGGGAGGAGTGACGCCATGATCACGGCCACCGGCGAGCCCTCCACCGTGCCACCGGCGCTGAGCCGCCGGCGCACCAATGCGATCTTCGTGACGATCGTGCTCGGGCTGATGCTCGCCGCGCTCGACGTACTGATCATCTCGACCGCGCTGCCTACGATTGTCGCCGAGCTGGGCGGCGCGGGTCATATGGCCTGGGTCGTGACCGCGTATCTGCTCACCGAGACCGTCGCGACCGTCCTCGTCGGCAGGTTCGGTGACCTGTTCGGACGGAAGGTCGTCTTCCAGCTCAGTGCGGTGGTCTTCATCGGCGGCTCGATCCTCGCGGGCGCGGCGGGCAGCATG
This sequence comes from Streptomyces sp. KR80, assembly GCF_052245555.1. Lineage (NCBI taxonomy): Bacteria > Bacillati > Actinomycetota > Actinomycetes > Kitasatosporales > Streptomycetaceae > Streptomyces > Streptomyces sp. KR80. Next base: position 39,636 of record NZ_JBQQCD010000017.1, read on the forward strand.
CTCATGCTGATCATGGGCCGGGCGATCCAGATCCAGGGCGCCGGGGCGGGCGGTCTCTTGGTCACGGCCATGGCGCTCATCGCCGACGTCATCCCGCTGCGGCAGCGGGGCAAGTACCAGGGCGCACTGGGCGCGATCTTCGGCATCACGACGGTGGTCGGCCCGACCCTCGGCGGGTTCCTCACCGACCAGGCCACCTGGCGCTGGTGCTTCTACATCAACATCCCGATCGCCGCGGTGATGGTCGTCATGGCGGCTCGTACGATCCCGGTCGTACGGGCGGTGGTGCGGCCGGTGATCGACTATGTGGGCATCGTGCTGGTGGCGCTCGGGGCGTCGGCCCTCGTCCTCGCCGTGGAGTGGGGCGGCCGGACCTACCCCTGGAACTCGGCGATCATCATCGGCCTGCTCGCCGGATCCGTGGCAGTGCTCACCCTGTTCGTCTTCGCGGAACACCGGGCCCGTGAACCGGTGATCCCGATGGATCTCTTCCGGGACCCGGTCTTCGCGGTCTGCTCGATCCTGAGCTTCATCGTCGGCTTCTCGCTGCTCGGCGCCCTCACCTATCTCCCGACGTATCTGCAGTACGTCAACGGGATCAGCGCGACCGCGTCCGGGGTGCTCACCCTTCCGCTGGTGGTCGGGTTGCTGGGCACCGCCCTGCTGTCCGGCGAGGTGGTCAGCCGGACCGGCCGGTACCGGATGTTCCCGATTCTCGGCACCGGTACGACGGCGCTGGCCCTGGCGCTGATGGCCACCATGGGCGCGACCACCGGGGCGTGGCTGGAGGCCCTGTACATGTTCGTGCTGGGCCTGGGCATCGGAATGACCATGCAGGTGCTGACCATCGTGGTGCAGAACACCGTTCCGTATCACGACCTGGGCGCCGCGACCTCCGGCGTCACCTTCTTCCGGACGCTCGGCGCCGCCTTCGGCACAGCCGTCTTCGGAAGTCTCTACAGCAGCAGGCTGGATCCGAACCTCGAGCAGGCGCACGCCGAGGCGCCCGGGGTCCCGGACGCCCTGGTGCAGAGCCCGGAAGGCCTGCACCGGCTTCCCGACGAGCAGGCGGCCCCGTTCATCAACGCCTACGCCGAGACCGTGAACGACGTCTTCCTGTGGGTCGTCCCGGTCGCCCTCGCAGGCTTCCTGGTGTCGTGGTTCCTGAAGGAGGTACCGCTGCGGGACAGCGCCCGGGCCGGGGCACTGGACATCGGTGAGGGGTTCGCGGCGCCGGACACCGCGGACGCCGACCGGCAGCTGGCACGTGCTGTGGCGAGCGTGCTGCGCAAGGTCGAGGGGCCGCTGACCGTACAACTCCTCGCGGACGCCGGCAGCGCGCTCTCGCCCGGCGAGGCCTGGGCACTCGGGCAGATCCACTGGCGCGAGCGGATCAAGGGCGTGGCGGACCTGGACGCGGTCGCCGCCGCGCACCGCATGCCGGTGGACGTGCTGGAGCCGGTCTTCACCCGGATCGCCGAGGCCGGGTACGCGGAGCGGATCGACGGCCAGCTCCGGCTGACCGCCACCGGTCAGACGGAGATCGACCAGCTGACGGGTGCGTGGCGACACTGGCTCGACGAACGGCTCGAGGACTGGGACGTCCGCGACCCCGCGGACCGGGCGCGGCTGGACCGGGCTCTGGACCACCTGGCCGCCGAGCTGCTGGAGGAGGCGGAGGCGCAGTACGTGCGCACGCCCTTGTGACCGCCGCACGGGCCGCTGGGCGCTGGGACGGCGGCTTGCTCCGGTGCGGTACGGATGCGAGCAATCCGGGGCGTCCCCGCCACGAGTTGCCAGTCCCCGGACCCGCCCGGGACATTGGTGTAGTGAGCGACGGCGCGTACCTCCGGTTTCCGCACCTCCACGAGGGTCTGCTCTGCTTCGCCGCCGAGGACGATCTGTGGGTGGCGCCGGTCGCCGCACCGGGCGCCACGCCCGAACGCGCCTGGCGCGTGACCGTCGACCGGACCAGAGTCGGCCACCCGCGGTTCTCCCCCGACGGCACCCAGATCGCCTTCACCACCTGGCGCAGCCTCGACCCCGAGATCCATCTGGCGCCGGTCGACGGCGGCCCCGCCCGCCGTCTCACGTACTGGGGGAGCACGGACACCCGCGTCTGTGGCTGGACACCCCCGGAGGACGGGGTCTCCCACATCCTGGCCGTGGGCTCGCACGGTCAGCCGTTCTCGCACTTCTCCTGGGCCTACAAGGTGCCCACCGACGGCAGTCCCGGCGGCAGGCTGCCCTGGGGCCCGGTCTCCGACATCGCGGTGGCCGATGTCGACGGCGAGCACCAGAGCCTGCTGCTGGCCGGGAAGCCGCCGCACGAGCCGGCCGCCTGGAAGCGCTACCGGGGCGGAGCCACCGGGCGGATGTTCGTGCACGGCAAGCGGCTGCTGGCCGGTCTCGGCGGGCACGTGGACTGCCCGATGTTCGTCGGCGGTGGCCCCGGCCAGCCCAGGGGGAGGATCGCGTTCCTGTCCGACCACGAGGGCATCGGCAATCTCTACTCCTGCCTGCCCGACGGCTCCGACCTGCGGCGCCACACCGACCACGAGGAGTTCTACGCCCGGCATGCGTCGACCGACGGCACTCGCGTGGTCTACCAGTGCGCGGGGGACGTGTGGCTGGTCGAGGATCTGTCGCCCGCCTCCTTGCCGCGCCGGCTGGAGGTCCGGCTGGGTGGCCCGCGCGCCGGGCGGCGTGCGTACCAGATCCCGGCCGCGGAGCACATCGACTCGCTCTCCGTCGACAGCACCGGGCGCGCGAGCGCCGTCTGCGTGCGCGGGAGCCTCTACTGGCTCACCCACCGCGAGGGCCCGGCCCGCGCCATCACCGACGTCCCGGGCGTACGGATCCGGCTGCCGGAGATGCTGGGTTCGACGGGACGGGTCGCGTATATCACCGACGCGGAGGGCGATGACGCGGTCGAGATCGCCGACCTGCCGCGGGTCGGGCGTACGCGCGAGCCGCGCCGGGTCGCCGCCGGGAGGCTCGGCCGGGTGCACGAGCTGATCTCCTCGCCGGACGGCGAACGGCTGGCCATCGCCACCCACGACGGGCGGCTGCTGATCCTGACCGTGCCCGATGAGCAGTCGAGCGGCGAGATCGCGGTGGAGGGCAGGGGGGTCGGGGAGGACTCGGCGGGCGCGGTCACCGAGCTGGTCCGGTCCCTCAACGGCCCGGTCCGCGACCTCGCCTTCTCCCCCGACTCGGAGTGGATCACCTGGTCCCACCCGGGGATCGGCCGCTCGCTGCGCCAGATCAGGATGGCCAAGCTCGCGGACCGGACGATCGTCGACGTCACCAACGGCCGGTTCGAGGACGAACAACCGGTGTTCACCCGGGACGGCCGCTATCTCGCCTTCCTCTCCTGGCGCGGCTTCGACCCGGTCTACGACGTGCACACCGGCGATCTGTCCTTTCCCCTGGGCTGCCGCCCGCACCTCGTACCCCTGTCATCGGCGACGCCCTCGCCCTTCGCCCTGTCCGCCGAGGGCCGGCCCGCCGCCGGAGGCCTCGACCCGGACGACTCCGCCGAGGGCGACGGCCATGTGACGGTCGAGGTCGAGGGGCTGCCGAGCCGGGTGACCCCCTTCCCCGTCTCGGCCTCCAAGTACTCGTCCCTGCATCCGGTCAGCGGCGGCGGGCTGGTCTGGCTGCGGTGGCCGATCTCGGGCGCCCTCGGTGAGACGTTCGCCAATCCGGCGGACGTGTCGGGCCGGCCGACGCTGGAGCACTTCGACGTCGTGCGCGCCAAGCGCACCGAACTGGTCACCCATCTCGACTGGTTCGCGACCAGCGGCGACGGGACGCGGCTGGTCATCAACGACGAGGACGAGCTGCGGGCGATCCCCGCGACCGAGCCCGGCGACAGCGAAACGACGGTCCACCTCGACCTGCGGCGCATCATGCACCAGGTGGATCCGGAGGCGGAGTGGCGGCAGGCGTACGAGGAGGCCGGCCGGATCGTCCGGGCGTACTTCTGGGAGCCGGGGATGTGCGGTGTCGACTGGGATGGCGTGCTGGCCCAGTACCGGCCGCTGGTCGAACGGGTCGCCTCGCCCGACGAGTTCGCCGATCTGTTGCGCGAGGTGCTGGGTGAGCTGGGGACCTCCCACGCGTACGTCACCCCCGCTCGGCGCAGTGAGGGCCCGCGCCACTACCAGCGGCCGATCGGGCTGCTCGGTGCCAACTTCGCGCGGACCAAGGACGGCCGGTGGGCCACGGTGCGCATTCTGCCCGGTGAGTCCTCCGACCCGCGGGCCCGCTCCCCCCTCGCCGGTTCGGGGATCCACGCCGGTGCGATCCTCACCCATGTCGACGGGCGGCCGGTGGACCCGGTGTCCGGCCCCTACCCGCTGCTGGCCGCCGCCGGCGGCACGACGGTGGAACTGACCTTTTCTCCGGCCGAGGGCGACGGCCCGGCCCGGCGGATCGCGGTGATGCCGCTGATCGACGAACGGCCGCTGCGTTACCAGGACTGGGTGGCCAAGCGCCGTGCGGTGGTCCGGGAGAGCAGCGGCGGCCGGTGCGGCTATCTGCACATCCCCGACATGGGGGGCTCCGGCTGGGCACAGTTCAACCGCGATCTGCGGATGGAGATGGCCCGTGACGCGCTCATCGTGGACGTGCGGGGCAACGCGGGCGGCAACATCAGCGAGTTGGTGATCGAGAAGCTCACCCGGACCGTTCTGGGCTGGGATCTGACGCGCGACGCCCAGCCGGTGTCGTACACCTCCAACGCACCGCGCGGCCCGATCGTCGCGCTCGCGGACGAAATGACCTCCTCCGACGGCGACATGATCACGGCGGCCTTCAAACTGCTCGGCCTGGGGCCGGTGGTGGGGCTGCGGACGTGGGGCGGAGTGGTCGGAATGACGGGGCGGCACAAGCTCGGCGACGGGACGGTCATCACGGTGCCGATGAACGCGGCCTGGTTCGACGGCTACGGGTGGGGGGTCGAAAACCACGGTGTCGAACCGGACGTCAAGGTGGACCGTACCCCGCTCGACTGGGCGGAGGGACGGCACAAGCAGCTCGACGACGCCGTGGAGCTCGCGCTGGAACTCCTGGAGCGGCACCCCGCCAGGAAGCCGCCGGGCTACGGGGGCGTACCGGAGCTGCGTCGCCCCAAGCTGCCTGCGCGTGGCGACACTCCCCGGCCGTCGACGGGCGGAGACCGCCGGACATCGGACTGAGGGAAGCCGAGGGCTGAGCGCGCGAAAAGGGGCACGACCCGCGGGCCGCGCCCCTTTCCGATGCGCCATGTGCAAAACACGGAGATGCGATGCGTTACGAACTCAGCGGTCCTGCTCGTCCGACAGGTCGTCCAGTGACTGCTGACCCGGGTCGCGGACTTCGTCCTCTACCTCCCGGCCTTCACCCTGTGGACCGCGCCCGCGCATGCCCTGTGGGTTCCGGCCCTGCTGGGATTCCCCGCTCTGGCCGCCGCCCCGTTTCTTCTGCTTGGCACGCTGCTGCTGCATCTGCTGCGTCTTGTCCTGGAACTGGTCCTTTATGCCCATCAGTGTCACTCCTTATCGGGTGATGTGGGTTTCGGTCCCGGACAAGCGTTACACGCTTCGAAACACTTCGCATTTCAGACCGCACTTTCGCCTGCGCAGAGTAACGAAGCGCAGCTCAGGGGGCGAACACGGAGTGCTACGCCCCCCGTTCCGCACGCGTCTTCTCGTCGGCCGCGCCCCCCGCGCCCACCAGACCGCCGCGCGCTCCCCGGGTCGCGGCCAGGCGCGGCTCGAACCGCCGCATCTCGCGCTGCCCGACCGCTGCGATGATCCCCGGCAGATAGCCGCGGACGGCGTGCATACCGCGCAGCCACCCCTGCCCGTAGACGTGCGACGAACGCCGCTCGATGCCCTGGACGATCCGGTCGACCGCCGGGCCCAGAGGGTACGTGCGGTTGGCCGGCCAGGGCAGCCGCTGCCGCAACTCGCGCATCACGTCGTCCTCGTCGGCGCCGCGGACCATGTCCGTGTCGGTCCAACTCAGATAGCCCACCCCGACCTTGACGCCCCGGTGGCCCACCTCGGCACGCAGACAGTGCGCGAACGCCTCGACACCCGACTTCGACGCGCAGTACGCGGACATCATCGGCGCGGGGGTGATCGCGGCGAGCGAGGCGATCTGCAGCAGATAGCCGCGGCTCTGCAACAAGGCCGGCAGAAAGGCCCGCGAGGTCACGGCGCTGCCGATCAGATTGACCTCCACCACCCGGCTCCAGGAGTGCGCGTCGGAGTCGAGGAACGGACCGCCCTGCGCCACACCGGCGTTGGCGACCACGATGTCGACCGTGCCGAAGCGCTCCGTCACCTCGCGTGCGACCCGCTCCATCGCCACGACGTCGGTGACATCCGCGTGCCACTGACCCGACTCGGTAGGCAGCAGGGCGGAGACCCGCTGCAACTCCTGCGGTTCCAGGCCGATGAGCGCGATCTTCGCCCCGCGGGCAGCGAGTTTGCGGGCCAGCAGCTCGCCGACGCCGCGTGCCGCGCCGGTCACGGCTGCGACCTTGCCTTCCAGGCTTGTGCGTGCTCTCATCGCGTCTCCTCCTCGGCCGTCTTCTGCCGGCGTTGCTGACGTACGACCGTGGGCGGGCGGCCGGCAGTGAGGTGATCGGTCACGAGTTCGCGGATCGCCCCGGTGACCCGCTCCGGCGCTTCCATCGGCGTCATGTGGCCCAGGCCCGGGAGTTCCGTGAGTCCGACGCAGTGCGGCAGCGCCGCGGCCAGCCTGCGGGCGTGCGCCACAGCGGTGAGCCGGTCCGCCGTGCCCGCGAGCACCGCGGTCGGCACCGTCAGCCGCCCGAGCTCCGAGTCCAGATCGAGATCGGCGAGCACTCCGGCCCAGGCGGCGCGTACGGCGCGGGGACAGGCGTGAACGATGCGGGCGCACGCCGCCACCATCTCGGGGTCCGAACCCGGGCCCATCGTCGCGTACTTGAGCAGCCACTTCGCCAGCGGCGTGACCGGGCCGAGCGGAGCGCGCGAGCCGAGCAGCGCGCGGTGCAGTCGCGTCCGTACCCGTCCTGACCGCAGTGGTACGACCGTGGCGTCGGCCAGCAGGCGCGAGCTACCGGTGCTGCACAACAACGCTGCCGCGGCGTGCTCCCGGAGCGCCGGACGACCTGCGGCGGCCATGAGGGTCATGCCACCCATGGAGTGCCCGGCGAGCACCGCGCGCTCGCCGGCGGTCAGCACCGCCCCGAGCACGGCCTCGAGGTCGTCCGCGAGCGCGCGCGTACTGTAGGCGCCGAGGTTGCGCGCGGGGCTCCGCCCGTGGCCCCGCTGGTCGTACACCACCACGCGGTGGTCGCCCGCGAGTCCGCGGACGACCCGGGCCCAGAAGGCGGTGGAGCAGGTCCAGCCGTGCACGAGGACGACGGTCGGCGCACCCTCGGGGCCGTGCACCTCGACGTGCAGCCGGGCCCCGTCGGCGGACACGGCGGTCAGTTCACGCGCCGCCACGGGCGGGTCGTACGGACCGGAGGCGACCTGGGTCAGCCGGCTCATGCGACGCGCTCCTGCGCTGCCGCCGCATCGACGGCCGACCGGGCAGGGGCGCGCAGCACCGCGTACTCCGCGAGGTCCACCCGCCGCGTCACCCTGCGGAACTCGCCTGTCGTGCCCGGCCAGACCGTCGTGTTGCGGCCGTTGGCGTCGAGGTACCAGCTGTCGCAGCCTCCGGTGTTCCACACCGTGCGCTCCATCCGCTCCTGGATCTTCCGGTTCCAGGCGGCTACGGCCGAGGGCCGGGCGTCCAGGGCGACCCTGCCGCCCAGGACGTCGAGCTGGCGCAGGAAGTCCACCATGTAGTTCAGCTGCGACTCGATGATCAGGATCATCGAGCTGTTCCCGAGCCCGGTGTTGGGGCCGATGATAGTGAGGAAGTTCGGGAAGCCGGCCGCGCTCGTCCCGCGCAGCGCCTCCATGCCGCCCTTCCACTCCTCCGCGAGCGTCGTCCCGTTGGCGCCGGTGACGCGGTGCGCGATCGGCATGTCCGTGACGTGGAATCCGGTGCCGAAGACGATGGCGTCGGCGTCGGTCTCGGTGCCGTCGGCCGCCACCAGTGTCGTGCCGCGAACCTCCTTCAGGCCCGAGGCGACCAGGTCGACATTGGGCTTTACGAGCGCCGGGTAGTAGTCGTTGGAGAGCAGGATGCGCTTGCAGCCGATGCGGTAGTCCGGCGTGAGCTTGGCCTGCATCCCAGGGTCCTTGACGGCCTTCTTCATATGGGACTTGGCGAGGGCCTGAACGAATCCGAGCTCGGTCGGCCGCTTGGTGAATGCGCTGACCTGCAGCTCGCGAATGCCCCACAGCAGTCCGCGGCGCAGCGCGCGCGTGGCGGGCAGCCTGCTGTGCAGCCAGCGCTCGGCTGCGGTGATCTTCCGGTCCATCCGGGGCAGCACCCACGGCGCCGTGCGCTGGAAGAGCGTGAGCCGGTCGACGGTCGGCTGGATGGAGGGCACGATCTGGATCGCCGAGGCACCCGTGCCGATCATCGCCACCCGCTTCCCGCGCAGGTCGTAGTCGTGGTCCCAGCGCGCCGAGTGGAACACCTTGCCGGGGAAGGCATCCAAGCCCGGAACGGCGGGGAGCTTCGGTTCGGAGAGCGGCCCGGTCGCGGAGACCACGACCTCCGCGGTGAGCGCACCGGAGGCGGTCACGATCTCCCAGTGCAGCGCCTCGGTGTCCCAGTGCACGCTGAGCACCTCGGAGTTGAACCGGATGTGCGGGCGGATCCCGAAGGTGTCGGTGACCCGCTCCAGGTAGGCCCGGATGTCCGGCTGCCCGGAGAAGGCCCGCGGCCACCCGGGATCGGGCGCGAAGGAGAACGAATACAGGTGGGACGGGACGTCGCACGCGCAGCCGGGGTAGGTGTTGTCCCGCCAGGTGCCGCCGACGGCATCGGCCCGCTCCAGGACCGTGAAGTCGGTGATGCCCGCCCGGCGCAGCCGGACGGCGGCCCCTAGCCCGCCGAATCCGGATCCGATCACCGCGACCCGTACGTGTTGCCGCCCGCGTTCGGCCATGTCGCCCGCCTCCCAGCACACCTGAAGGAACCACGCCAGCAGTCACTGGCGCGGTTCGGAGGGTAGAGCAGGAACGTACCCATGGGTAGGGGGTGGGCGTCCGGAAGTTACCGCCGGTTCTCCGCACGCTCGTCCCGGGGGACGCGTCTTAGGCTGCTGGTGTGCGTAACGACGAGGAAGAGGACACGGGACGGGGCCGACGCGAGCCCCGTGAGTACCGGATGGCGGAGCTGGCCAGGGAGGCCGGCATCAGCGTGCGCACCGTGCGCTTCTACCGGGAGCGCAAGCTGCTGCCGGCGCCGCGCCGCGAGGGCCGTATCGCCTGGTACAACGAGCACCACCTGGCCCAGCTGCGCACCATCGCGGCTCTCCTGGAGCGCGGCCACACGCTCGGCGGCATCGCCGAACTGCTGGCCGCCTTCAAGGAGGGCCGGGACGTCGGCGAGGTGCTCGGCATGGAGAGCGCGATCACCGTCCCCTGGTCCGAAGAGACCCCGGTCCGGCTCACCCCGGAGGAACTGGCCGACCGCTTCGCGGGCGAGGTCACCCCGGAGAACCTCACCGCCTGCCTCGAACTCGGCTACATCGCACCCGACGGCGACGAGATCGTACACGTCAGCCGCCGGCTGCTGGACGCGTCCAGCGCTCTGGTCGACCAGGGCGTTCCGCTGGCGGTCGTCCTGGCGGCGGCCCGGCAGGTCCGCAGTCACGCCGAGGCTCTCGCCGAGCTGTTCACCGGGATCATCCGCGCCCATGTGGTCGCCGGCGCCCTGGACGGCAGGGCGTCCGGCGAACCGCTGACCGAGGACGAGATCGCCGAGCTCACCAAGACGATCGAGGCACTCCGCCCCATCTCCAAGAGCGTGGTCGACGCGGAACTGTCCATGGCCATGGACCGCAGACTGCGCGCCGAGGCCGAGAGCTGGTTCGGTCTCCAGTAACACGGCCGGGCGTGGTACGAGGCGCGGGCTCCGGTGCGCGTGACAGCGGAAGGTGCTCGCATGCGGCCCGAGCGGCACCGGCACGGGGCACACTGGACGCATGTGCCGCAGCATCAAGACTCTCCGCCCGCCCGTGACGGAACAGGTCGGTGACGAGGACATCAGGGCGGCTGCACTGCAGTACGTCCGCAAGGTCTCGGGGTTCCACACCCCGGCCGCCCACAACCGCGCCGCCTTCGATCAGGCCGTGGACGCCGTGACCGACGCCACCCGGCAGCTCCTCGGCGACCTCGTGGTCCGGGGCGCGGGAACACGACGGCCGGCCGCCGACTCCGCCTGAACGGGTTCGTGTGAGGGCTCCTGCGCGACGGCCCTGCGTGAACGCCGCGGTGTGGACGCCGCCCTCTGTGAGTGCCGTCGCCGGGCGGCGTCACCGCCCCGCCCGGTCGTCCGCCCGCACCGGGGGAGGGACGAGAGGACCGGAGCCGCCCGGTCGCCTCTCCGCGAGGCCGTCCGCGCTCTCCCTCGCCCATCGGGCGAGGCCGTCGACATCGATGCCGTGGGGCGGCTGCCCGGCGAAGGGCGTGATCGCGTCCGCCGCCCGCCGGAGCAGCGCCACCGCGCCGCGCGTATTGCCGCGCGCCGCATGGGTCACGCCCACGGCGAACTGCGCCAGGCCCTTCCAGAGCGCCCGCTCCGGACCGTCGGTGGACTTCCAGGCGTCCTCGAAGACCTCGTGTGCGTGGAAGGGCATGCCCGCGTCGAGCAGCCGCTGGGCCTCGGCGAGCGTCTCGTCCGGGGTGCGCCGTACGCCTTCGGGCTGCCGCTCGACGCCTGGGGCACCGTGGGGCAGCGGCCGCCCCAGCCCGTCGCGCGGCCGCGCGCTGCGGGCACGTCCGGACAGGTCGCGATCTCGCTCGGCAGCGCGCTCGTGGTCGCGGGCACGGTCATGGTCATGGTCAGGGGTGCTGTCGCTCACGCCTCCATGGTGCCCGTACGAGACCGTCCCGTCAGTGGCCGGTCGCGTACGCCACCGTTACCGGCGCATGGTCCGACCAGCGCAGGTCGTAGCTGGTCGCCCGTTCCACGACCGCCTTCACCGCGCGCTCGGCGAGCCCCCGCGTCGCCACGTGGTAGTCGATCCGCCATCCGCTGTCGTTGTCGAACGCCTTCCCGCGGTACGACCACCAGGTGTACGGGCCGTCGACGTCCGGGTGCAGCCGCCGCACGACGTCGGCGTACTCCACCTCGTCGAAGACCCGGCTCAGCCACGCCCGCTCCTCCGGAAGGAAACCCGCCTTCTTGACGTTTGCCTTCCAGTTCTTGAGGTCCGCCGCCCGGTGCGCGATGTTCCAGTCGCCGCACACCAGCACCTCGCGCCCCTCGGCCGCGGAACGCTCCCGCAGCTCCTTCAGGTACGGCAGGAACTCCCCCATGAAGCGCTCCTTTTCGTCCTGCCGCGCGGTGCCCGCCTCGCCCGAAGGCAGGTAGAGGCTCGCCACCGTCACGCCCGGCAGGTCGATCTCGACGTACCGCCCGCTGTCGTCGAACTCCGACGAACCGAAGCCGATCTGCACCCGGTCCGGCTCCCTGCGCGAGTACAGGGAGACGCCCGCACGGCCCTTGGCGGCCGCCGGTGCGTGGACGGCGTACCAGCCGCCTGGCTGCCGCACCTCCTCGGGCAACTGACCGGGCTCCGCCCGGACTTCCTGCAGGCACACCACATCGGCGGAGGTGTCCGCCAGCCACTCCACGAAGCCCTTCCTGGCGGCGGCGCGGAGACCGTTCACGTTCACGGACGTCACAGTAAGCACCCGGGCACGATACGGGAGCCGGTCGACCGGCCCCGGACCGGCCCACGCGGGCACATCCGTACGATTGCGCTCATGCAGATCCGTACCGTGCGCTTCGACCACCCCGACGCCGTGAAGCTGAATGACCAGGTGCAGCTGGAGTACGCCGAGCGCTACGGCGACGGGGACCTGACCCCCATGGACCCGGCCCAATTCGTTCCGCCGCGCGGGCTGTTCCTGCTCGTCTACGACGGCGATGCTCCGGTGGCCACCGGTGGCTGGCGCGCCCAGGAGGAGAGCGCAGAGGGCTACGCGGACGGTGACGCGGAGATCAAGCGGATGTACGTCGTACGGGAGGCCCGCGGCCGAGGCCTGGCCCGCCATATCCTCGCCGCACTGGAGGACAGTGCCCGTCGCGCCGGGCGCCGCCGGATGATCCTGGAGACCGGGCTCAAGCAGCCCGAGGCGATCGCCCTCTACACCTCCAGCGGCTACACCCCCACGACGAAGTTCGGGCTCTACCGCTGCTACGAGGACAGCCGCTGCTACGCGAAGCTCCTCACCTGACCGACCACAGAAGGCGGAATTCCGCCACACATGAATCAGCGGAATACGGACAGGCTCCCCGTCGATGCCCGGGCGGACACCCGCCGACGTCACGCGGAAGCAGGTAGGAACACATGAGCACGGTCGAGCTGACCAAGGAAAACTTCGACGAGGTCATCTCCGCGCACGATTTCGTACTGATCGACTTCTGGGCCTCCTGGTGCGGCCCGTGCCGTCAGTTCGCGCCGGTCTACGAGCAGGCCGCCGAGCGCCACTCCGACCTGGTCTTCGGCAAGATCGACACGGAGGCCCAGCCCGAGCTGGCAGCGGCGTTCGACATCCGGTCCATCCCGACGCTGATGATCGTGCGGGAGAACGTGGCGGTCTTCGCGCAGCCCGGTGCGCTACCGGAGGCAGCCCTGGAGGACGTCATCGGCCAGGCACGGAACCTGGACATGGCGGAGGTCCACAAGTCCGTGGCGGAACAGCAGGCGGCCCAGCAGCAGGCTGGCTCGGAGCCGTCCTGAGGGCGTGAGGTGGGGCGGGGTTCCGGGTTCTACCGTCCCGCCGTGGCCGCGGTGGTCGACACCGGGATCCGAGCGCCCGGAGGCGAGCGGGGAACGACCTGCTCAGCTCTGTTCGTCGGCCGCCGCGGCGTCCAGCACCTCCGTAAGGAGGCGCAGCCGAGCACGGAGATCCACCATCTCCTGGCGGTCCAGACCGCTGGCTTCGGTGATCATCCGGGGCACTTCCGCGGCGCGCTCCCGTAGCGCGTCTCCCGTCTCCGTCAGCCGCACCCGCACCGAGCGCTCGTCTTCCCTGCTGCGCTCCCGCACCACGAGGCTCGCCGACTCCAGCCGCTTGAGCAGCGGCGAGAGGGTGCCGGAGTCCAGCCGCAGCTGCTCGCCGAGCCGTTTGACCGGCATCTCGCCGTGCTCCCAGAGCACGAGCATGACCAGGTACTGGGGATAGGTCAGCCCGGTGTCGCGGAGCAGCTTGCGGTACACCCCGTTGAAGGCCCGGGACGCGGCGTGCAGTGCGAAGCAGACCTGCAGGTCGAGGCGGAGCAGGTCCTGGTCCGGGGTGGGGCCCGCGGTCGGGCGGTGCTGTGTGCCCGTCTGGGTTGCCATGCCTTCAGCGTACCTTTCGATTGCGCACATCTCAGCTGCCCACGACTCAATCTACACCATCTAAGTTGTGCACAACTAAATTGCGTGCTCTACTTGCTCTCGACAGTGAGCGGCGGGCGCCATCGGAGGTGTCCGCCGTGAGCCGAGCGAACACGTGAGAGGGATGGTTTCGATGGATGCGCTGTACACCGCGGTGGCGACGGCCAGTGGACGCGACGGGCGGACGGTGAGCTCGGACGGGCAGCTCGACCTGCCGCTGGCCATGCCGCCCGCCCTCGGCGGGAACGGCCAGGGCACCAACCCCGAGCAGCTGTTCGCCGCCGGCTTCGCCGCATGCTTCGCCAGCGCGCTCGGCCTGGTCGGCCGCCAGGCGAAGGTGGACACCAAGGACGCCTCGGTCACGGCCGAGGTCGGCATAGGCAAGGACGACACCGACGGCGGCTTCGGGCTGGCGGTGACCCTCCGGGTGGAGCTGCCCGAGCACCTGCAGGGCGAGTCCGGCCGGGCACTGCTCGAGCAGGCTCACCACGTCTGCCCGTACTCGAAGGCGACCCGCGGCAACATCCCGGTCGAGGTCGTCGCCGAGTAAGCCACGCCCAGCCGGGCCGGCAGGGCGTAGCTGCCGCGTAGCTGCCGTCGTCGTGAAGCCCGCCGCCACAGCGGGCTTCACACGGGCCGTTACCTGTCGGCCACTCAGAAGGCTGGTATCTGCTGCAGATTCGCAGGCACCGACACTCGCGAGAGCCCGCCCTCTCAGGACCCGCCCTCTCGGGGGCGCGCCCGAGGCCGGTCTCGGAGCGGTCAGTCCGTACCGAGCGACACCTCGGTCGACTTGACCAGCGCGGTCACCGCCACACCCTCGGCCAGCCCGAGGTCCTCCACGGCATCCTTGGTGACGGCCGCGGTCAGCTCGCCGCCGTCGACCGCGACCTTGACCGTGGCCATCGCGGCGCCAGTGGCCACGGACACCACGGTCCCGGGAATACGGTTGCGAATGCTCAGCCCGGAAACGGGACCGATGGCCAGGGCGATCTCGGTCGACTTGGCCAGCACGCGCACCGGGCTTCCCGCCGCGAGGTCCAGCTCCTCGACCGCCTCGCGGGTGACGGCGGCGGTGATCTCCTGCCCGCCGACCAGCCGAGTCGTGACGGCCGCCATCACCTCGCCCGCACTGACGGCGGTGACGGTTCCGGGGATCCGATTGCGGATGCTGAGGCTCATGCGCCCCACCGTACGTCCCTGGCATACGAGAACCCCGCCGACGACTCCGGCGGGGCCTAGCTCTCATCAGAACGTCGGTAGTGGCCCATGCAGGAGGCGACGACCACAAAAGGCCAAAGGGACTGAGCGAACGTCACGACGCGTTCCGCGACACCGGCGGCACCGTGAGCCTGCAGTTCGATCAAGAACCATGTTGCGCCGATCCACATCAGCACACCCGCCAGGATCGACGGCGCGGGCCGGAGTCCCCATGGTGCGGCTCCAGTGCGATCGGCGGCCAGGACCGGCCACACCGTCAGAAGAGTGAATCCGACCCCGACGACAGCACCGTGTTCCACGGAACCGCCGCTGCTCGGTTGCGGAGACAGCGCCAACACGATCGCGGACACGCCACCGGCGCCCAGCGCGACACGTCCGGCAAGCGCAGCTGCCCGCAGTCCCCAGGCGGTGACCAGATGACAGGCCCCCAGGGCGACCACCGCGCCGGTCATCACCGCACGTCCGGAAGCGCCGTCGGCCGCCAAGAGGCTGATCGTTTGCGTGGCAGGGTCGTAGCCGGGCCCGTGGAGCAACGCCGCGATCGTCCAGCCACCCACCAATAGGAGGGGCGCACACCCCGACGAGAGGAAGACCCACCACGGCACAAGTCGCACCAGGCCACCGTAAAACGCCCACTCCTTCCTCCCCCGCACACACACAGGCGAATGACAGCCGAAGCAGTCCGGTGCCGCCCGTCACGAGCTCCTGCTCGGCTGCGACGCGAAAGGCACTCCGCAAGCTGAGCAAGCACCCCGGGACGGCACGATCGAAACCAGCTGCGGTACTTCGCTGCTGTACGGCACGACAGAGCCCCTGCCGGATCTCTCCGTCAGGGGCTTTGAGCTGCGGTGGACCTGAGGGGATTTGAACCCCTGACCCCCTCGATGCGAACGAGGTGCGCTACCGGTCTGCGCCACAGGCCCTTGCAACGGATGAAACCTTAGCATCCCGCTCGGGCTGCTCGGAAATCCGTTCCGGGGGCGCAGACCGGGCGTCATTCGTTGGCTGCGCGCGGTCGGTCCTCGTCTGCGTACTGGTCGAAGAGGGGGGTGCGACCCCGTTCGCGGGCACGGCGGCCCGACGGCCCCGACGGCCGGCCGGTGGAGCGACCGGGGTCGGCGGGGGCCGCCTCCGCGGCGGGCTCGGCCGTACTGGAACGGGCCGAGCTCCAGGCATCCGGAGCGTCGAGGTCCACACTGCCGGTGGCGCGCGGAGCGACCGGCGCCGTGACGTACGTGGGCAGGGGCACCGGAACCGGATCCCAGCTCGCCCCCTCGTCCCGGCCGCGCTCACGCTGCTGGTCGACCCACTCCGCGTGGTCGGTCTGCTCGACGAGTGCGCGTCGGCCCGCGGCGTGCGGCGACGAGGCGGTTACGGGGTCCGCGGTCTGGTCCGCAGGCGGGGCGGGCTCCGTACGACCGCCGTCCGCCGGGCCTGCGGCAGCGGTGGCTTCGGCGGGGCGGCCGGAGGTGCGCGTGCGGCGCTCGCGAAGGCGCTGGGCGGCGGCCTCGGCGCGGCGCCGGTCCATGGTGAACACAAAGCGTCGGCGCTCCTGGGCGCGCAGGTAGACGATGTACCCGCTGAGGAGCACGGCCGGAACGGCCGGCGCCCAGAGGAAGGCCAGGCCGCCGACCGCGGCGACGATCGAGCCCACGGTGAAGGCCAAGAACAGCATCATGGTCGTGCGCCGACGGCGCGCGAGAACCTTCGAGCGCCGGGCGCGCGCGGCGGCGGACCCCGCGGGCCGGCGCTTCGACTGAGCGGCACCGCGCTCGGCACGCCCCTCCACGCGCCCCTCCGCGCGGCTCTCGTCGCGGCTCTCGTCGCGGCTCTCGGTACGCTCCGCACGAGCCTCAGTGCGGCCCTTCTTGACGAGGCCGGACGCGGACACGGCGAAGTCCCGGACGTCGACCGTGCCGGTCGCGGCGTCCGGGTCAGTCGCCCCCCGCTTCGGTGCGGCGTGGGTGCCTCCGCCGTCGAAGGCGCCCTCGCCGTTTCCGTCGCCGGAGTTGCGCTCCTCCAGGCCCTTGGCGTATCGGCGCTCCATCGCCGCCCGTCCGGACAGCAGCCGGATGGCGGTGCTGAAGCGTTCCGTCGGACGGGCTTCATTGAGCTCGTCCTGCCTACGGAGCCACATCGGCACCAAGTAGGCGGCCCAGGCCCCGACAATGACTGCGTAGATGAGGCCGCTGCTGCTCACGCCTCACACGGTAGAGGGGTCCGCATGAGGCCATCTGCCAATTGGCGCGGTGTGTCGCACGATCTGGCTGATAACTCGAACTTTTTTTGCGATTGTTGAGATCGGCAGACTGCGAATTCGGTCAATTGCCCTGCAATTTCGAACATGCATTTCATTTGTGGGCCGTGCCGGGGCGGACCCGGTGCCAGCGGTTCAGCAAGCCCTCGGGGGCCTCCTCCGCCGTCAGGGCGTAGACCAGGTGGTCGCGCCAAGCGCCGTCGATATGCAGATAACGAGGGCGCAGCCCCTCCTCCCGGAAACCGAGTTTCTCGACGACCCGGCGGCTCGGCGCGTTCTCCGGCCGGATGCAGACCTCGATGCGGTGCAGCCCCACCGTTCGGAAGCAATGGTCGACTGCGAGTGCGACGGCCGTCGGCACCACGCCCCGGCCCGCCACCGCCTCGTCGACCCAGTAGCCGATGTGCCCCGAGCACATCGACCCCCAGCTGATGCCGGCCACCGTCAACTGACCGACGAGTTGTCCCCGGTACTCGATGACGAACGGCAGCATCCGCCCGGCATGCGCCTCTGCCCGCAGATGGCGCACCATCTGCCGGTACGTGGGCCGGTGCGCGACGGGACCTCCTGGCCCCGGTGGCGGGATAGTCGCCTCCCAGGGCCGCAGCCAGTCGCGATTGCGCCGGTTGACCTCGCGCCAGGCGCGCTGGTCGCGCAGCTTTATGGGGCGGAGGGCGATGTCGCCGTCCACCAGCTCGACCGGCCAGGGGGCGTTCAGCTTTCGCCTCCGGCGGGTCTGGGGTGGTCACCGCCGCGGATCTGGTCGACCGCGTGCACGAGGAGGCGGCTCAGGACGGCGAGGCCGTCACGGACGCCTCCGGTGGAACCGGGGAGGTTGACGATCAGGGTGGTCCCGGCGACGCCGGCCAGACCGCGGGAGAGTGCGGCGGTGGGGACCTTGGCCAGTCCCTCGGTCCGGATCGCCTCCGGGATGCCGGGGATCTCGTAGTCGAGGACCCTGCGGACCATCTCGGGGGTGCGGTCCGTGGGCGAGATGCCGGTGCCCCCCGTGGTGAGCACGACGTCGTATGCCGCGGCGACGGCCTCGCGCAGCACCGCCTCGACGGGGTCGCCGTCGGGGACGACCCGGGGCCCGTCGACCGTGAAGCCCAGGGCGGTCAGGCCATCCACCAGAAGCGGCCCGCCCTTGTCGGCGTAGACCCCGGCGGACGCCCGGTTGGACACCGTGACGGCCAAGGCGCGGTACGGCTGTGCCGAGGACGGGCTCATGCCTCGCCCCTCCCCCGGCCGGGGGCCTCGCCCCTCCCCTGGCCGGGGCGGGACCAGTGGCCCGACTTTCCGCCGGTCTTCTCCTCCACCCGTACGTCCGTGATGACCGCGGCCTTGTCGACCGCCTTCACCATGTCGATCACCGTGAGGGCCGCCACCGTGACGGCGGTCAGGGCCTCCATTTCGACCCCGGTCCGGTCCGTGGTTTTCACCGTGGCCGCGATCTCGACGGCGTCGTCGGCGACCGACAGATCGACCGTCACACCCGATACGGCGAGCGGATGGCAGAGGGGGATCAGCTCCGGGGTGCGCTTGGCCGCCATGATGCCGGCGATCCGGGCGGTGGCGAGGGCGTCGCCCTTGGGAACGCCTTCGCCCCGCAGCAGCTCCACGACGCGCGGCGAGACGAGCACCCGGCCGGTGGCGCGAGCCGTACGGGCCGTGACGTCCTTACCGGAGACGTCGACCATCCGGGCCGCGCCTGCGTCGTCGAGGTGCGTGAGGTGCTGCTGGCCGCTGCTCATCGTTCTCCCGGTCCGGTCCTGTGGGCAGACACCGTACCGGCCGGTGCCGTCCCTCAATCGAGGAGTACCACGTCCACCTCGGCGCCGGGCGCGACGGACGTCGCGTCCTCCTCCACGACGATCAGGGCGTTGGCGTGAGCGAGGGCCTTCATCAGATGGGAGCCGGCGCCGCCCACAGGAGTGACGACTCCTACCCCGGAGCCTTCGGCCCGGGTGGGGGTGCCCCCGGCGGTAGGCCCCCGGCCTGCGGCATGGGGAACCCCAGGGGGAGCTCCTCCAGGGGGAGGGCCCTCCACATACTGTCCGCGCAGGAACTGGCGCTTTCCCTTCGGGGAGGACGCGATCCCCTCGGGACACACAGCACGAACCGTCTCGCGGCTGATCGGGTCGAGACCCATGAGGGCGCGGATCGCAGGCCGTACGAAGAGCTCGAAGGAGACGTACGAGCTGACCGGGTTGCCGGGCAGGGCCAGCAGTGGGGTGCGGTCGCGGCCGATGCTGCCGAAGCCCTGGGGCTTGCCGGGCTGCATGGCCAGCTTGCGGAACTCGACCCGGCCGCCGCGCGTGGCGGCGCTGCCACCCTCGCCGTCGTCCCCGGCGTCCTCGAACCGCGACAGCGCTTCCTTGACGACGTCGTACGCACCGACACTGACGCCGCCGCTGGTGACGACGATATCGGCGCGGAGGAGCTGGTCCTCGATGGTGGCGCGGAGGGTGCCGGGGTCGTCAACGACGGCTCCGACGCGGTACGCGATGGCTCCGGCGTCCCGGGCGGCGGCGGTGAGCGCGAAGCTGTTGGAGTCGTAGATCCGGCCGATGGTCAACGGCTCGCCGGGCTGGACGAGTTCGCTGCCGGTCGACACGACGACCACGCGCGGACGGGGCCGTACGGTCACCGTGCCGCGGCCGATGGCTGCGAGCAGGCCGATCTGGGACGGTCCGAGCAGCGTGCCCGCCGCGAGGGCCAGCTCTCCGGCGCGGACGTCGCTGCCCCGGGCGCGGATGTGTGCGCCGACCCCTGCGGCGCGGTGGACACGGACCTGGCCGGTCGCGCCCTCGGGAGCGTCCGTGGCGGCGCGCATTCCGGAGGCCGGGCCACCGCCGATGCCGCCGTCGGTCCACTCGACGGGCACAACGGCTTCGGCGCCCGGCGGCACGGGGGCGCCGGTCATGATGCGCGCGGCCTCGCCGGATCCGATGGCGGGCAGCTCGCCGCTGCCGGCGGCGATGTCACCGACGACGGTGAGGACGACCGGCTTCTCCTCGGAGGCGCCGGCGACATCGGCCGTGCGGACGGCATAGCCGTCCATGGAGCTGTTGTCGAAGGGCGGCAGGGCCGTCGGGACGGTGACGTCCTCGACCAGGACGCAGCCCTGGGCGTCGAGAAGTTGCAGCTCGATCGGCTCGAGCGGACGGATCTCGCCGAGGATGTCCGCGAGGTGCTCCGTCACGGTCCAGACCCGCTGCTCGTCGTCGGCCTCAGCCGGGGCCGGGGCGCCTGAGCCCGTACGGGGCCGATCCCCGGGCCCGTCCGATGCAGCGGCCTGCTCAGCGCTCCTGCTCAACGTGGTCCATCTCCTCCGTGACGTAACTGCGAAGCCAGGACCGGAAGTCCGGGCCCAGGTCTTCACGTTCGCACGCGAGTCTGACAATCGCACGCAGGTAGTCGCCACGATCGCCGGTGTCGTAGCGGCGGCCCTTGAAGACGACCCCGTGCACCGGTCCGCCGAGGCTCGGGGTCTCGGCAAGGGTGCGCAGGGCGTCGGTGAGCTGGATCTCGCCACCGCGGCCGGGCTCGGTCTTGCGGAGCACGTCGAAGACGGCGGGGTCGAGCACGTATCGCCCGATGATGGCGAAGTTGCTGGGCGCCTCGGCGGGGTCGGGCTTCTCCACCAGGTCGGTGACCTGGACGACGTCGTCGGCGGTGGTGGACCGCACCGCGGCGCAGCCGTAGAGGTGGATCTGGGCGGGGTCGACCTCCATGAGCGCGACGACGCTGCCGCCGTGCTGCTCCTGGGTCTCGATCATCCGGGCGAGGAGGGGGTCGCGGGGGTCGATGAGGTCGTCGCCGAGAAGGACCGCGAAGGGCTGCTCGCCCACGTGCGGGGCGGCGCACAGGACGGCGTGGCCGAGGCCCCTGGGGTCGCCCTGGCGGACGTAGTGCATGGTCGCGAGGTCGCTGGACTCCTGGACCCGGGCGAGGCGCGAACCGTCGCCCTTGCGGCGCAGCACCTCCTCGAGCTCGTAGTTGCGGTCGAAGTGGTCCTCGAGGGGGCGCTTGTTGCGGCCCGTGACCATGAGGACGTCGGAGAGGCCCGCGGCGACGGCCTCCTCGACGACATACTGGATCGCGGGCTTGTCGACCACCGGGAGCATTTCCTTGGGCGTGGCCTTCGTGGCCGGCAGGAAACGGGTACCGAGTCCGGCGGCAGGGACGACGGCCTTGCTGATCCTGGAGCGCGATGCAGTCATGCGGAGAACCATAACGGGTGGCTATGAGTGGAAGATGCGACTCCCGTTAATACGTTCTCATAAGGAGAGGTTTGTGCGTCCCGAGAATCGAAGCCACGCTACGAAGGCTGCGTTGCGTCGGGATCTCCTGACGGTGAGGGCCAGGTTGACGGTGGATGACGTCTCCGTGACCGGGGCCTCGCTCGCACAGCGCGCGCTGGAGCTGCCCGAGATCGCTCAGGCGCGCACGGTCGGCGCGTATGTGTCCGTGGGACGCGAGCCAGGGACCCGCGCGCTGCTCGACATGCTGCACACCCGGGGCGTACGGGTGCTCCTCCCGGTGCTGTTGGCGGACAACGACCTGGACTGGAGCGTGTACGAGGGGGCGGACCGGCTGGTGGCGGCCGGCCGCGGGCTGCTGGAGCCGGGCGGTCAGCGCCTCGGCCCGGACGCGATCACAGAGGCGGACGTCGTCCTGCTGCCCGGTCTTGCGGTCGACGAGCGGGGCGTGCGGCTGGGGCGTGGCGGCGGAAGCTACGACCGCGTCCTGGCGCGGCTGGCCGCCTGCGGCGCGGATCCCGCGCTGGTGGTCCTGCTGTACGACGGCGAGCTGCTCGACGAGGTACCGGGCGAGGCACACGACAAACCGGTGCACGCGGCGGTGACTCCCTCCGCCGTCCACCGCTTCGGACCACGGCCCGGTGACTGACCGAGCCGCGCTCGAAGCGGTGGGGGCGCACGGGGTGAGAGGACCGGCGCCCGGGACCGGGCGTCGAGCCCCCCGCCCGTACTCCGCTTGGGCACAGGGGTACCACTGAGGCACGCCCGCGGCCGCACCGCGCGGGAGAGCCCGGACCGGGATGCCGGTTGGAGGGGCCCGGGGGAGTGTGCGATCCAGGTGGCACAGCGCCCGCTAGGGCGTGAGCGCCAGCGTGTCCTCCGTGGCCTCGTGGACCTTCCGGTCACTGAAGGTCCACGGCAGCAGGTCGCCCTTGACCCACTTCTCCGTCTGATCGCTGTAGTGCGGGTGGTACGCGTGCCCGGAAGCCCCGGTGAGGTTGATCCAGCGGGACTTGTCCAGGTCGCCGAGATTGACGATCATCCGCATCGATGGCACCCACACGACCTCGTAGCCACCGGCCGCATTCCAGCCGGTCGCGTTGACCGCCGCTTCGCCGCCGCCGAGGTTCCAGGGACCGCGGTTGAGGACGCGCGGCAGGATCTCGCCGTCGCCCCGGCCCATGGCCTGGTTCTTCAGCGTCAGCTGGTGCAGGCGGCCCCAGCTCCAGCTGTCGATGTCCTTGCCGAGCTCGGCGGTGAGCTCCCACCGGGCGTCCCTCATGGCGTGGGCCAGCAGCTCGTCCCGGCTGCGCGCGCCAGGGTTGCGGACGGTGCCGGAGGTCTTCCACCAGTCGTTGCCTTCGTCCTTGAGGATGCCGCGCACCACCTCGTACCAGCGGTCACCGCCGTCGGGCTGAGCCTGGTCCGGGGCGCGCTCGCCGCACTCCCGTACAAGCCGGGCGTTGCCGTCCAGGTCCTCCAGGGGGCCGGAGTCGTCGGCGGGACGTACCCGCAGGCACTGGCCCTCAACCCGCAGCTCCTTCGGGAGCTTGTTGCCGAAGGCCAGCTTGAGGGTGTTGCGCCAGACCGCGTTGAAGTAGGCGGCCGCAGCCGAGTCGGCGTCCTGGGTGTAGTCCCAACCCGCCAGCAGTTTCTGCGCCTCCCGGACGTAGGGGTCCGTCACGTCGATCTTGAGCAGATAGGGCGTGAGCAGCTCGGCGATCTCGCTGCTGTTGTCCAGCTGCATGGTCTGCATGTCGTCCGTCGAGATCTTGCCCCCGTCCTTGATCTTCAACTGGATGAGGTCGTTGATCCGCTGGCTGCGTGCTCCGTAGCCCCAGTCCTTGGTCAGCAGGTAGGGGTAGGTCTGCTGATCGATCACGGCCTGGTTGGCGGTCACGATGTAGCCCCGGGAGGGGTTGAACTCCCACGGCAGCGCGGACTGCGGGACGTACTTCGTCCAGCGATAGCGGGAGTCCCAGCCCGGCGCCGGGTAGCGGCCGTCGCCCTTGCCGCGGACCGGGATCCGGCCCGGTGCCTGGTAGCCGATGTTCCCCCGGGTGTCGGCGTAGAGAAGGTTCTGGGACGGTGCGGCGAAGTCTCGGGCCGCCTTGCGGAATCCGTTCCAGTCCTTGGCGGCGTTCAGCCCGAAGAGTCCGTCCATGGTCTTCCCGGGCGAGAGGGCGGCCCAGCGCAGCGACACGGCGTAGCCGTTCCCGCGATCCGGGGCGGCGTCGCGGACCGGGGCCTCCTCCCCGACCTTGCCCAGTTCGTCGTTGCGGTCGGAGACGATCGGACCGTTGCCGGTCGAGCGGACCGTGATCTCGCGCGGCGGGCGGTCCGCGACCTTGATGGTCTCCTTGCGGGTCTTGAAGGGGACCTGCCGGCCGTCGGACACGTAGCTACTGCTGGTGACCTTCTCCAGGTAGAGGTCGGAGACGTCGGCGCCGAGGTTGGTGAAGCCCCAGGCGACGTCCTGGTTGTGGCCGATGACGACGCCCGGCATGCCCGAGAAGGTGTAGCCGGACACGTCGAATCGGCAGGAGGTGCCGACGTTCCGGCAGTGCAGGCCCATCTGGTACCACAGCGAGGGCATCTGCGGGGCCAGGTGCGGATCGTTCGCGAGCAGGGGCTTTCCGGTGGCGGTGTGCCGGCCCGCGACCACCCAGGAGTTCGATCCGATGCCGTTGCCGTTCGGCCCGAGCAGCGCCGGGACGTCCTCCAGGGTCCTGGAGAGGGAGGACAGCTGGCTCCGGATGCCCTGCGCCGCGTCGCCGAGGCCCGCGGCCGCGCCCGGGCCGGTCTGCGTCGTGGTGGCGGCCTTGGGGTCGAAGGTTTGGGTGGCCTGGTCGACGGAACCGCGGTCGACGACGGGGCGATTCCGGTCGTACGGGTAGTCCGGATACAGGTCCTCGATCTGCTCCGGCCTAAGGCGGGTCGACATCAGCGCACGGTCGATCTCGTCCTGCATGTTGCCCCGCAGATCCCAGGCCATCGCCTTGAGCCAGGCGACCGAGTCCACCGGGTTCCACTTCTCGGGGGTGTAGTCGGTGGTCAGGCCCAGCGCCGCGTACTCGACGGACAGGGCCGAGCCCTTGTGCTCCCTGAGATAGGCGTTGACCCCCTCGGAGTACGCCTGCAGGTATTTCTTGGTCCGCGGCGACAGCTGGGTGTCGTACTCCCGCTGAGCGACCCTGCGCCAGCCGAGCGTGCGCAGGAAGGCGTCGGTCTCGATCTGCCCCTCGCCGAACATCTCGGACAGCCGGCCGGCGGTCATGTGACGGCGGACGTCCATCTCCCAGAAGCGGTCCTGCGCCTGTACGAACCCCTGCGCGCGGAACAGGTCCTCGTCGGTGTCCGCGTAGATCTGCGGAATGCCGTATCCGTCCCGCTTGACCTGGACCGGAGCGGTGAGGCCCGGGAGCTTGAGCGAGCCGGTGGTCTCAGGGAAGGAGGCGCGCACGGCGCCCACGCTCCAGTACGTGCCATAGCCGACGCCCGCCACGAGCAGCAACACGACTGCGATCACGAGGAGGCGGGCGCGTCGCCCCTTCTTGTCGGAGGGGCCGGTCTTGTTGGCGGGCATCGCTGTCCTTCGAGGGGCAGGGTGGTCCTGGGAGTGCTGGAGCAACCATAGGCGCAGGGCCTGAGCGGCCCGTACGCGGAGTCTGCGCGGAATCCCGTCCCGGTGAACGCCTCCCGGAGGCACGCGTCAAGAACCCGTAAAATGTTAGGCAACGGAACGAAGTGTCGCCGTTCCGAAGGAACGTTTCGGCGCATAACGCACGAAAGGGTTCGCCCCCTGACTGTCCACCAACTCAACGAACTCCTGCTGGTCTGCTCGATCGTTCTGCTCATCGCGGTGGCGGCGGTCAGGATCTCCACGCGCAGCGGGCTGCCGACCCTGCTCATCTACCTGGGCATCGGAGTCGCGGCGGGCGAGGACGGAGTGGGCATCGCCTTCGACGACGCCCAGTTGACCCAGCTGCTCGGCTACTCGGCGCTCGTGGTGATCCTGGCGGAGGGTGGTCTCGGCACGAAGTGGCGGGAGATGAAACCGGGGCTGCCCATCGCGGCGGTGCTGTCGACGGTCGGCGTCGCCGTGAGCGTCGGCATCACCGCGGCGGCGGCGCACTACCTGGTGGGCATGGAGTGGCGGCAGGCGCTCATCATCGGCGCGGTGGTGTCCTCCACGGACGCGGCCGCGGTCTTCTCCGTGCTGCGCAGGGTGCCGCTGCCCCGGCGACTGGTGGGCACCTTGGAGGCGGAGTCGGGCTTCAACGACGCCCCTGTGGTGATCCTCGTGGTGGCATTTTCGATGGCCGGTCCGGTGGATCAGTGGTACGTACTCCTCGGCAAGATCTCGCTGGAGCTCCTGATCGGTGGGGTGATCGGCACCGCGGTGGGTCTGCTCGGGGCCTACGCGCTGCGGCACGTGGCACTGCCCGCCTCCGGCCTGTATCCGATCGCGGTGATGGCGATCGCGGTCGTCGCCTACGCGGGCGGCGCCCTCGCGCACGGCAGCGGCTTCCTGGCCGTCTACGTGGCCTCCGTGATCCTGGGCAACGCCCGGCTTCCGCACTGGCCCGCCACCCGCGGATTCGCCGAGGGGGTCGGCTGGATCGCGCAGATCGGCATGTTCGTGCTGCTCGGCCTGCTCGTCACCCCGCACGAGCTGGGCGACGACATCCTGCCGGCGGTCATCGTGGGCCTGGTGCTGACCGTGGTGGCGCGGCCGGTCTCCGTACTCCTGAGCACGATGCCGTTCCGTACGAGCCGGGCCGAGCGGGCGCTGCTGTCCTGGGCGGGGCTGCGCGGCGCCGTGCCGATCGTCCTGGCCACGATCCCTGTGGTACACGACGTCGACGACAGCCGGACGATCTTCAACATGGTCTTCGTCCTGGTGATCGTCTACACACTGATCCAGGCACCGTCACTTCCCTGGGTCGCCACACGGCTGCGGCTCGGCGACAGCGAGGCGGCGTCCGATCTGGGAATCGAATCCGCGCCGCTGGAGCGGCTGCGCGGCCATCTGCTGTCGGTCTCGGTGCCGGAGAAATCCAGGATGCACGGGGTGGAGGTAGGCGAACTGAGGCTGCCGGCGGGCGCCGCGGTCACCCTCGTCGTACGGGACGGCAAGAGCTTCGTGCCGTCGCCGACGACGTTCCTCAGGCGCGGGGACGAGCTGCTGGTGGTGGCAACGGATCCGGTACGTGACGCAGCGGAGAAGCGGCTCCGGGCCGTGGCACAGGGGGGCAAGCTGGCCGGCTGGCTGCACAACGAGGGCCAGGGCTCCCCGTAATCGCAGGCGGACAAGGCCCTCGGTCGCATAGATCACAGGGGATGCGCCTGCTTCCCCTGTACAATGAAGCGGCAACTGACGACCCACTCTGCCTGACGCAGAGCTGGCGCGACCGCTCGGCGGCCGCGGTCCCCTGCCCCTGATCGGTGCGGACCCCGGTATCTACCCCGGTCCTGCGCGAGAGGACAGCTCTCGGCGCACTCCGTGACGACCCACGAGGGTGCGCTACCAGGCGGCAGAAAGGCGACGGCCGTGGCATCCGCGGTCACCACCACACGCCCAGGGACCACCACCCGACGTCCCGAGAAGCGTCCCGGATACGGGCAGCTGCTGCGCACACCCGGCGCATGGGCCTTCGTGCTGCCCGGCTTCGCCGCACGACAGCCCTTCGCCATGCTCACGATCAGCATCGTGCTGCTCGTCGAGCACACCACGGGCTCGTACGGCATCGCCGGCGCGGTCGCGGCGGTCACCGGCCTGTCCATGGCACTCTGCGCTCCGCAGAGCGGCAGACTCGCGGACCACTTCGGACAGCGTGCGGTACTGCTGCCCGGCATCGCGATCCATGCGGCGTCCGGCGGACTTCTGACGGCGCTCGCACTGGCGGACGCGCCCCTGTGGGCGCTCTTCGCCGCTGCCGTACCGACCGGCGCCTCCGTACCGCAGATCGGGCCCATGGTGCGGGCGCGCTGGGCGGCGGCATTGGGGTCCCCCGTCGGGGAACTCGGGGCAGGCAGCCCGCTGATGTCCACGGCGGCCGCATTCGAGTCCGTCACGGACGAGCTGACCTTCGTCATCGGGCCGGTCCTGGCGACCGCGCTGTGCACGGGTGCGCATCCGGCGGCGGGTCTGGTCGCTGAGTCGGGACTGACCCTGGCGGGCGGACTGCTGTTCGCCGCCCAGCGCGGTAGCGCGCCGCCCGCACACCGGCGCGCGGCGCGGGTGGACGCGCCCCGCGCATCCGCCCTGTCCGTGCCCGGCGTCCGCGTCCTGGCGGTCGCCTTCCTCGGGATCGGCTCGGTCTTCGGCGGCATGCAGGTCTCGCTGACCGCCTTCACCCAGGAAATCGGACAGCCCGGCATGAACGGTCTGCTGTACGGGATCTTCGCGGCGGGCAACATGCTGGCCGGAGTGGCCTGCGGAGCGATCGCCTGGCGGACCTCGGCGCGACAGCGGCTGATCACGGGATACGCGGCGCTGGCACTGGCGTGCTCGGCCCTGTGGGCCGTGCAGTCCCCGCTGCTGCTCGGAGCGCTGGGGCTGCTGGTCGGCCTGTGCGTCGCACCGGCACTCATCACCGGCTACACGCTGGTGGAGGCGGTGGTCCCGCCGACGGCCCGTACCGAGGCCTTCACCTGGCTGACCGGCTCGGTCGCGCTCGGCCAGGCGGCAGCCGTGACGGTGGCTGGTCAACTGACGGACATGTCGGGCGCCGGCGCCGGCTTCATTGTGCCGCTGGCCGGTACGGCGCTGGCGCTGGTGACGGTGGTGGCGCTGCGCGGACGGCTCGTGGCCCGGCCACCGTCACGGCTGCCGGTGGCGCGTGGGATCGGTCACCGTGTGCCGGTTGCTGTGGACTGATCCCGTGGAATGCTGCACTATTGACCGTCGTTAGCACTCATCGAGTGAGAGTGCCAGGAGGAGTACGTGCCGACCTACCAGTACCAGTGCACCGATTGCGGCGAGGGCCTCGAGGCGGTGCAGAAGTTCACGGACGAGGCGCTCACGGAGTGCCCCGGCTGTGAGGGGCGCCTGCGCAAGGTGTTCTCGGCGGTCGGTGTCGTCTTCAAGGGGTCCGGCTTCTATCGGACCGACAGCCGCGCCTCGTCGTCGGGCTCGTCCGGCAGTGCGGCGAAGTCGTCGTCCTCCTCGGCCTCTTCGTCGTCCACGGCGTCCACGCCGGCCAAGGGCGACGGCGGCTCCTCCGCGTCGAGCTCGTCCTCTGCCGCGTCGTCCTCGGCCTCCTCGTCGCAGTCGACGTCGGGCAGCTCCGCGGCCTGACAACCGCGCCGCAAGACCAACGGACGGACCCCGCCGCCTCGATGTGAGGCGGCGGGGTCCGGTGCGCGTACGGTCCCGCATAAGGTGGGGCGCATGGTCGAGACGGACACCGCTCAGGCGGACATAGGGGTAATCGGCGGATCGGGGTTCTACTCCTTCGTCGATGACGTGACCGAGATCACCGTGGAGACCCCCTACGGGGCGCCGAGCGACTCGCTCTTCCTCGGCGAGGTCGCGGGGCGGCGGGTCGCCTTCCTTCCCCGGCACGGCCGCAAGCACCACCTTCCTCCGCACCGCATCAACTACCGGGCGAACCTCTGGGCTTTGCGCTCGGTCGGTGTCCGGCAGGTGCTCGCTCCGTGTGCCGTCGGCGGACTGCGGAAGGAGTACGGACCGGGCACTCTGCTCGTGCCCGACCAACTGGTGGACCGCACGAAGACGCGGACCCAGACCTTCTTCGACGGGGAAGCGCTGCCGACCGGCGAGGTGCCCAATGTCGTGCATGTGGGCTTCGCCGACCCGTACTGCCCGGCCGGCAGGCAGGCGGCGTTGGCGGTCGCGCGTCGGCGCGACCTGGACCCCGTGGACGGCGGGACGCTGGTGGTGGTCGAAGGGCCGCGCTTCTCGACCCGGGCCGAGTCCAACTGGCATGCGGCCCAGGGTTGGTCGGTCGTCGGCATGACCGGGCACCCGGAAGCGGTCCTCGCACGCGAACTCGAGCTCTGCTACACGTCGCTGACGCTGGTCACCGACCTGGATGCAGGGGCCGAGACGGGTGACGGCGTCTCCCAGGAGGAGGTCATGCGGGTGTTCGCGGAGAACGTGGAGCGCCTGCGGACGGTGCTCTTCGACGCGGTGGCTGAGCTGCCGGACGTGGCAGGCCGGGATTGCCAGTGCGGGCGGGCGCTGGAAGGGCTGGACATCGGGATCGAACTGCCATGACGAACTGCCTGAGGGTGACGGCTTTTTCCACAACCGGGGAGTAGTCCTCAGGCGTCGGCGGGGTCGGGCGAAGACATGCATCGTGGGGAGCGCAAGCGGATGTCTCCGAGCTCCTCGCGAGAGGTGATGGCCTCATGTCCCAGTACGTCATGTCCCCGTCCCCGTACGCCAGCCATGTCAGTCATGCCAGCCACGCCGGTGACGTGGGCGCCAGTGGCATCGGCGTCACCGGTCGCGTCGCTCACATCGCCCGCGTCAGCCACGTCGCCCGCTTCGGCGCTGCGGGCCGCGACAGTGGGCGCGGTCATCCCCGGCGGGCCTGTTACGGCGGCCTGCCCGGCGGCTCACCGCCGCAGCCCACTCCGCCGCTGCGCGAGGTCCCGCACTTCGAGCCCTTACGACCGCGGGGCGGCCGGTACGGGTTGGTGCGCGTTCTGCGCCGACGGCGCCGGTCGGTCGGGGCAGGGCTCGCGCTGGCTGCCGCAGCGCTGGCGGCAGCCGCGGCCTCGTCCGAGGGACGAGATTGGACAGCCCTGACCCACTCTGCCGTACATTGCGGAACCGTCTGTTCCATCCAGCGTGCGCGCAGAGAGAGGCCTCCCGGTGAGCGTGGAGAACAAGGGCGTCCTGAACGGCTTCAAGCAGTTCCTGATGCGCGGAAACGTGATCGATCTCGCGGTCGCCGTGGTCATCGGCGCTGCGTTCACGAACATCGTGAACGCAGTGGTGAAGGGGGTGATCAACCCTGTGGTGGGCGCCATCGGCACCCAGAATCTCGACCATTACACGACCTGCATCGGCACCTGCAGGAAGAACCAGGCGGGCGAGGTGACCGAGGGCATCCACATCCTCTGGGGCTCGGTGCTCAGCGCCACCCTGACCTTCCTGATCACGGCGGCGGTCGTCTATTTCCTCATGATCCTGCCGATGAACCGCTACAAGGAGCGGCAGGCGGCCAAGGCTCCGGTGGCGGCCACCCCGGCCGAGGTGACGGAGATCGAACTGCTCGCGCAGATCCGGGACGCGCTCGTGGGCCGGCACGACGGCTCGGACCCGGGTCCGGACACGGGGCGTGTGCCCTCCCAGAAGCAGTAACGGGAACAGCAGCGGAAGCAGAGGCCCGCCGCAACCGCGGCCGCTGGGGGCACCTCCCAGCGGTAGCTGGGGGAGTACCCCCAGGGGGAGGTAGGCCCCTGGCCTGCGGCATGGGGAACCCAGGGGGAGGCTGGACACCGCAGGGGCCGACCGG
Source organism: Streptomyces sp. KR80 (assembly GCF_052245555.1). NCBI lineage: Bacteria > Bacillati > Actinomycetota > Actinomycetes > Kitasatosporales > Streptomycetaceae > Streptomyces > Streptomyces sp. KR80. The sequence continues at coordinate 70,377 of NZ_JBQQCD010000017.1, forward strand.
TGATCAGAGGTGGTGAGGGGGCTTCTCGTCGAGGAAGCGGGCCAGGTCGGCGCTGCTGTCGCCACTGGCCGGGCGCTCGCCCCAGCCCTGCTCGGTGTCGTCCGCGGACTGCCGGTCGGACGGGTCCCCGAAGTCCAGCTTGGCGGCCGGGTCGGCCGCCTCCTGCGGTTCGGGAGTCGGGGCGGTGCTCATGGCTCAAGGGTACGGGGGTGTCGATGCCCAGTGGTTACGCGGATCCCGCCCAGTCGCGTAGCCCAGCCACGGCCCCCGCCGACCAGGGCATATGGCCGCTGTTTGCGACAGGGTGGTGGGACCTCGCGCACATGGCCGGGTGCGCGTATATGGCCGGGGGAGGGAGCGGTGGTTTCCGGCGACGTCGCTGAGGGTCGGACGCGTCGTCACCGTAACGGCTCATGCGGCCCTGGACCCGATATGCGCGTCGCGGGAGTGAGGGGGAGATTGAGTGCGGACCGGGGAGAGGGGGATGGCGACAACGGAGGCGCACTCGTGAGCGACCACTCCCCCTCCGGGCCGTCCGGTCCCGCTCACCTCCCCGGCCCCACCGGCCCCGGCCACGGGCGGGCCGCCGCCCCGATGCGCCGGATGGTCGCCCGCAGCCGTGACGAGGCGCATCGCGCCGCCACACCTCTGGAACTCTTCTTCGACCTCGTCTTCGTGGTCGCCATCGCCCAGGCAGGGGCAGCCCTTGTGCACGCCCTCGCCGAGGGCCACCCGGCACATGGCGTCGCCGGTTACACGATGGTGTTCTTCGCCATCTGGTGGGCGTGGATGAACTTCTCCTGGTTCGCGTCCGCGTACGACACGGACGACGTCCTGTACCGGGTGACCACGCTGGTCCAGATGACCGGCGTGCTGATCCTCGCCGCGGGCGTGACACGCGCCTTCGACGACAACGACTTCTCGGTCGTGTGGTTCGGCTATGTGGTCATGCGGATCGCGCTGGTCAGCCAGTGGGGTCGGCTCGCCCTCTCAACGCGGGGCTCCGAGCGCGGGATGGCGCTGCGCTATGCGGTCGGCGTGACGACCTGCCAGGGCGGATGGCTGGGGCTGCTGTTCATTCCTGAGGACACGAGACCATGGCTGTTCCTGGGCATGGTGATCGCCGAGCTGATGGTGCCGATGTGGGCCGAGCAGGCCTGGCAGACCGCCTGGCATCCGCATCACATCGCGGAGCGATACGGCCTCTTCCTCATCATCGTGCTGGGCGAGACCATCCTCGCGGCGACCGTCGGGGTGCGTTCGGCGGTGGACGAGAACCGGGAGCTGGGGGATCTCCTGCCGATCGCGGCCGGTGGCCTGTTGATTATCTTCTCCGCATGGTGGATCTACTTCGCGGTCCCCGCCCACGAGCGCCTGACCTCGAACCGGGTCGCCTTTCTCTGGGGGTACGGGCACTACGTCATCTTCGCCTCCGCCGCGGCCATCGGCGCCGGCATCGAGGTGGCGGTCGAGCAGGCCACCGGAAAGGCCCATATCTCGACGACTGCGGCCGCCGCCGGTGTGACCCTCCCCAGCGCGCTGTACCTCGTTACCGTCTGGCTGCTGCACGCCCGGCACAGCAAGCGCGGCATCGGTCAGGCGATCCTGCCGGTGACCGCCGTCCTGGTTCTGACCTGCACCGTCGTAGGGCAGTCCGCGGTGCTGCTGGCGGGCGTGGTATCGGCGCTCGCCGTCGCGAGCGGCGTCACGGTGGCCGCCCGCCAGGCCCGTACCAGCGGAACCCGTACCCATGGATCCCGACCCAGCGGATAGGTAATGCCCCGGCGCCGGGGAAGCGCCGGGGCTCTGCTCAGGCGTGGGCGCGAGTCTACGCAGCCGTTACGCCGCTGCATCGAAGCCGGTGTCGCGGGCCATCCTCTTCAGTTCCAACAGGGCGTGCTTCTCGATCTGCCGGATTCGCTCGCGGGTCAGGCCGTGTTGCTTACCGACCTCCGTCAGCGTCCGCTCCCGGCCGTCGTCGATGCCGTAGCGCATCTTGATGATCGAGGCGGTGCGGTGGTCGAGCCGGCCGATCAGCTCGTCCAGACCCTCTCGTCGGAGCATCACCAGCACCGACTGCTCGGGAGTCGCCGCCGAGGTGTCCTCCAGCAGGTCGCCGAACTGGGTCTCGCCCTCGTCGTCCACCGACATATTGAGGCTCACCGGGTCGCGGGCCCAGTCGAGCACATCGCCGACCCGCGCGGACGTGGAGCCCAGCTCCTCGGCGATCTCCCCGTGCTCGGGGTCGCGGCCGTGCTCGCGGTTGAACTCGCGCTGCACACGCCGGATCCGCCCCAGCTCCTCCACCAAGTGGACGGGCAGCCGGATCGTACGGGACTGGTCCGCGATGGAACGAGTGATGGCCTGCCGGATCCACCAGGTCGCATACGTGGAGAACTTGAATCCCTTGGTGTAGTCGAACTTCTCCACCGCACGCACCAACCCCGCGTTGCCCTCCTGGATCAGGTCGAGGAGGGGCAGCCCGCTGCGCGGATAGCGGCGCGCGACCGCGACGACAAGTCGGAGGTTGGAGCGGATGAACACATCCTTTGCGCGCTCCCCCTCAGCGGCGATCGCCGCCAGCTCCTCACGGCTCGCACCTGCGGCGGGGGCGTCCGTGATCTCCCCCTCGAGGATGTGCCGGGCGTACACTCCCGCCTCGATGGTCTGGGACAGCTCGACCTCCTTGGCAGCGTCGAGCAGGGGGGTCCGCGCTATCTCGTCGAGGTACATGCCGACCAGGTCGCGGTCGGCGATCTCCCCGCCCCCGGCGCGACCGTGACCCCGGTCGGTCCCGGTGCTGGTGCTGTCGGCCTGACGGCGGGCGACGGCACGGGTTGCCATGAATGCTCCCTTGCGATGAATCGGTCGCGGGTCAGTAGCGGACGTCCACCCTGGCTCGGGTGCCCGTTCCGATGGGAACAACGACTGGAATCCGGACACAATTCCCATGTCGTCCGACATTTTTTATGATCATGCAGTACCCTTACCGACCCCGCACGGGGAGGCGACATGGTGCCGAGAATGCCGGATGTGCAGGTCAGACCAGGCGAGGAGGACGACCTTCAGGCTCTGACGGACCTCTACAACCACTACGTCCGCCAGACGCCCATCACCTTCGACACGGTGCCTTTCACCCCCGAGCAACGTCGCCCATGGCTGGACTCTCACCCTAAGGACGGCCCTCACCGGCTCCTGGTTGCCCAGGAGGAGTGCCCGAAAGGCCGAATCCTCGGGTATGCGACGAGCAGCCCCTTCCGGCCGAAGGCGGCGTACGACACCTCGGTGGAGGTCAGCGTGTATTGCGCGCCGGACGCCGGCCGGCGCGGCATCGGCACACGCCTCTACACGGCGCTGTTCAAGGCGCTGGAGGGCGAGGATCTGCACCGCGCCTATGCGGGGCTGACCGCCCCCAACGAGGCGTCCGCTCGCCTGCACGCCCGCTTCGGCTTCCGGCTCGTCGGCACGTACCGGGAGGTGGGCCGGAAATTCGGCCGCTACTGGGATGTGGACTGGTACGAGAAGCCGCTCGGCGTCACGGAGCCCCGGCCTACGTCGGTGAAGAGCCGCCAGACGATCTCCCCCTCCCGCCGCTGAGCCCAGCCGCCGACGACCGTGCCGTTCCACCAGGCGGTCAGGCCGATGTTGCCTTTGCGGTCGAAGACTTCCGCAGCATGGCCCGCTCCCTGACGGTGCTCTCACGCGTCGTGGAACCCACCCGGCGCCACACTGCGCCGGGTGCGCCGTCGCGCATGGCGGAGGGCCCCAATCCCCCCGAAGCGGGGCCCTCCGCTCTTGAGTACGGACAGCGCCTGCGTTTGGCTCAATGAGTGGGAACCGGCGCCGCCACACCGTCCACGGCCGCCGCATCGCCCGTGCCCCGGTCCACGTCCTCGCCCGTGTCGCCGCCCTTGCGGGACCCTGCCACCGGACCGCCGCCGCCCTGTCCGCGGGTGGTGACGAACGTGGCGGCGATCGCCGCCGACAGCACGAGGATGCCGACCGCCCACCAGATGGCGGTCGAGTAACCGTGCACCATCGACTCCAGCCGCAGCGCCTCGACCGACCGCGCACCGGCCGCATGTGAGGCGGCGTACGCCGTGGTGGCGCTCGCCGCGATGGTGTTCAGCAGCGCTGTGCCGATGGCGCCGCCCACCTGCTGAGACGTGTTGACCATCGCGGAGGCCACACCGGCGTCGCGCGGCTCGACACCGTGCGTCGACAGGCTCATGGCCGGCATGAAGGCCGTACCCATGCCCACGCCGAGCAGGAGCTGCGCGGGCAGGATCAGCCCGGCGTACGAGCTCCCGACCTCCATCCGGGTCAACAGCAGCATGCCGACGGCGGCGACCAGAAAGCCCGGCGCCATCAGCAGGCGCGGTGCGACGCGGTTCATCAGCCGGGCGCCGATCTGGGTCGAACCGGTGATCATGCCCGCGATCATCGGGAGGAAGGCGAAGCCGGTGCTCACCGGCGAGTAGCCCTTGACGACCTGCAGGTAGTAGGTGAGGAAGAGAAAGAGGCCGAACATCGCGATGACGGCCAGTCCCAGCGACAGGTAGACCCCGCCGCGGTTTCGCTCGGTCACCACCCTCAGTGGCAGCAGCGGGGCCGCAACCTTGGACTCCACCAGCGCGAACGCGGCGAGCAGCACCCCGGCCGCCACGAACAGGCCGATGGTCGTACCCGCCGACCAGCCGTCGGACTCGGCTCGCGTGAACCCGTACACCAGGGAGACCAGCCCCAGCGTGGACAGCACGACACCGGGGATGTCCAGCGGAGACCGGTTGCGGGCGCCCTCCGGCTCACGGACCACGGCATACGCACCGGCCGCGGCGACCACGGCGAACGGGACGTTGACGAAGAAGGTCCAGCGCCAGTCCAGGTACTCGGTGAGTACGCCGCCGAGTATCAGACCGACGGCACCGCCGCCGCCCGCGATGGCCCCGTAGATGCCGAACGCCTTGGCCCGCTCCCTGGCTTCGGTGAACATCACCGCGAGCAGCGACAGCGCCGCCGGTGCGAGCAGCGCGCCGAACACGCCCTGCAGAGCACGGGAGCCCAGCAGCATCCCGGTGTTCGCCGCGGCACCACCGAGTGCCGAGGCGGCGGCGAAGCCGAGCAGACCGACGACGAACGTGCGCTTACGGCCCCACAGGTCGGCGATCCGGCCGCCGAAGAGCAGCAGGCCACCGAAGGCGAGGGCGTAGGCGGTGATGACCCACTGGCGATTGCCGTCGGAGATGCCCAGATCCACCTGGGCGGAGGGCAGGGCGATGTTCACGATCGTCGCGTCGAGAACGACGATCAACTGCGCGAGGGCGATGAAGACCAGCGCCTTCCAGCGCCTGGGATCGGGCCGGGTGTCGGAAGAAGAGGCTGAATCTGGCATGGCTGTGCCTACCTAGGGTGCGAAGAGCCGAGACGTCGGGACGGTGAGAAACGGGCTTACGGATCGCGGGAGAGAGGTCGGGAGGACGCGTGGAGGGGCGGCGGGAGCGCGCGCCGTCAGGCTTGTTGCCGGAGGTCCTCCAAGGTGGTTGCGGAGCCGGGGAGTTCGGAGCGCGCCGGGGTGTGCAGACCGTCCAGGAACAGCTGCAGGTGGCGGTGGACGAACCGGTGGAAGCCGCTACAGCCGCCGGCGGACTCTCCCCTTGGGGGCACTGCCCCTGGGGTTCCCCATGCCGCAGGCCAGGGGCCTACCTCCCCCAGACTCCTCCCCCAGCTTTCGCTGGGGGTGCCCCCAGGAGGTGCCCCCGCGGAGGATCCCCAGCCGGGCAGCGGCCGGGTCAGCTGGGTGAGCGCCACCATCAGATCGCCGGCGTCGATGTCGGTGCGGAGCTGTCCGGTGGCACGCGCCCGCGACATCAGGTTCTCGATGTCACGTGCGAGGCGATCGCGCGCCTCCAGCTGCTCGGGGTGGTTTCTGTCGATGCCCCCGGACAGCAGCAGCGGGCACAAGGCGCCGATCCGCTCGTCGGCCGCCGCGTGAGCGAACCGTCGCAGTGCCTCGAAGGCATCCGGCTCCTCGGTCACGGCCGCCTCGGCCTGTTCGCAGATGCGGTCCATGACGTGCAGGGCGACGCGGTGAATCAACTCGCGGCGGTCGGCGAAGTGCCGGTAGAGGGTGGCGTTGCCGACGCCTGCGCGGCGCGCGACCTCGTCGAGTGGGACGTCCGCCCCGTACTCGACGAACATCTCCCGGGCGGCGGCGATGATCCGCTCCCGGTTGCGCACGGCGTCGGCGCGCAACCGGGGAGCGCGGCGCTGCTCCGTACGCCGGTCGGTGGTGGCGGCCACGATGTTGCTCCCTTCCCGCGGGTCTCCCGGTCGCTTGCCGTCGGGATCCGATCAGATCCCGACGTTTGACACGACGACGCGGGGAGCGCCTCCCCCGTCGCTCGGACACGGGCGTAAACGGGGAGAACCTCCCCGGATATTTCCTGAGCTTGTGTGACCTGTCTCACACCATCAGGGCGCGGCCGCCGCCTTTCCTCCGAGCGGTACAGACCGCCCCGCTAACGCTCCACGGCCGAACGGCACCCGAACGGAGCAGGAGTTCCGCCCGTACGGCCGCACCCGGCGGGCGCCCGAACGGCGGCGACAGCACCGTGATCGGACCAGCGCAGTCGGGTTCGCGCGACTGCCCTGACGGAAGGCGGCCGCAGCATGAAGCCCAACCGCCCCCGAATACCCAAGGCCCGCGCACGGAAGGCGCACGGCGACGAGGCCCACATCTTCAGCGCCCACACCGACAACGTCCCCCTTCCCCGGCTCCGCGCCCCCCGCTCCCGTACGGGCAGCCCCCGCGGACCGGTCCCCCAGGTCCACGCCGCCCGCATCCGCAGGCCCCGGCGCGGCACCGCCCTCCTCGCCGTCGCCGCACTCGGCCTGACGGCCCCGGCCACGGCGACCACGACCGCGACCCCGGGCACCGCCGGCGCCCCTCAGGCCAGCGCCGCCCGGCCCGACGCCCCCTGCTCCCCGGCCCCCGTCAAGGACGTCCAGATGTCCGAGGGCATCCCGACGCCGGCCGGGCATGCGCCGAGCACCGGCACCCTCCGAGCGCTCAATCTCATGATCGACTTCCCGGACGCGCGGGGTCAGGGCACTGCCGAGGAGCGGTACGCCGAGTTCTTCCCGGAGACCTCCGACTGGTACGCCACGAGTTCGTACGGCGCCGTGAGCTACCGGGCCGACGCTCCCGTCGACGAATGGCTGCGCATGCCCAGGCCGTTCAACGAGTACGGCATCGACCGGGGTGTCGGCTACGAGCCCGGCTACCGACTCCTCGTCGAGGACATCGTGGCGGCCGCCGACGAGCGGGTGGACTTCGCCGCGTACGACATCATCAACGTCCTGGTCACGCCCAACGCCGGCCCGTCGGCGCTCGACACCGTGCTGTCCGTGACCTACGCGGGCCTGCACGACGCGCCGGAGGCGGACGGGGTGCCGCTCGCGTACATGTCCTTCGTCTACAGCCGCCAGGACGACGGCTCGCCGTCGGCCATCGAGAACGCGTACCGGGTGCTGCCGCACGAGAACGCGCATACGCTCGGGCTGCCCGACCTCTACACCTCCCGGGGCGGCGAGCGGGCCGGCCACTGGGACATCATGTCCGAGGACTGGGGGGCCAACAACGACCTCCTCGGATGGCACAAGCGCAAGCTGGGCTGGCTCGCCCCCGACCAGGTCGCGTGCGCCAAGGGCAGCGGGAGCAGCGAGCACTCCCTCATTCCGCTCGCCCGGCGGAGCGGCGACAGGGGCGGCGGCGTCAAGCTCGTCTACGTGCCGGTCTCTGAACGCACCGGGTACGCGGTCGAGTTCCGCACCGAGGAAGGCAATGACGCGGCCGTCTGCCGACCCGGCGTCCTCGTCTACTGGGTCGACACGGGGATCAGCAGCGGCGAGGGTCCGATCACGGTCCGGGACAGCCGACCCGACAGCAATGGCTGCGCACATCTGCCCAATGTCAACGCCGAGTTGACGGACGCCGCGTACACGGCCGGCGAGCGGATGTCCGACAGCAGGACAGGCATCACCATCGAGGTCCTCGACAAGGACGCGGCCGGGAACTACCGGGTGAAGGTGACGAGGCCCTGATGAAGCCGGGTCCTCCCCGCACCCTCGTCGGCGCGCGGGATATACGGCAGACCGGGCAGTCGGCCTGACGGCTCGTCGGGGCCCTCGCTGCGCCCCGAGGAGGGGAAGGCCGACTGCCGCTCGACCGGGTACGCGTGGTGGAGGCCCTCGGGCCGTACGCGCGTCCAGGCCCAGTTGTAGACGTCGGGCAGGGCGTTGCGCCACGCCCGGTAGGTGTGGCCGCCGCCGGGCTCGACCGCCAGCTCCACGTCCTCGCCGAGTGCGCACAACGAGCGGTGGAAGGGCGGGGTGGCCTTCCAGGTGTGGTCGTCGTCGGTTCCGGCCATCAGATAGAACGCGGTGCTGCCGACGCGGCGATGAGCCACGCACCAGAGAGGCGAGTTCTCCCGCTTGGCACGCTCGCTGCCGCGGTAGAGCGCGCCGGTGTACTCGTCCTCCACTGCGGTGAAATAGCCGCTCATGCTGGCGGCTGCACCGTAGTGCTCCTGATTGCGCAGGGCCAGGTTCACCGCCGCGTAGCCACCGACGGAGAAGCCCGCCAGCCCCCAGTGCGGCCCGCGACGCTGCACCCGGAACAGCCGCTGGACGGTTGTCGCCACATCATCGGTGAGGTACGTCTCGGCACGCTCGCCGCGCACGGCGTCCACCCCCTCCGTGGAGCGCCAGCGCGAACCGTTGCCATCCGGCATCACCAGCACCATCGGCCCGGTCGCCCGCTTCCGCAGCGCCCGTTCGTAGAGCCGGTCCGCATCCAGGCTCCGCAGAAAGTCCTCGGGCTCGCCGGGCTGGCCGTGCAGCAGCTCGAGCACCGGAAAGCGGGTGCGCACATGTGCGCGCTCGAAGTACTGCGGCGGCAGGTAGACGTAGGCGGACCGGCCCCGGATTCCGCTGCGCTCGCCCGGTACGGGGACCTCGAGGAGCACGCCCCGCCCGGGACGCCCCACGGCCCGCATCCGCGCGGCCACCTCTGCGGGTCCGTCCTCCGCCCGTACGGCCACGATGCCGCGTGCGTGCAGACCGAAGAGGTCCTCGGCGTGGACGACGTACCCGAAGTGCTGATTGACGAGCGCTGCGATGAGCAGCACCGCCCCGCCGAGGGCCACGACCGCGAGGCCGACGCGCCGACCACGGCGGCGCGTCCGTACGGCCCCCAGCAGCGGCAGCACGGCGAGGACGACGAGCGCGGCGATGAACGCACCACTGGTGATGTCCACTGGCCGGCCCCCTCCCGTTCCCGTGCAGTTCCCCCGCCTGCGGCCTCTCCATGGTCACCGGGGCGCGGGCCGGAATCGTCGGCCTGAGGTGCCGGGCGGAATCCGCCCGAAGGATGAGATCGACTCCGACCAGAGGAGCGACCGATACGAGGCGTTCGGGCGCCGTCACCGCGGCCTCATTCCTTCTGCCGGCCGACGCAGCGATCACGGCCGTTCGGGGAGACTGCCCTGGGCCTGACGGGCGGCAAGGGGTGCGACCGGGCCACTTGCGAGTCCGCTAGGCTGTCCCCGGAGCCCGCCTCCGTAGCTCAGGGGATAGAGCACCGCTCTCCTAAAGCGGGTGTCGCAGGTTCGAATCCTGCCGGGGGCACACAGTCTGACCAGCGCGTCCGTCCCTGCGGGACGGGCGCGCTGTTCGTCGTAGCCGTGGCATTAGCCGTCGTTAGGTTCCATGCCATGGCGAACACCCAGTCCAGGAGTACTCAGCGAGGCCGAAATCCGTCGGTGACCGTGACGGTCACGGTAGCCGTGCCCTCCGGGTCGTCAGGGTTTTCCAGACGATTGCCGAGGAACGGCCGGATTTCGTCCACCTTCCCGCACTCGGCGTCGCGGCATGGATGCTGTGGCACGGGCTGGTGGCGCGGCACGGACGCTGTTTGCGGGCGGCGTGCGCGGCAACCCGTTGGCTGCACCACATCGCACATGATCGCAACAGGAGGATCCCATGCTCCGCGCCATCGCGGATGTCATCCGCTCCGTCGGCGCCACCCTCGCCTCCGTGGTGACACTGCCGTTCCGGGCCATTGCCCGCCTGCTCGGCGGCGTATCCGACACCGCCCGCTCCGCCCGGAGGCCGCGCCGCCACGTGTGAGCCCTACCTGTGTCGGCGCGGCAAGGACTTCCCCACACTCGGCGTCGAGTCGGTGGAGCGCGGGCTGGCCAGCCTGGTGCTGACCGTCATCGAGCTGCTCCGCCAGCTCATGGAGCGCCAGGCGCTCCGCCGGGTGGAGAAGGGCTGCCTCAGCGACGAGCAGATCGAACAGCTGGGGCTGACATTGATGGCCCTGGAAGAACGCATGAAGGAGCTCCGCGAGCACTTCGGGGTGTCTCCAGAGGACCTGAACTTCGACCTGGGTCCGCTAGGCCCTCTTCTGCCCCGGGACTGACCTTCCCCGAACGGGTGACGTAAGGAATGCAGACCCACATGCCGGGCAGCAGCGCTATCGCCGGGCCGCCCGGCGCCATCCCGTCTCCCCCACGGGTACCGGAGCGGCCCGCGCCCACCCCAACGGGTCCCCGCCGCCCCGTCGCCGGGACAGGTCCTACCAGTGCCCTTCGATTCCCGGCTGTTCCTGCCCTCCCTGCGGTGACAGGTGGGTAGGTGGCGCGAGGGTTTCCGGCGTCACCGGCGAGCCGCCCGATGGCGGCGGAGGCTGAGTCGATGCCGCACCGACCAAGACGCAAGATCCCCTGCGCGGCTACGGCGTCGGAATGAGGTTGTCCGAGAGCCGTGCGCGGTGGGTCGCCCCGCAACGGTCGCGCGCCCGTCGGCGGCGTGTTTGCCGCGCAGTCGGTCGGGCAGGCGGACTGACGTGCTTCGGACCGGAGGCACGCCCCGCAGGAGAGCTCCTTCCTGCCCGGGCGTGCCTGGCCGAGGTGAGCACCCCTGCGGTGAACCGTCCACCATCCCGCGTGGACCGTCCGCTGTACGAGGAGGTGTCTCTCGTGACGACCGTATCCATGCAAACCAAACCCCATCGGGTCAAACGATCTTCCGTCAAGCACCCGCACGACGACGCCCCCAACACCACCGCTGAACTGCGCGAGATGACATATCTGCCCGACGGGCCAGCGAAACAGGCCCTGCGCCGACAGGTCGTCGAAGCATGGATGCCCATGGCCCATCGGCTGGCGCGCCAGTTCCGCAACCGCGGAGAGCCCCTGGAGGACCTGGAGCAGGTCGCCGCTCTGGGCCTGGTGAAGGCCGTCAGCCGCTACGACCCCGAACGGGGCACAGCCTTCGAGAGCTTCGCGGTGCCGACGATCGTCGGGGAGGTCAAGCGCCACTTCCGCGACAACCTGTGGGGCGTCCATGTCCCCCGCCGGGTCCAGGAATTGCGCAACCGTGTACGCGCCGCTCACCACGAACTGTCCCACTCGCTCGACGGCCACGGTGCCAGCGTCCAGGAGGTCGCCGACCACACCGGCCTGACCGAGCGGGAAGTCCTCATCGGCTTTGAGGCCCTGGACACCTACACTCCACTCTCGCTCGACGCGCAACTGCCGGGGATGGAAAGCGGCTTCTCCTTGGCCGACGCCGTGGGCGATGAGGAGTCCGGCTATGACCGGGTGGTCGATCGAGAGACGATCAAGCCGAAGCTCAGGCGGCTCCCGGAGCGGGAGCGGCAGATCCTGTATCTGCGCTTCTTCCGCAGCATGACGCAGAGCCGCATCGCCGAGCAGCTTGGCATCTCCCAAATGCACGTGTCCCGGCTGATCAGCCGGACCTGCGCGTCGCTCGGCGAACAGGGTGACGAGGTGGCCTGACGTAGCCGGCCGCAACTCCTTGCGTGGGCAGCCGCCGCAGCGTGAGCGATGGCCGTCGCTGAAAGGCGCGCCGTGAGTGGGTCACGCAAGGAGAACAGCGCCGAACCGGGCGATGCGGCACGAAGGGATGCCTACCGCAACTCCCCGAGCATGATGCTTCACGCGCAGGGCTCCTGCGCTTCGTGCCCGCTTGTGCGATCCATGGCCATGGGGGCGCGGCTTTCGGTCAAGTCTCTTGCTGTGGTTCGAGTTTCAATCCCTTCATGTCGGCTACGCGGCCATCACGGCATATCTCCACCGACGAAGGAGGTGGCTTTCGGTGACCGCACCGATGTCACCCGTTATCGATCAGCACCCGGACCTCGTGGCCCTGCGCGCCCAGTCGGAGCGTGCGGCAGCGACCCCGACAGGCCAGGCCGTGGAGTGCCTCAGTCTGCTGACCGGCCTGTATCTGGCCGCATCACCGTGGATCGTGGGCTTCAACGGCCTGACCACGCTGGCGGTGAACAACCTCATCGCCGGTCTGGCCTTCGCGTATCTGGCGATGGGTCTGGGAAACGCCTACGAGCGGACTCACGGCATGAGCTGGGCAGCAGCAGGGATCGGCGTATGGACGATCATCGCCCCTGGGATGGTGGCAGGAGACGTCTCCACCACCTCCACGATCGTCAGCAATGTCCTCACCGGCATTGTCGCCGTCCTGCTGGCTCTCGCCACGGCAGGAATGGGGGCACCGCGCCGACGTATCTGACGGGGCAACACCCCGAGCGAAGATCCCGCGAAGAAGAGCCCGGGGCAGGCCTCCCGAGGAATCGATCGGACACGCAGCGGGATACCGACGCCCGCCGCGTGTCCCGGCACCTCTATGGAAGGCACGATCGAAACGAGCGTTCCACGACTGCGGCCCACCGCGCACCATCTCCCGGTAGTACCGCTCAGCGCCCGCCGGCACCTCCGTGTTCTGCCGCGCCGTGCACTCCGCCAAGCTGGCGTGCAGCGTCCAGCCGGGCAGGCTGCTCCACTTGGCACCGCAGGTGGACCAGCAGCGTGTGCACTCCAGCTCGTACCGACATCTCACTGCCACTCCTGCGCGTGGTCCCACGGACGTAGGAACCACTCACGGGCCGCCTCGGCGACCTCGTCCAAAGCACCCGGCTCCTCGAACAGGTGCGTGGCTCCCGGAACCACCTGAACCCGGTGGGGGGCGTACGTAGCTGCTTGGCCACTTCCCGGGTCATCGCCAGCACCTCGGTGTCCTGGCCGCCCACGATCAGCAGCACTGGTGCCTGAACCATGCCCAGCACGCCAAGCCCGGCCGCCACCCCGAGGACCGGGCCGAGCCCGGCCCGTACCCGTCCCCACTTCTTCCGGGCGGGTCGGCTCGCGACTCTCCCTTCTCTGCGCCTCGGGGCGACCTGGCCCGCGGGAGGAGGCGAGAGCGATGGCGCTGACCGGCAGCGAGCACGGGCCGGCGCCCCCATCGAGTTCCGCCGCCTCACGGCGCCCAGTGAGGACGATCGGCACCCGGAGCCCTTCCTGCGACAGCCGATCTGATGGCTCCGGTGGTCGACCTCCACCGGGCCGGACCCCTCGAGCGCATCTCACCCGATGCCGTGGGTGCCGGCTGACGAGCCTGCGCGGCGTGTGACTCAAGCTGGGCCCGGAACGGTGGTGTTTCGAAACTTCCTTCACGGGAAGTCGGCGGGCACACCGGGTAGGGAGGACCCAATGTCAGCAGGGACCCTCATCGCCATCATCATCCCCACTGTGGTCGTGCTCGCCATCCTCGCCGTGGCCCTGCGGATCTACCTCCGCCGCCGTCACCTGGAGGAGCGCTTCGGGCCGGAGTACGAGCGGACGGTCGAAGCCGAGGACAGCCGCCTGGCGGCCGAGCGCGAGCTGCAGGAACGCGAGGAACGCCACGACGCCCTCGACATCAAACCGCTGCCCAGCAGCGTCCAAGACCGGTACACCCAGGACTGGAGCAGAGTGCAGGAGATGTTCGTCGACAGGCCGAGCGACGCCGTGGAGGAAGCGGACCGACTGGTGACCGCGCTCATGAGCGACCGCGGCTATCCGACCGAAGGGTTCGAACAACAGGTGAAGGACCTCTCGGTCGAGCACGGCCGAACACTCGAGCACTACCGGGCGGCACACGAGGTCAGTCTGAGAAGCGGCCGCCAGGAGGCGACCACCGAGGAGCTGCGGGGTGCGATGGTGCACTACCGCGCGCTCTTCGACGAGCTGCTGGAAGACAGAGGCGGCCGAACGGCCGCGTGAGAATCCACCGGACCGCCGGTCTCCGCTGCGCGCCGGGGGCGCAGACGTGATGCGTCCCGCCGCCCACCGGTCGCGCAGCCGGGACGGAGATGAAAGACATGCAGCGCGACAACGAACCGGGGCGCGACGAAGGCCTGTCCACCGAGGACATCGCCCGCCCCCAGGAGACGACCGAGTTCCAATCAACGGCGCCGGCCGAGCAGGCACCCGTGATGCCGGGCGAGGCCACGGCCACTGAGCCGTCGGCGGCCGGGCCACGAGAAATCACCGAGGGCCGGGCAGAAGCCGGTACCGCAGAGGCTGCCGTGACGCCAGAAACGGAGGAGGCAGTCGCAGCGACCACGCCGCTCCTCGGCTCGGAGGAGGAAAAGTTCCGCTCCAGATGGCAAGAGATCCAGAGCGGCTTCGTCGATGATCCGAGGCAAGCCGTTCATGCAGCGGACGCCCTGGTCGCCGAGGCCATGCAGTCACTGGCCACACTGTTCGCCAGCCACAAGCAAGGGCTGGAGGACCAGTGGCTGCCTCGTCGACCGCGCCGTGGAGGAATTCGGCCGGATCGACGTCCTGGTCAACAACGCGGCCTATCAGATGGCCCGGACCGAAGGCATCGAAGCCATCACCACCGAGCAGTTCGACCGGGTGATGCGGACCAATCTCTACGGCATGTTCTGGCTCTGCAAGATGTCCCTGCCGCACATCCCATAGGGCGGCAGCATCATCAACAGCACGTCGATACAGGCCTACCAGCCCAAGCCCTAGGGCGGGATCGTGACCTTCACCCAAGGTCTCGCCATGGAACTCGCTCCGCGCGGCATTCGCGTCAACGCCGTCGCGCCCGGACCGGTCTGGACCCCGCTCATCCCCCCACCATGCCGGACCCCGCGGAGTTCGGAAAGAAGAAGTCCCCGCTCCAACGCCGGCACAGCCGGCCGAGATGGCACCGGCGTACGTATTCCTCGCCTCCGAGGAGGCGAGCTACATCACGGCCGAGATCCTCAACGCCACCGGCGGATCACCCCTTCCGTAAGAAGCGAATTCGCACCCGATGGAGACGGCTCACGGGTCGACGGCCGATTCCGTCGACCGGTGAGCCGTTTGAATGAGGGGCCTGCGGGCGGCACGGCCTACCAGCGGTACCAGCGACTCCTGCGGGCGCCGGGTGCGGCGGTCGGGTGGATCACAAAGCCCAGCAGCCACAGCACCAGAACGATGGCCGCGATCCACCACAGCGCCTCGAGCGCGAAGCCCGCGCCGAAGAGGAGTACGGCCAGAATCAGAACGAGCAAGAGCGGAACCATGGTGTATCGACCTCCGCAGCCCGAGTGCCCCGGCTGCCCGGATCCATGCCCGGGAGGGGGAGTTCGTAGAAGGCAACGCGGCTGGCTACCGAACAGCCCCTGAAACCCCAGCCATTGAGCCGCGGCGGCACGGGTGGGCACCACCACTCGGACCGGAGCTTCGCGGGCTGGTCTCCGGCGGGGGCCCGGTCGGCGTTGAGCAGGATGCGGGCCATCGTGTACTCGCTGGTGACGTCGGCGCTGTTCGCACCGACGTTCAGCAGTTGCTCGATGTCGGGCTCGTCCTCGGGGGCGGTGGCCCGGTCGGGGTACGGAGTGGTGCGGATGAGCTGCTCGACGTGGGCCAGCAGCGCGTGGTGTTCGGGGGTGAGGTCGCTGGTGGTGTTGTACGGGCGCCGCTGCGGCAGGTTCGCTCGCCGCCAGGCGGCCCCCTCGGCGATCTCGCGGGCTAGCACGCCGTCCCGGCGGGCGTGGATGGCGCGGGCGGCCCAGGCGCGGCGGAGTGGTGGCGGGTGGTGGTGAGCGTCCGGTCGCGCAGGTCCGGGTAGCAGGGGCCGGCCAGGGCGGCGGCCAGCAGCTCGCGCATCTGCTCCTTGGTTGGCCCGTCGGTCCACTCGGCGAACCACCGGGTGCCGGAGTCGTAGCGAAGTTCAACGCGAACCCCGGTGGTCTCGGTCAGCTCCAGCCCGAGTCGGCGCGCTTGCGTGCTGCGGCTGGTCATGCGTCGTTGTCCTTCGGCGGGTTGGCGATGTCGGCGGCCAGTGCGCGTTGCTTGGCGGCGTCCTGGCGGTGGTCGTCGGCGATGGTCGGCTCGGCGACGGCAAGCTGGTCGTAGACCTCGGCCATGGCGGTCCGGGCGGCGGCGTGGGCCTTGCTGCCCACGGCCTCCACGGCGGCGTTGTACGCGGCGGTGTCCTCGGCGCGCAGTTCGCCCAGCCGCGCGTACAGGCGTTTGGCGGCGGCCCGGTTGGCGTTGGCGGCCTGCTGCTCGACGACATTGCGCGGGTCGGTCGCCGCGAGACCGGCCGTGATGGCGTACGGCTCGCTCGGATACAGCTCCGCGTACCAGGTGTCGAGGGTGCGGGCGATCTCGGCGGCGGAGCGGTTGGGCGAGGCGCGGCGCTGCTTGATGAGTGTCCAGTCGAGGACGACGGTGCCCCACTTCTCGTGGGCGGACTGCTTGGTGATGCTGGCGGCCGCGCCGATCTTGGTCCAGCTGGCGCCGCGCTCGTTCTCCACGACCACGGCCTTCTCCACGATCTGGTCGGCGAGCCGGCGCAGCTCCAGCGCGTCCTCCAGGACCTCGCCCTTGGGCTGGCGGGTCCGGGGCTGGAGCGGGAAGTTCTGCAGGATCGCGTGGGCGAGTTCGCTGAGCGCGTCGGCGTGGGCGACGTACGCCTCGTCCAGCGGGGTGAGTGCCCGCGGGCGGCACCCTCCGGTTACGTCATGGTCCTTAGTCATGCCGTCAGGCTAGTCCTGACGGCTCTCAATCGTCAGGGTTCTCCTGACGATTGGCCGAGGAGCGGCCGGATTCCGCCGTACGGGCGGCCGGAAGGAGAGCACAGGATAATGACCGTTATCCTGTGCCCATGCTGACGCGCACTCAGAATGCAAGCGATATGGGTGAATCGCCAGACATGCCGGGAACGGTCCTTGCGCGCTCACCCCGGGCCGCCCTGGCGCGACTGCACCGCGATCCGCGCGAGCAGTGGCCCGAACATGCGCGGAGGCTGTACCACCACCTCGTCGCCCTCTACGGCGAGGAGGACCCGCTGCCCACCCTGGCGGCGGGCTGGATCGCCCACCAGCGCAGCACCAACACGCAGAAGACCTACGCCCGGGGCTTCCGCGTCTTCGAGGAGTACGTCCGGGAGCACGGCGTGAACCCGCTGCAGACCACGTTCATGCTCGCCGACACCTTCTCCACGTACCTGGAGACCGCCCCCACCTGGGTACGGGCCAAGGGAGGAGCCAAGGGCGAGATGGCCCGGACCGGGCCGCCGTACTCAGACGCCTCCCGGGCCAACGCGCTGTCCGCGGCCAGCTCGTTCTTCGACTACCTCGACAAGGTCGACGACACCGCGGTGCGCAGCAACCCGTTCGCCGGGGTGCTCCGGCCGGCCATCGACCCCGACTACTCCCCCACCGAGGGGCTCACCGAGGAGCAGACCGCCCTGCTGCTGCTCACCGCCCGCGACCACCACCAGCCGGCCGCCTACCGGCCGCGGGCCTACGCGCTGCTGCTGATGCTCTACACCGTCTGCCTGCGCATCGACTCCGCGCTCGCGGCCCGGGTGGAGGACCTCGGCTACGACAAGGGCCACCACGTCATCAACGCCCGCATCAAGGGCGGCGCCCGGAAGAAGAAGGCCATCCCGCCACACGCCTGGGACGCGCTGATGACCCACCTGGACGGCCGCACGGAGGAGTTCCTGTTCCAGACGGCGAGCGGCGGGCCGCTGGACGAACCCTCGGTGTGGCGGCTCATCCGCTCCCTCGCCAGGCGAGCCGGACTGCCCCAGGCCGACTCCATCCACCCCCACGTGATGAAGCACAACGCCATCACCCACGCGCTGGCCAAGCCGAATGCCCGGATCGACCGCGTCCAGGAGTGGGCCGACCACAAAGACAGCCGGACCACCGGGCGGTACAACCGGCGCCGTGGCCTGCTCGACGACTCCCCCGGCTACGACCTGGCCGCGTCCATGGCCGGGGCCCTCGAACAGGCCACGACCAGGGCGTAATACGCGCCGCCCCCGACAACCACGATGGCGGCCGGAGCGAGCCTTACGGGAGCTTGATGCGTCCGAAGAGGTCACCGAAGATGAATCCATAGGCCACGCAAATCGCAACTACCTTCGCGTAAAAGAACACCCACATCACGGGAAGCACGTGGGCTGGGACGTCCCCAATCTTCTCCTGGTCAACGTCCACTGACGGGTTATGGTTATCCCCCTTTTCCCTTAGTTTCTTTTCCTTCCACCACACCCAAACCGCGAAGTTTCCGGTAGTCCAGACGTATTGGATGAGGTCGAAGAGGACTGCACTAGCGAGAAACGCACCGGCCGCAAGTTGCACGCTGGTGAGGTTGATCTCCGAAGCCTGTAGTCCACCGGAGAGGAGCCAGACAACGGCGACCCCAGCAAGCGCCAACTGACGAGTGATCTCACTGACTGTCTTGCTCGAGGTGTAGTAAGCCTCGCGTCCCTCGTTGAGTTGCACGGCGTCGGTCCTGCTCCTTATTCATTCTTTCCTGTCGACTGCCGCCTTGGGCCTGTCCCTCCGCCTGATCTCGCTGCGGCCTTTGCTGTGGGCTTTTTGGTAGTGGTCTTCTTAGCCGTCGCAGCCTTCTTCGCCGCCGCCTGGCGGCTGCCCTTGGGCGCCTTCTTCACGGACACCTCGCCGGCCTTCGGCAGCTTCTTGGTGCCGGCCACGAGGTCCTTGAAGCCCTGTGCAGCGCGGAAGCGGGGCACGGAGGACTTCTTGACCCTCGCGCGCTCTCCGGTCTGCGGGTTACGGGCGTACCGGGCTGGGCGGTCCACCTTCTCGAACGATCCGAAGCCGGTGACCGATACCCTGTCGCCGGTGACGGTCGCTCGCACGATGGCGTCCAGTACCGCGTCGACAGCATCGGCGGCCTGCTGCCGCCCGCCGAGCTTGTCAGCAAGAGCTTCTACGAGCTGCGCCTTGTTCATGTCGATCCGAGGGCTTGGAAGCTGGGGAAGGATCGACGGTAACCACGTCCCACCGTTCCTACGGGGGCCACAAGCGCGAACGCTGTAGTTCCCACCGACGGCCCACGCCATGGAATCCGGAGACGGGGAGCTTATCCGGGATCCGGCACACCGCCATCACCCCTGCCCTGGCGAGGCCGAACGCGCGGATCGACAAGGTCCAGGAGTGGGCCGACCACAAGGACTCCCGCACCACGGGGCGGTACAACCGACGCAAGAACCTCCTCGACGACAGCCCCGGCTACGACCTCGCCGCCACCATGGCCAGCGCTATGAAACCAATCTCGGCCGCGAACTGACCACTCGGGCCGCCTGAGACCGTGTCGACGAGTCGCTTGCTTCTCTGCAGACTTGACCGCGCTACATGTCGGACAGATGGGTGAATCGAAGGACAACCGTCACGGCACAAGGCAGCGTGGCACGCGGTAGCCGCAGACCAAAGACACGATGAAAACGTGGACCAGGGTGACGCAGCAGTGTGGGCGAGCGCTATTGGAGTAGCCGACACCTTGCTTGGGACAATCGGAGGCGCCTTCGCGGGATCTCGCACGTCGCGTAAGCAGACCAGGGAGCGGGCCAGTATCGAGCATGGACATTGGATCAGGGAGCAGCGACAGTCGGCATACGCCGAGATGCTGAGTGCTGCTGATCAGCTCAAGGCAGCAGCTTCCGAATTGGTCGAATACACATACGGAAGCCGACTGAACAGAGTGGTTTCTGTCATCAAATGGAGAGTCTTCCGCCCAGGGAAACCGGAGCCGATCGATACAGCCACTGAAGCGGCCCGTCGAGCTGTGACGCGAGTGAGGATCGTCGGTCCGGAGGAGATGGGCCGCCGAGCGGTGCACTTGGGCAATTGCGGAATCAGCCTGTTCAGAATGACTGGAAGCGGCAAGGCACGGAACGACGCCTTTGACCATGCCTATGAGGCCTTCGCAAGAGGGGCCCAGGAGGTACTCGCTACTGATCCATCGTCACATCCATGAGTGGGATACATGGCGGGCGCAAGATCGAGCCGGGGCCAGGGCGAACAGAAGAGCTGGCCCGGGCGGCGCAAGATCACCTCATCCAAGGCCGTCGTACAGGCGTGTGATCTACCTCGGGAAGGCCATTGCCCTGGCTCTCTACCTGCAGGCATTCATCACCATCCCCGGCTTCGTGCTGGCTGCAAGACTGCTCGGCTACGGGGCGCTCGATGCGGCACGCGACGCAGGCAAGGCCGTCGAAATGGCGTGGGACAAGCTGTACCCACCCACCGGGGAGGACCGGGAGGCCGACCGCTAACGGCGTACGGTACGGCGGAGCCCCCGGAGGCAGCTCCAATTCCGGGGGCTCGTGGCGTGTGGGCTACAGCGGCGTGCCGCCGCAGTCGGCGTATTCGCCGTCGGCGTCGCGGTGGGGCTCGATGCAGTCTGCGTGGGCGGCGTCGGGGTCGTGGGCGTGCCGCTGCAGGAAGGCGCCGGCGTGGGCGGCGGCCTCGGCGGTGCTGCCGTACGGTTCCTCGCCCTGCGCGGTGGTGCCGTCCTCGGCGGTGGCCTCCCATACGTACCCGTCGTCGTCGGGGAATTGGGTGATGGTGGCGTGGCCTCCGGCCAGTTCCAGCTCGACGGGCCGGGCCTCGCCCCTGGGCGGGACGGCGTCGGGCCAGCGGAGCCGGGCGGACTGGCGGGTGATGCCCCAGGCGGCACCCAACTTGGCGTAGCTGGCGCCGGTGTGCCCGGCGGTGCGGGCGGCGGCGGCCGCCAGTCGGTCGACGGCGCTTTGGGCCTGGCGGAGCGCGTGCAGGGCAGCGAGCTGGTAGTCCGGGGCGCTGACGTTCCCGGGGGGCACGGGCTGTCCGGCGTCGCGGTAGCTCTGGTCACGCAGGGAGATCGCGGAGGCCATCTCGTGCACCGCCTCGAAGATGTCGTCCTCCAGGGCGATCAGCTCGTCCTCGGTCGGCTCGCGCCAGGCCGGCTCGCGCAGGGTCAGCAGCTGGGTGTAGAAGTCGGGGTGGTCCGTCGTCGGCAGGATCATGTGACAAGTTTCCCTGTCACCTGACGCCGTGACAAGTGTTCCTGTCAACACGGCATATGACAGTTCCTCCTGTCATCCTGGGCTCCGGACATGGGGAGCTTATCCAGGCTCCAGACAGGGATGAGGCGGGCCCCCGAGCTGCCAAGGGCCACCGACGAAATTCCGGGCATTCGGGTGACGGTACGGCGGGGCACTGACATTTAGCTTCCTGCTTGTCCCTCCGGGATCTTCGGGGACTGCGCAGGGTGCGTCGGGTCTGGTTCTTCCGGCACGGCTGAATCACTTACCGAAGTATCTGCTTGCAGGCGACTTCTTGGCTCATCGAGGAGCACGACCCCGCCCAGCGCATCCGGCACCCGAAGGTCCGGGCCTTCTCGACGGACGTACCGAGCTCCTGAAGCCATACCCGTGCTCCCATCACCCAGTCGCAAGGTTCGTCTAGCCGTGCTTCTAGCCGTGAACCACAGACGAAACCTGCACACCCAGACGCCACGGATGCCATCCTGAAGATGAAAGAAGCAGGTAGGAGCCACGGGCTACAGATCAAGTTGCCCTCCTAAAGCGGGTGTCGCAGGTTCGAATCCTGCCGGGGGCACACGACGAAGGGCCAGTTCAGAGGGGTGATTCCTTCGAACTGGTCCTTTCGCATGATCGCGACCGTGCCACACACGTGCCACAAAGTCCGCTAACGCGTTCCGATAGACCGCCGTAATGCCCGGCTGACCGTTCACGGCAGACGGCTGTTGGTCGCCCCGCAGTCAGCCGCTAGCGGCACTGCTAGACCTAGCGACCCCACCCACTAGACCTAGCGCCTCCCAAACCTGTGAACAACGGCCGCCGACATCGGCCTCCCCGCCCTCGGCCGGACCACCGAATCAGTCGCCGCCCCTACGGGGGTATTCCGCTACTTCTTGGCTGGTCTGGCCGATGGTCGGGGCAAGGCTTTAGCGGTCACCCGAACCATGAGATTTCTGATTCTTCACCGATGGGAGAGAGACATGCGCGTTCGGACGGCGTTCGCCGCCATCGCCCTTGCCACTGCCGCCGCACTCAGTGGGGCAGCACTACCCGCCTCGGCGCACACCACCTCAGCGTCGGCACCGACCGACTCGGAGGGATACAACAGGTGCATGGAGGTACTCCAGGACAGCGGTGTGCCTAGTTACAACGCCGTCCTGGAGTGCGCCTGGCATCTCCCATCCGTCTGACCGCCTCTCCGATATCCTCCCCGCAAACTGACAGGGCGCCATTCCGCGATAGCCGAGCAGGCGGTCGCGGGGAGCCGCGGGCAGCGAAGCGCTGAGTGGGTCCCGAGTCGGCCAGTCCTCCTTACGGGGTGACCTGTGATGAGGGCTGGCGACGCGGGCTCAGTCTAAGAGTCCACATCTCCCTGCGTCTTGCGGATCATCGAGCCGAGCCGATCGGCGATCTCCCGGTCACGGCCGTTGACCATGTGCTGATAGATCAGCGCGGCGCGGGGCGTGCTGTGGCCCATCCTGGTCATCAGCTCACGCAGGCTCGCGCCGGAGGCAGCGAGGGTGTTCCCCGTGTGCCGAAGAACTTTGGTCCGTGCCTTGATCCAGTCGTCACGAAAGTTACTCCGACAGAGCTGCCCGTCCTGAGGGCCAAGGAACACGTGACCATCACGGCCGGGACCGGCGAAGTCGTCGAGGTGCCGTTCCACGTCCTGTAGAAGTTCGGTCGGAAAGGCCACCGGGCGGGCAGGGGTGAAACCTGCCCGAGTAGCCAGCAAGCGTACGGCCCCCTGATCATGCTGGACCCCAAACCGGGCAGGGCACCGGCCAAAGCCGTTCCGCCGACCTCAGTAGGTGTTTTTCTTCCTTCCTGCTGTGCCCGGCAGCGCGGTGTTGGCGGATCAGCTTTCTGGTGGCAGGCGCGTTTTGTGTCGGCCGTGTTCCTAAACAGCTTTTGATGCGTCGTGGGAGAGCTTGTACCCGGTGAAGTCGGTGACCGGGACGTATCCGATGCGCTGGTAGAGGGCGTTGCTGGTGGGGTTGGCCGGGTCCGCGAACAGGACGACGTCCGTCGCGCCTGATGTCAGCGCGGCTCTGCTCACCTCGACCGTCACGGCGCCCGCGTAGCCGCGGCCCCGGAGGGGGGCCGGGGTGGAGACGGGGTCCACCCGGACCATGCCGTCGACCATCGACGTCGAGCCCGCCATGGAGACGGGAATTCCGTCCGCGGTCTCCCAGAAGGTGAAGTGCTTGTCCGCGAATCGTGTGTCGGCCCAGGAGCCGGCATCAATGGCGTCTATGGAGACCTTCTCTCCGACGTCGGCACAGAACTCACGGCACCAGCGCACGACTTGCTCATGGTCCTGCTCGCCCGCGACGCGGCCCCGGCCCTCTGGGCGCGGCCGCGGTGGGGTGAGCGTGCCGAGACGGTAGAGACGAGTCCGCCAGAAGGGCACCGGCGCTGCGCCCGTGTGCCGCTGCCATGTCTCGGCGAAAGCGGTGGCGGTGTCGTGGTCCGCGATGACGTCGGTGGGGGAGTGGCCGAGGCCAGCCAGGTGAGCGGCGAAGGTGTCGGCCTGCTCGGTAGAGAGGGGGGTGAGGGTCAGGCGGCCGCGCGGAGTGCGGTAAAAGATGGCGCGAACCTCGCCTCCTGACTCCAGTCGGCCGAAGACGGTGGCTTCGGGGCCGTGTGCGTCCGCCCCGCGTGTTCGCAGTTTTTCGATGTCCGTCAGCGGCGTGTTGTGCAGGGCTGGGCGCGAGCGCAGGAAGTCTCCGGCTCGGGCGAGGAAGTCGTCGATGTCTTCGGTGAGGTGCCAGTCATCCGGGCGCATGCTTCATGATCCCTGCTGTAACTCGACTCGGGGGGAGCACTTGCACGGCCAAGGATCAAAACACCTACTCACGTACGAGGCGGCACGCGTCCCCTTCCGATCAGCCAAGTAGAGCTGTATTGGATCTCCGCCCCTCATGCCGACAAGCATCAAGTAGTAGTTGTCGAGTTCACGAGCACAGCGAGCACAGACCCAGCCATACACAGGCTCCTCAGTCCGGCAGCCAGCTCCACAGCGCTCACAACCACCCCTCGTCTTGACCTTGGTCTCCCCATCCATGCGGCCGAGTCTTGACCCGGAGCATGGCGGCCCACGAGACCACGAATGGCCGTGCCACTCTCGTGCCAGAACGGACGGGAAGTCACGGGGAATCGGGGTGCACAACGGCACAGCGGCCGGACTGCGTCCAAGGTAAGGATTCAGCAGGACACGCGCCGGATCGCCCCACCTCGCTCCTAGAGCGGGTGTCGCAGGTTCGAATCCTGCCGGGGGCACAGTGTCTGACCAGCGCGTTCGCCCTTCCGGGGCGGGCGCGCTGTTCGTCGTAGCCGTGGCATTAGCCGTCGTTAGGTTCCATGCCATGGCGAACACCCAGTCCAGGAGTACTCAGCGAGGCCGAATCCGCCGCAACGGTTCTGGCTACCAGGCCAGCGTGTATGTAGGGCGCGATCCGCTCACGAAGAAGAAGATCTACGTCTACGAGCAGGCCGCGACACTCGCCGAAGCCGAGAAGGCCCGCACCAAGCTCCTCCACCATGTCGACGCGCAGCACCACCCCAAGACTCAGGTCACCATGGCCTTCTTGCTCGACCGGTGGCTCGGGGTGGCCGGACTGGATGAGACGTCGTACGAGCGCGCCGAGGGCATCATCCGCAACTACCTCAAGCCCATCTTCGGCGACATGAAGGCCGGCAAGCTGACCGCCGAGATGCTGGAGTTGTTCTACGCACGACTGCGGCGGTGTCGGGAACAGTGCGACGGCCGACGCAACGGGAAGACCGACCCGAAGACGCAGAAGAAGCACGTCTGCAAGAAGCTCGAAGCGAACTCCATCCGCAAGATTCACTTCGCCCTGCGGCCCGCCCTCGATCGAGGCCTTCGCTGGGGCTATGTCTCCACGAACGTCGCGGCCCTCGATAACTGGGACACGATCTCTCCGTTGCGGTTATCCGCGGAGGGCCGGTCCGATCCAGCGGCGGACGAGAGTCCGTAGTCCCTCGTCGGTGAGAGCCGGCGTCGAGGGGTACTGCAGAAACGACAGGAAGAGTCGCATCAGGATCTCGGCGAGCCCCTGGAAGTCGTCGTCGGTGGTGACGCCGACGGCGGGCCAGTCGACCGGCACGTTGCGGAGGATCCGCGCGCCAAGGGAGAAGGCCAGGGGAGAGGTGACCTCGATGGTGAAGACGTCGGCTTCGCCCGCCTGCAAGAGCAGGCCCAGGTAGGGCTCGTTGGGGACCGTTCGGACGGCGAACACCACGGATTCCACGGCAGCCTCGGCGGCGCTGCCGGACGAGGCCAGGTGGCGTTCCATCCGCCCGGCGAACTCCTCGACGCCGGCCAGGGCAACGGCGCGGAGGATGTCTGCCAGGCTCGGGAAGTAGCGGTAGACGGTCTGCCGGGTCACTCCGGCTTCGGCGGCGACATCGGAGAGGCTGGTCTTGGCGAGCCCGACACGGTCGATGCATGCCGTCGCCGCCTCGACGATCCGGCGGCGTGCCTCGTCCTCGGTACCGGGTGGGTTGCCCTGCCATCCGTGGTGCCCCATGCGCTCTATCTTCCCCGAGGGGGATACCTCAGATGCTGGCAGGTGCCTTGCGGCGCGCGAGGCCCTGCCGATACATCGCGGCCAGCAACAGACCGGCCCCCATGAAGCAGGCGAGCGCGTAGGGTCCGCTTCCGATCGGGGTGCCGTCGCTGGTGATGCCGTCATCCGCGGCGAGGTATGCCGGTAGGGCACTGATCCAGAACGCGGCCATCCCACCCAGGTAGATGGCGGGATAGAACCGGGCGAAGGCGGACAAGGGTTCGTCCGGTCCGCGATCCGGAGACCTCAGATGCGAGACGACGATCCAGGCGCCGGCCAGCCACACCAGGGCCAGCTCGATGCCGAGAATCCAGGCCTGCGCGGCGGTGTTGGGATCGTTCCCGCCGAAGAAGCTCGACGGGATGCCGGCGATCGCCATGGTCGGCGGGGTGAGGATGCCGGCTACCAGGACGCGCAACACAAGTGACCGCCCGCGTCGCGGGCCGCCGTCCGCGGCCGGGCTACCGGCCAGGCGCACGACGAGGTAGGTCATGCCTCCCATCGAGACGGAGGCGAACAGCAGCATGCTGTTCATGGGCACCGACGCCATCGCAGGGTGGTTGACGATGTGGTTGTCCATATTCCAGGCCCACCACTTCAGCTGCGGGCCAAGGTGATCGAAGACCTCGTAGAACACCTGGCAGGCGAAGGTAACGGCCACCGACCCGGTCAGCGCGCCACGGCGCCGGAAGATCCCGAGCGACCGCACGAGCTCGTAGGCGACCTGACTGATCACCGGGTAGAACGCCACGATGTAGAGCGGCAACCGGTCCCACATGAACTGCACGGTGAACTGGTTGTGGGCGAAGATGAAGCCGTACTGCTTCTCGAGACCGAACCACTCCGGGAAGTACAGCGGCGGTTCGGTCACGAGGAGATAGACCAGCGAGGCGCACCACAATGCCAGGTTGATCGGATCGCCCTGGCGGTGGCGGCGGACGGCGTGCACCAGGGCGAAAACGGCGCCGCCGATGATGAGCACCTCGAGCAGCGGCATCGTCGGTTGAGCGAGATCCCAGGGGAAGCGGAGCGAGACCACCGGGGAGACGTCGTGGCAGTCGAAACCGAGGTCGCGGGTGACGGCCTCCGCCTCCGGTCCGCACCCGGCGCTCATCGTGCGGCCGCCGGTGCCGCGGCACTTTCGGTGCCGTCCGGTGAGTAGTCCGTGGCCGGTGGCTCGGCCTGAGGATCGAACCCGAAGGGAACCCGGTGCCGGCCCAACGCGGCACGGACCCGGTAGCGCACGAGCCCCGCGATCACACGCGGGTTCCGCAGCATGTCACCGAGCGACTCGTCCAGATTGAACACCTTGGCGAAGTGCTCATCGACCACCGCGTCCTCACGGGCGGCACCGACGATGAGACTGAACGCCGGGCCGGACACGGCCGCGACGATGCGACGTCTCCACTCGCGCAACTTCTCGGTACCCACCGCACACTCGTAGCCCTGGTCCCTGGCCATCGCCAGGCGCCACGGCACGCCGAGCAGCTTGCGTTGCTCTGCGAGGAACCGTGAGAAGAACCTCGCGTCGAGATGCTCGGCGCGGGAGAGGTGCTCGCGCAGCAGCAGCGCCGAACCTGACGCGGAACTGATGCCCTGTGCGTAGAACGGGTTGAACGCGCAGATCGAGTCGCCGATGAACACCAGACCCTTCGGCGGTGTGCGCAGGCGGTCGTAGCGTCGCCACCTGTTGCCGGTCGACCGGGTCAGGTGGACCTCCGAGGTGGGGGAGCACTGGTCCATCGCGTCCGCGAACAACGGCGTCCGCACCCGGCGGGCCGACTCGACGAACGCGTCGGTGGTGCGAGGCATCTCGATCCCCCATGAGCCCATGCACGCGATGACGCGGTTCCCCTCGATCGGGAAGAAGTTCACCAGGAACTCGTGCTCGGCAGGGTGCTCGCCCTCGTCCTGGGTCGGCATGATCACCAGGTGCCGCCACCACCAGGACGGGGGTCGCTCCGCAGGTGAGGGCAGGTCGTACCAGCGCGAGGTGTAAGTGACCTTGGCGTCGAGGGTCCGCACCTCGGGTTCGGGCCAACCCGCCGCCACCAGCCAGCTGCCGACCGAGGAGCCGCGGCCCATCGCGTCCACCACGAAGTCGGCGTCGACGTGCTCGTCGCCGGTGGACGTGGAGATGTCGACCCCGGTGACCTCTCCGTCGCGGGTGCCGCCACCCCGCATGGTCAGGCCGTTCACCGTGACACCTTCGCGGACGACCACGTTGGCCAGATCCCGCACCTTGTCCCGCAGCACGCGCTCGATGAGGATCCGCGAACTGTAGATCATCGTCATCGTGCCGCGCTTGCGTGCCGCCCAGCCCTCCCCATCGAGGTAGGCGGCGTCCATGGACGGCATCAGATGCAGCCCACCAGCGGCGATGAGTTCGTCCTCGAAACCGGGGAACAGCGCCCCGATCGCGCGACGGCCCGAGTTCAGCAGGAAGTGCGGGTGCTTGCTCTGCGGCACGCCACGCCGGTGCTCGGCCTCCGCCGGAAGCTCATCGCGTTCCAGCACCAGCACCAGGTCGAAATGCGGGGCGAGCGCGCCCGCGGTGCACAGACCGGCGGCGCTGCCACCGAGGACGACAGCGGTATTGCCGAGCCGCATGCGGATCAACTCCCCACGCCATTCATACAAAGTGACGACGAATGTATGAATGATGTCAGGTGCGTGTCAAGACACCCATCTCGAGTGCTGGTGCGGCGGATTGCAGCAGCGACCCACTGGCCGGCCCGGCCCCGGTCGACCGGCGACGGGCCGTGTGGATCCCCCCTTTACCGACTTTGGCTCGTCAGGGTGACGTTGCCCGGCCCCTGTGGATGTGAGACGTAGTTGGAACCCGGGAGCGGTAGTTGGGATCTCTGAGGGTCACCGGGTGGGGGCGCCCGTCGCGCGCCCGGGTGTATCTGTCCTGGGAGTCTCTCTTCGGCTGACGGCCGAAATCTCATCCGCGCTCGCGGAGGTACGCCTCCAGCTCGGCGGCCCCGGCCAGCATCGCGCGCCCGCGGGCGGACAGCCGGCCGTGCCAGTCGCGCAGGGTGGCCTCCAGCGGCTCCGGCCCGCCTGCCGCCCGCACCTGGGCGATCAGCGGGGCGATCTGCTCCAGCAGGTAGCCGCCCCGCCTGAGCTGATGGGCCAGCCGGGCGTCCCGTACGTCGGCCTCGTCGTAGACGCGGTACCCGGTCCGCGGGTCGCGGCGCGGGCGCACCAGCCCGGCGCGCTCCCACTTGCGTAGCGTCGCGGGCCGGATGCCGAGCTCCCCTGCCAGCGGCCCGATGAACCTGCTGGCAGGCCCAGACACTGCGTTGGGCTCGGACGCCGCAGTGGGCTCCAGGCCGCGGAGGGCGCGCTCCACGGCCTGGAGGGTCCGCCGGTCGTCGAGGAGCTGGGCGTGGCTCTCGTCGATGAGGCCCAACGCCTCATCGACCGCGCCCTGGTTCACCGCCCGCATGATCGACGTCGCCGTCTGGTGGCCGTGGCCGGGCACCAGGGCGAGGAACGCGCGCAGGGCCCGCGCGTGCAGCGGGGTGTAGGTGCGGTAGCCGTGGGGTGTGCGACCGGCGGCCGGAAGGATGCCCGCCTCCTCGTAGTTCCTGATCGCCTGCGTGGACAGACCGTGCCCGCGTGCCAGATCAACCGGCCTGAGTCGCTCGCCGTTTTGAAGGTTTGATCCCATGAACCTGCCGATATCGCGGGAAAGTTTCAATCGAAGGTTCAACGATACCGTTGAAGGCATGGCTACTGACATCAAGAACACCGCCCATGCCGTCGAGGCCGCCGCCATCATGAGGCTGCTCCCGGCCCGGCCTCGGCTGCTCGCCCTGGGCGAGCCCACCCACGGCGAGGACACTCTGCTCGACCTGCGCAACAACCTCTTCCGACAGCTCGTCGAGCAGGAGGGCTACCGGACGATCGCGATCGAGAGCGACTGCATGATGGGCCTGGTCGTGGACGACTACGTCACCTCGGGCACGGGCACCCTCGACGAAGTCATGGAGCACGGATTCAGCCACGGCTGGGGCACCTCCGCGGCCAACCGCGAGCTCGTGCGCTGGATGCGCGCCTACAACGACGGCCGGCCCGCGTCCGAGCGGCTCCGCTTCGCCGGCTTCGACGGCCCGCTGGAGATCACCGGCGCCGCGAGCCCCCGGCACGCCCTCACCGCACTCCACGGCTACCTCGCGGCCCGGGTGGACGCGGACCTGCTCCCCTGCACCGCGGAGACACTCGACCGCCTGCTCGGCACCGACGACCGGTGGACCAATCCCGCCGCGATGATGGACCCGGCCCAGTCCGTGGGGCAGTCGGCCGAGGCCAGTCAGCTGCGGCTGCTCGCCGACGATCTGGTGGCGCTGCTCGACGCGCAGACGCCGCACCTGATCACGGCGACCTCGCGGGACGACTGGGACCGGGCGCGCCTGTACGGGCGCACCGCCACCGGCCTGCTGCGCTACCACTACTGGATGGCCGACACCTCACCGAGCCGCATGACGCGGCTGGTGGGCCTGCGGGACCAGATGATGGCCCACAACATCCTCGCCCTCGCGGAACGGGGCCCGGCACTCATCCACGCCCACAACGGCCATCTCCAGCGGGACAAGAGCACGATGCGGATGGGCGACCTGCCGCTGGAGTGGTGGAGCGCCGGCGCGATCGTGAGCGCCCACCTGGGCGAGCGGTATGCCTTCCTGGCCACGGCCCTCGGCACGATCCGGCACCAGGGAGTGGACATCCCGCCACCGGACACCGTCGAAGGACTCCTGTACGCGCTCCCGGAGGACCGCTGCGTCATCGACGCCCCCCGGCTGGCCACCACCCTCGGGGACACGCGGCCCGCCCCCCGCGTGTCCCCGTATTACGGCTACTCCCCGCTCGACCCGGCACACCTGGCCGGAAACGACGGGATCGTGTTCGTCAAGGACGTCCCACAGATCTTCGGCTTCTGAGGGGCGAACGCCGGACCGCATGGCCGACGCAAGGCCCAGCGGTGCGGCATGGCGGAGGGAGACTCCGCCGACCTATGCGTACGGTTTCTGGAGTGATCTACTGGCGCCGTGAATCATGGAGCGGGATCGATAGCGAGGCGTGTTCTGCGAGGCATCGGAGCGGTGCTCGTCTTCGCACTCGAGGCGCTCGCCTACAGCGCGAAGCGCAACCAGCGCGGCTCGCGATCCTCATCGGGTGATGAATGATCGCGTGAGGGTCGGGGCCGTCTACGGGCCGTCCGAGGCGGATCAACGTCAGGCGACGCCGCGGGCGGCGGCCCTGGCCGACCAGGGGCACGGCTCAGCGCAGCCCACGGTGCTGCACCTGCTGCGGATTCTGCGCGACCACACCAGACAGCCGATCCTGCGATCACTGACCGCCTAAGACCTCTGACCTCTGGCCCCCACCCCGGACCTCTTGGAATCGATCACCTAGTTGAACGGGTCGAGCGTGATGTACGCCATCTGCGGGTTGCCGTCGTGCACCAGCGACTCGTAGTTGCCGACGTCGTCGAAGGCGAAGGCGTAGGCCTTGCCGTCCACCATCTGCGCGTGGATCTTCCGGGCGTAGTGGTTGGTCACCGCGTCCTTGTAGAAGTTCGCCGAGCTCGTGTCGGGCTGGTTGGGGTTGATCAGGAGCGTGGAACGATTGAACCCCGCGCACAGTGTGCGGGAGATCGGGCCGCGCACCAGGTCGTTCGGCGCGTCCAGCCGCTTGTAGCAGCCGAAGACGCTGTCGGAATCGGGCTTCTGGAACGAAGTGACGACCGCTCCGGAGCTGTTCGTGAAGTTCATGACGCCACCGGAGACCCTGCCGTAGTACTTGGTGTTCGGCTGGTCCGCGAACGGCGTCACGGTCAGCGTCGAGGAGGAGTACTTGCTCCACACCCGGTTGACGTAGTCGTCCATGACTGTGCCCGGGAAGGCGCCGGCCTCGATGCCGTGGCCGGGAGCGAGGGCGCGCAGGATGGTGCCGTCGGAGCGGGTCTGGATCAGATTGGCCCAGCCGCCCGGCTGCCCCTTGAGGGCGTTGTAGAAGCCGTTGTAACCACCCGGCTTCAGGTGACCGGTGCTCTTGGTCGTGCCGTTGGCGAGCTTGACGCCGACGGCGTACGGCGCCGAGAACATGTCGACCTGCGTGCTGTTGATCCACAGCCCGGCGTCGTTGAGCGTGTACTCGGACCAGTTGAACAGGATGTTTCTGTTCGGGTCGCTCGGGTTCTGCACCGCGGGCTGCACGAGACCGCCGGTGGTCAGCTTGAAGACGAGCTTCTGGCCGTAGGAGAAGTACACCCGACCGGAGAACTTCGGCATCTGGATCGTCTTGGACTGGCCGTTGGCAGGGCCGACGATCGAGGCGTCAGGCGCCGGGGTCGGCGGGTTGCCCCCGGCGGGCCAGGGGTGGAACGTACCATTCGCGTCGGCCCAGCCCTGCTGACCCGTCGAGAGCAGAGTCCCGAGGTTGTAGATGTAGATCTGGTCGCCGCGCCCGGAGTTGTTCGAGATCTTGAGCGGGATGGTCGCGGGTACCGCGGCCTCGGCGGGGGACGAGGGGCCGGCGGCCGCATGTCCCGTTGCGAAGATCACCGAGGCGACCAGTAACGCCAGCACCTTCCATTTGGCATGCATGCTGTTTCTCCTCGTCAGCTGGATCCCGTTGGAGTGGATGAAGCACCTGCCACGCCTGTAGGGGAAGGGGTTTAGACCCGGTCGTCGGACTCTGGTTGCACGCCGGGCAGGCACGCACCGACGGTCGGCGACCACGCTTGGCAAGGAAGGAAGGCCCTACAGGCCCTTGTTCGAGAGCGCTCTCAGAATCGAGGCCACGAACGAGGAGTGTCAATGAACCTGACGCGATTTGCCTGACGACACCAGGTGGCCGGCTCAGAACGCCCGAGCCACCGACAACGCCCCGTCGGGCAGGCGGACAACGGCCCGAACCCGGCCCGGGTACTGGCCCTGACACTGCCGCCGGCCCTGGGTCCAGGGCGTGCCCGCGGCCGGTTGCCGGCGACCGTGATCTCGCCCCTTGTCTTCAGAGGGATCGAGCACATCATCACCCGCAACATCGGCCGGAAGACCGGATACGCCGTCAACGACTGGCTCCGCCCCGGCCGCTGGCGGTGACGCCGCACCCGCCGCTCGGCGCGGGACTGGTCGCGCTCGCCGCCCCCGGGGCCGTACCGAATGGACTGCGGAACGGCTGCGCGCGGCCTTCACATGAGGCGGGACGGGAGGGGCGCTGGGTTGAGGGGGCCCGCGAAAGAGAGGTCCGTAGTCCACTCAAGCATTGACCACTTCTTTACCACTATGCCACAGTGCCGGGCACCACCAGATTCCTGGGAGGAAGAGTGAAGCGACTAACTCGCCGCACCGCCGCCGTACTTGCGGCACTCATGGCCGGCGCCGGCGGCATGCTTGCCGACTCAGCAACCTCCGCACAGGCCGCCGACGTCCTGTTGTCGAAGGGCAAGCCCGTCACCGTCTCGTCGGTCGAGGCCGCCGCCTACAGCGCAGCCAAGGCCGTGGACGGCGACACCACCACCCGCTGGGCCAGCGCCGAGGGCCGCGACTCCGAATGGATCACGGTCGACCTCGGCGCGTCCGCCAAGATCTCCCGCATCGTCCTGAACTGGGAGGCCGCGTACGCCCGCGGCTACCGGATCCAAGTGTCCGACAACGCGAGCACCTGGCGGACCGCCTACACCACCACGACAGGCGACGGTGGGACCGACGATCTCACCGTCTCCGACAGCGCCCGGTACATACGCGTCCAGGGCACCCAGCGCGCCACCGCCTGGGGCTACTCCCTGTGGGAGTTCCAGGTCTACGGTTCGCCGCCGGCCGCCGGCGGCTGGCAGGTCTCCTGGCAGGACGAGTTCAACGACGCCCAGGGCACCCGGCCCGATCCGGCCAAGTGGGTCTACGACCTGGGCGGCGAGCCGCAGTGGGGCAACGAGGAGTGGCAGTACTACGCCAACCGTACGCAGAACGTGTCCCAGGACGGCGCCGGCAATCTCGCCATCACCGCCCGGCGCGAGCAGCTGCCCGGAATGGAGGACTGCCAGGTCGGCAGCTGTGACATCACCTCCGGCCGGATCACCACCAAGGGCAAGTTCGACCAGGCGTACGGGCGTTTCGAGGCCAACATCAAGGTCCCGTCCGGGCAGGGCATGTGGCCCGCGTTCTGGATGATGGGCAAGGACATCGACGATGTCGGCTGGCCGAACAACGGCGAAATCGACGTCATGGAGGTCGTCGGCAAAGAACCCGGCACGCTGTACGGCACCATGCACGGCCCGGGCTTCCCCGCAGAGGGAATCGGCGGTAAGACGACCCTGCCCGGGGGCGCCAAATTCTCCGACGCCTTCCATGTGTTCTCGGTGGAATGGTCGCCGGAGCAGGTGACCTGGCAGCTCGACGGGCGCACCTACTTCACGTCGAAGAAGAGCGAACTGCCCAGCGGGGCAGGCTGGGTGTTCGACCACCCCTTCTACCTGCTGGTGAACCTCGCGGTGGGCGGGGTGTGGCCGGGTCCGCCGGACTCGACGACGAAATTCCCCGCGACCCTGCTGGTCGACTACGTTCGCGTGTACACCCAGGGATAGGAAGCGGTCGGTGACAGCCAGCCTCAGAAAGCGCGATCGGATCCGCGAGCATCTGATCGCCCTGATCAAAGCACGCGCCGTCGGACAGGCCATCCCGGCCGAGCGGCAGCTCTGCGTGGAGTTGGAGACCTCCAGGCCGACGCTGCGCGCTGTCGTCGACGAATTGGTCAGGGACGGCTGGCTGGTACGCGAACACGGCCGCGGCGTGTTCGTGGGGACTCCGAAGATCGCACAGGAGATCGTGACCGGCCTGGCCTCGAACCAGACCGGTTACCCTCCGGCACCCGGCAAGTGGACGAGCAGGGTGATCGACCACTCGATCGTCCCGGCCGGAATGAGCATCGGCAGCAGGCTGCGCGTCGAGGCCGCGACCCCCGTCCTGCGCATCGCCCGCCAACGCCTCGTCGACGACGAACCCATGGCTCTGGAGACCATCCATGTACTGAGCGACCTGGTACCAGGCGCCAGCGCGGGTGACGTCGAGAGCGGCTCCTTCTACTCCCTGCTGCGCGAGCGCTACGACCTGGTGCCGACGGCCGCGGAGCAGACGCACGAGGCCACCGCGGCCGACGCCGTCCAGGCGTCCCTGCTCGGCATCGGCGAGGGAGCTCCGGTGCTGTCCCTGGAGCGGGTCACGCGCGACCAGCACGGCAGGCTCTTCGAATACACCCGGGCCGTCTACCGGGGCGACCGCTACCGGCTCGTCTCCCACCTGACCCTGGTCGGCCCGCCCGACGAGGCGGCCCCCCGGGTGACGCCGACGCTCTGAACCACTGCGCCGCGGGGTTCCGAAACGCGTGGTGAAGACCGTCCAACGGATGGTGCGGAGAGCTGCGATGTTCTCCTTCGGCAAGCCCAGAGCCGCTCGGCCACAAGGACGAAGCCTCCGATCCGTTTCCCCGCCCGGCCGCCCACGACTCCCCATGGCATGCCCGTGGTGCATCGATGTCCGAGCGGTATCGATCGCGCTGGAATCGGCCTTGGACGCGGGCGGGACACCAGCGCAAGACTCGTGGCACCTGGTCCGGCGGCCCTGTATGACCAGCGGGGAGCACACGCCGTGCGAATCCCCGACCCGACCCGATCCTCGTTCCCTGGAGAATGTGATGCGTGCTGCCGTTGCCACTGCGGTGGAGACCCCGCTGTCCCTGACCGAGCTGGAGATTCCGCGGCCCGGCCCTGGTGAGGTCCTGATCAAGATCACCGCGTGCGGGGTCTGCTTCTCGGACCTGAATCTGATGCGCGGTCACTACCCCTTCGCCCGCTTCCCGGTCGTCCCCGGCCACGAGATCACCGGAGTGATCGCCGACGTCGGCCCGGGTGTCTCCTGGCCCGGCGTCGGCACTCCCGTCGGCGCCCAGTTCCTGTACGACTCCTGCGGGCACTGCGACTACTGCGCCCGCGGTGAGCAGATCCTGTGCACCGCCAAGCGGATCACCGGGATCGTCGCCGACGGCGGCTACGCCGAGTACGCCGTGTTCAAGGCCGGCTTCGTGACCCCGCTGCCGACCGGGCTCGACCCGGTCGCCGCCGCGCCGCTGATGTGCGCCGGCATCACCGCGTTCAACGGCCTGCGCCAGGGCGGCGCGACCGCCGGCTCCCGTGTCGCGGTCATCGGCGCCGGCGGTGTCGGAGCCCTCGCCATCCGCTACGCGGCCGCCATGGGCGCGCGCGTCGCCGTGATCGGCCGCTCCCGGCGGGGCGAGGACGCGGCCAGGGAACTGGGCGCAGAACTGTTCATCGCCTCCGAGGACACCGACCCGGCCCCGGCCCTGAAGGCTTGGGACGGCGGCGCGAACGTCGTCCTCAACGCGGCCCCGTCGACCGCGGCCGCCGCGGCCACCCTGGGAGGCCTCGCCCCCGACGGCACCCTCGTCCTGTGCGGCTACGGCTCCGACCCGCTCGTCCTGCCCACCCAGCCGATGGTCCTCAACCGGCTGCGAGTCATGGCCTCCCCGTCCGGGTCACCCCACGACCTGCGCGACACCCTCGCCTTCTCCGCCGCCCACAACATCCTTCCCCAGGTCAACCCGATCACCCTCGACCAGGCCCCGGCCACCTTGGACGCCATGGGCTCGGGCGGTGGTGGCGGCCGCAGCGTCATCACGTTCCGCTGACACAGCTCTCCGATCGCCCCTTCATTCCTTGCCGAGGAGTTCTGTCATGGGTAAGACCATCGTCATCACAGGTGCGGGTTCCGGCTTCGGCGCCCTGTCCGCGCGGGCTCTGGCCAGGGCGGGCCACACCGTCTACGCCGCGATGCGCGACACCACCGGTCGCAACGCCTCCCGCGTCGCCGAGGCCGCCTCCTACGCCGCCGAGCACGGCGTGGACCTGCGCACCGTCGAACTCGACGTCCTCTCCCAGGAATCCGCCGACGCGGCCATCGCCACCATCCTCACCGAGCAGCCCGCCCTGGACGTCGTCATCCACAACGCCGGCCACATGGTGACCGGCCCCACCGAAGGGTTCACCCCCGAAGAGCTCAGCGCCGTCTACGACACCAACGTCCTCGGCACCCAGCGCGTCAACCGGGCCGCCCTCCCCCACTTGCGCGCCCAGGAGCACGGTCTGCTCGTCTGGATCGGCTCCACCAGCACCAAGGGCGGCACCCCGCCCTACCTCGCCCCCTACTTCGCCGCCAAGGCAGCGATGGACTCCCTCGCCGTCAGCTACGCCGGCGAGCTCGCCCGGTACAACATCGAGACCACGATCGTCGTTCCGGGCTCGTTCACCACCGGCACCAACCACTTCGTCACCGGCGGGCACCCGGCCGAGCGGGAAGTCGTCAAGGCCTACGAGGAGCGCTACGCCGGCATGATGGAGCAGGTCTCCCGGCGTCTCGCTGCCCTCGCGCCTGCCGACGCCGACGTCTCGCAGGTCGCCGACGCCATCGTCAAGGTCGTCGACACCCCGCACGGCACACGCCCGTTCCGCGTCCACATCGACCCGGCGAACGACGGCTCGCAAGAAGTCAGCGACGTCGCCGACCGCATCCGCGCGGAGTTCCTCACCCGCATCGGCCTCGACGACCTCCTGACCCCCCACACCTACACCGGCTGAGCCCTGGGGCCTACATGAGCCCGCCCAGCAGCGGCACTCCGACGACACGGCAGAGGTTCCCATGCTCCGGATGACACGCCGGGGGCCGCGTCCGGCGGTCAGGCGTTCTCGCCGGGCAGAGTCCGCCGGGCGACGTCGGCGAGATCAGTGATCAGCGGCGACTGCCGACCGGCCTGCCAGGCGAGGACGATCTGGCCGAGCGGGGCGTCAATGACCGGGACGTAGGTGACATCGTCCCGAGGGAAGGCGGCGGTGACCGTGGCCGGCAGGAACGCCACACCGCGCCCTCCCCGGACGTACTCCACGATCTCTTCCATATCGTGGACGAGCGGCCCCTGCCTGGGCCGGGTCCCGTCCGGCCGCGGGTCGATGCTCCAGAAGGCGTTCCAGGCGGGGCTGGCCTCCGCGTAACCAAAGACCGGCTCGTCCGCGAGGTCTGCGACAGACACGGCGGCCTGCCCGGCGAGCGGGTGCTCAGTGGGCAGGGTCACCCGCACCGGCTCCGTGTAGAGGGGCAGCAGGGTCAGGCCCTCGGACGCGATGGGCAGCCGGACGACGCCGACGTCGACGCGGCCCTCGAGCACCGCCTGGCCATGGTTCCACCAGCGCAGACGTTCAAGCCCGACCTCCACGCCGGGGTGGCGCTCGGAGAAGGCTCGCACGACCGGAGCGATGTCGACACCGAGCATGAACCCGACGGTCAGCGAACGGCCACCGGCGTCGGCACGCCGTACGCGCTCCAGGGCCGCCTGGCTCGCGGCGAGCAGCCGCTCCGCGTCCTGGAGGAGCTGCTCGCCTGCGGGCGTCAGGGCAACCTCCCGGCTGGTACGTGCGAAGAGTTCCACACCGAGGTCCTGTTCGAGCTGGCGGATCTGCCGCGAGAGCGCGGGCTGGGTGATGTGCAGGGCGACGGCCGCCTGACCGAAGTGCAGTCGCTCGGCCACCGCGACGAAGGAACGCAGCCTGCGCAGGTCCAGATCCATCTCGCCGATGTCTCCCGCCACCATGACGTCGATCGATGCCACGAGGATATCGATCGCCCGCGGGGAGCCCGGAGTGTCACGGCAGCACGCCATGGCAACCCGTCGCACGCCGCGGGGGTGACGCGGACCATGGTCCGGTCAGTTGAGGTCACAACGCGAGGAGGTCGCCGACTGGGCTGGTCTGCGCCTCCTAAGGGTCAGGAGGTGTCTGTTCCGTGCTGGTGAGCGGCAGGTGCGCGCCAGGGGCGGACAGGGGCACCGGTTCGAGGCGTACCCGTCCCTGAGCAAGATGGCGGTTGAGCTCGGGCGGTCGGTAGGACGCGTCCTTGTCGTGGCGTTTCTCGGCGGATTCCGAGAGGTATTCGCATCCGTCGAGACGACCCCGGTCGTCCGCGGCCTGTCCGATGGGCCGGTGCCACGGTCGGGCCAGTCGGTACAGGCCGGTGCGTGAGTCGTGCACCGTACCCATGCTGTCGGGCCGCACCCGGAAGTCGATGCTCCTGTCCGGGGTCATGTCGCGCGGCCCGGCCTCGCTGAGGGCCTCGGTGTCGAACTCCAGCCCGTATCTGCGGGCCTGGTGGACCATCCACAGCAGGGTGATGTCGGACAGCGCCGTCTTCGGGTAGCCGCCGCCGATGTCGCTGTGTACTCCGGCGAACCACACCTGCTTCAGTTCCTGGCCGTTGTCGGTGGCACCGGGCTGCTGGTGCCACAGCGTCGGGGTGAACGGTGTGCGCTGCTCGTCGATGGCCAGCGCGTGGAAGGCTCCCTTCACCCAGCTGCTCAGCTCGGTGTTATGGAACGCCCACCGACGGTTGGCCAGGCTCACGACCGGCTTGAGCCACCGGGGACCCGGATCCGGGATGCCGAGGGTACCGACCGTGTCCCACACTCCGATGAAGTGGATCCCCGTCTCGTGTGCGTACGCCCGGCGGAACAGGGTGGAGGCCGTGCCGGTCGGCTTCTCGATCCGGTCGCGGTACAGGGCCCACGCCTCCATGATCCGGTCGGCGTTCTCCCGGCGCAGGATGCCGCAGTTGCGCACCAGGCCGGCCAGGCTGCGGGCGGTGAACGCCCCCCGGCTGAAGCCGAACAGGTACAGCACGTCACCGGGCTCGTAGGCGTCGACGAGGAAGCGGTAGGCGTCCATGATGTTGCCGGACAGCCCCATGCCGAACGCGCCGCCGCGCAGGCGCTCCCATCGGCGTGTACCGACACCGCTGCGGTAGTACACGCGCTGCTCCACGCCGGCGGCTCGCGGCCGGACGGACAGGGCTACCTTGGTGACGTTCGTCTTGCTTGGCTGGTCGGCGAGGTTCCACGTGCCGTCACAGCAGACGATCAGACGTTTGGCCATGGCATCCCCTTCCGGGGAGAAATTCCAGCCCGCACATCATCGATGTCATCGCCCCGGCCGGTCTCGCGGCGTCTCACTCCGCGCGCCGAGGCCTACCGGCCGGCAGAACTGATTCGATGGTCGCACCGCTCCGCCGGCCTCGCCATTCGCCGCAGCCGAGCGGCGCCGGCACCCGGGCCCCAGCGGCGGCCGCCGGCTGCCGTGGCTCCCACGGCCTCGGTACTGGTGCTCGCCTACTCAACTGTGGCCAGTTCTTCGTGGAATCCAGCCTGTTGGTGACCGTGTGTGCTCGCCGGGAGCGCAGGCTCTACCCGCGGGTTGGCACGGGCGCCGTAGCTGACATAGCGGCTGCCGTCGTCCAAGGTGTGGAAGTACACCGGGGACCAGGTCTGGGTCTCCGGGACGCGCAGGGCAAACAGGTCCTGGCGGACCGGCACCAGCACATGCTCCATGGTGGGGGCGAAGGCGGCCGCCGCGCCGCTCGTGACCGACCGGAGGATCAGTTTCCCATCGCGCTCGAACACCTCGGTGCGCACGCTGGTGCGCTCGTACACCCCCAGATACGCACCGGGGTCGACGGGCACCGGTTCGGCGGGCGGGGCGATCCCAGCCGGCATGGTGACCCCCGCCAGGTCGGCGAAGATCTCCCGGAACACGTCCTGGAACAGGTCCTGGGTCCGGTTGCCGTTGGTGAGCAGCGCGACAGCGAGGTCCGCCTCGGACAGTACGCGCAGATAGGCGGTCTGGCCGAGGGTCGTCCCGTCGTGACCGATGAGGCGGTGTCCGTCCCAGCCGTGCCGGATCCAGCCCAGACCCCAAGAGTCGCCGATCCCGTACGGGTGCGGCAGGAGGACCTCCTCGGCGGCCATCGCGGCGGTGGCGTCCGCGGACAGCACCCGGCTGCCGTCCGGCGCGGTGCCGTGGCTCAGATGCATCCGGACGAAGGCGAGGAGGTCGTGCACCGAGGAGGTGATCAGACCGGCCGGGCCCAGGCAGCGCGGCAGCATCCACTGGGAGGCCGGCTCGGGGTCGGCTCCGGGGGCGCAGAAGTGGCCCACGGCCGCGCGGTGCAGAAGGGCCTGTTCCGGCAGGGTCACGGTGGCACGCAGCCCCAGGGGCTCGATCAGCCGCTCGGTGAGTGCGGCGTCCCAGGTCGACCCGGTGAGGTACTCGACGATCCGGCCGAGCAGGATGTATCCGGCGTTGCAGTACGACCAGGTGGCGCCGATCGGGTGGTTCTGGTTGACCTCCGCCATCCGGGCCACATAGGCCGCCAGGCACTCGTCGCCGCGGCCGGTGTCGATGAAGACATCGCCGTCCATGCCGCTGGTGTGGTTGAGCAACTGCCGGATGGTCAGAACCCGGGTCACCTGAGGGTCGGCAACCTGGAAGTCCGGAAGCAGCTCGGCGACGGGCGTGTCCAGGCGGAGCAGCCCCTCGTCGGCGAGCTGCATGATCAGGGTGGCCGTCCACGCCTTGGTGATGGAGCCGATCTGGAAGAGCGAGTCAGGAGTCACCTCGACGCCGGCAGCCTCGTTGAGCACCCCGACGCCCACGGGGGTGATCCGGCCGGCGCGGAGCACGCCCAGGGCCGCGCCCGGCACCTGGTGAAGGGTGATCAGCTCCTCCAGCCTCCGCTGCCAGTAGGCGGGGTCGAGATCAGGCCCGCTGCGGTGCCGCGCACCGGCAGGGGTAGGTGTGCCGGGTGAATCTGGACTCGTCATCACTCGCCTCTCGCTGGATGGGATCGCGCACCTCATCCCATAGTGCGCACCCGGAGCCGGTGACGCTTCGTCGGACACCAGGCACAGGAGAGCAGCGGTTGGAACAACGGACCAGTGGTTAGCGGTAGCGCCGGTTCCGGTTGCCGCCTCTCACTCTCCGGCCATGAGGCGGGCCGACCGTAGTCGCTGGAGTCCGTCCGGGTGGTGCTGCACCTGTCCTCTGAGGGCTGGGCGCGGCTGGTACGTGGGGGGCGAGAGGGCGCCTCTCGCCCCCCACCAGGCGGGTTACTGAGACAGGCGCACCGGCATGACGAGGTGGCCGTATCCGTCGCCGGTCGGTGGGGGGTCGACGGTGACGAGGTACATGCCGGTCTCCTCAGTTGTGTTCCCGGCTGCGCCGGAGCGCCACTTCCAGCAGCACACCCCGCAGGGCACCTCGGCGATCGTCTCCTGGCTGCTGCAGGCGGGCTACTGCTGGTATTCGTCGAGGCTTTGCCAGGGAAACATGAGCCGAGCCCCACCGCCGATCGTTCCCAGAGAAACGAGGCCGAGAGCAACGCGCACAAGCCTCAGGTCACCCTCCAACTCATGTGGAGAGCCGAAGACCAACCACGACGCGAAGGCGATCCCCGCGAGCACAACTACCGCACCGGCAAAGCGACGTAATCCGTGACCCATTCGTTCATGCTCCTCTACGGCCTGTGTTGGCCTCAACCATCAGGCCATGTGGTTTCACGCAAAGACGGGAAGCGGCCCACGCGCCGATGAAGAGCCGGACGAGCCGCAGAGGATACGCTGCGCTCGCGAAATGGCAAGATTTTGCGCGGGAATGCGGCGCTGTCCCGCCCACCAGGGAAATGACTCTGTGTAATAGGGCGACTTCTCGGCGGCTACGCGGGATGGGGCTGATCGGGCGCTGCCCGGTACGGGGGAATGGACGCCCGCTGCGTGAACTGCGGCGACGCGCGAAAACAGGCCGCTTACGGCAGGCTGGAATCGACCGCCCGTCCGGTCGCGGCACGTGAAGGCCGCCGGAGACGGCTTCTGTCATGCTGGCTGAGTATTACCCTGTTTTGCGTAGCCTTGGAAAGAGCTGTTGGCCGCAGGCGCGATCCGGGTGAGGGGAACGATGCGTATGGCGGACGCTCAGCATAGGAAAGAACTCATTGCACGCGGCCGTGATCGGTTTATGGCAGGTGACCCGGTCGCGGGGAGCGTGCGAGATCTGATCTTGTCCTCGTGGCAGCGCTGCCAATCGTTGGGCCTCCAGCCAGAACACATCGATGTTCCTTACCGAGATGCTTTCGACCAGGACAGTGACCTCGTCCGCGCGGCCGGGCCCGTGCTCGACCGGCTGCAAACTCTGATCACCGGCACCCCCGTGGGCGTGATCCTCACCGACACGCGGGGCTGGATCCTCGAACGCCGCGTCGGGGAACCCGAGATGGCCAGGGTATGCGACTCGACCCACGGCTTCCCCGGTTTCTGCCTCACCGAATCATTCGCCGGTACGAACGCCATCAACCTGGCGCTCAGGGAACGGCGCCCCTGCCGCGTCTACGGCCCGGAACACTTCGATCAGCGCCTGCAGACGGCGGACTGTCTGGCCGTCCCCGTGCGCGCCCCGCTCAACGGACGCATCGTCGGCGTCCTCAACGCCGCCTACCCGGCCGCGGATGT
Organism: Streptomyces sp. KR80; assembly: GCF_052245555.1. NCBI lineage: Bacteria > Bacillati > Actinomycetota > Actinomycetes > Kitasatosporales > Streptomycetaceae > Streptomyces > Streptomyces sp. KR80. Next base: position 113,582 of record NZ_JBQQCD010000017.1, read on the forward strand.
CAGCCAGGGGCCGGATGCCCTCATGTACAAGGCAGCCCTTGCTGTCGAGGAGCGGCTGCTGGAGCAGAGCTCAGAGCACGAGCGTGCCCTGTTGAGGGCATATCTGCAGGCCGGACACCGTGCGCGGCTGCCCGACGTCCCCCTGCCGACGGACGCTGCCGACCTCGACGTCCTGCCCGGCGGCATGTTGGGGCGCGAGGACCAGCTCATCCTGCAGGAGTCGGCCGCCGCACTGATCGCCTCGGGCGGTGCGGCCACCGTCGAGGTGCCGCTTTCCCGCGGACGGGTGGCCACGCTCCTGGCCAGATCGGTGGCCGAGGCCATGGAGGGCGTCGTCGTCGAGGTACTCCTTTCCGAAGGCTCACTGCAGAGCCGCCTCACCGTCGTCACACCATCGACGGACCATCCCGAGACCGCGCCGCAGCCGCCCCCCACCGCAGCCGCAGCCGCAGCCAGGAAAGCGGACCGCTTCCTGCAGGGCGTGGACCTGCTCCGGCAGAACGTGAACCACTACCCGCAGAACGTGCCGAGCCAGCCCGCACCGGAGGCGCACACCGGGGCGCACGCGGAGATCGCCGAACCACGCCTGCGGGGCTGGCCACTGATGATCGGCGAGCCGGGCGTGGGCAAGTTCGCCGTCGCGGCACGACGCCGCTTGGAGCTGCTGACCGAGGTCGGCGCACGCATCGGCACCACCCTGGACGTGACACGTACCGCCGAGGAACTCACCGAGGCGACGGTCCCGAGCTTCGCCGACTACGTCACCATCGACCTTTACGACTCCGTGCTCCGCGGCGACGAGCCCGCCCCCGCCAGCACGATGCGCCGTACCGCTCTCCACGGCATCCGGGAGGGCTGCCCCTTCCACTCCGTCGGTGAGCAGGTCGACTTCGCCCCCGGCACGTCGCAGGCCAGGTGCCTGGCCAACGGATGGCCGGTCCTGGAACCGGACCTGGAGTCCGCCGACGGCTGGCAGGCGCACACCGCCGAACGCACCGGGAAGATCCTGGAGCAGGGAGTCCACTCCCTCATCGCCGTTCCCCTGCGCGCCCGCGGGGTCGCCCTGGGCGTGGCCAGCTTTTATCGCGCCGAACAGCCGGCTCCCTTCGAGGACGACGACGTCTCCCTCGCCGAAGAACTCGTGGCCCGCGCCGCGGTCTGCATCGACAACGCACGCCGCTACACCCGTGAACGCACCATGGCCCTGGCGCTGCAGCACAGCCTGCTGCCCGGCGGTCTGCCCGAGCAGCGAGCGCTTGAGGTGGCCCACCGCTACGTTCCCGCGCGTTCCGGAGTCGGGGGAGACTGGTTCGACGTCATTCCCCTCTCGGGTGCCCGCGTCGCCCTCGTCGTCGGTGATGTGGTCGGCCACGGCATCCACGCGGCGGTCACGATGGGCCGGCTGCGCACCGCGGTGCACAACTTCTCGGCCTTCGACGTGTCCCCCGACGAACTCCTCGCGCACCTTGACAACTTGGTCGACCGCATGGACCAAGAGGCCTCAGGAGGCGGTGGCGATGCCGTCATCGGAGCCAGTTGCCTGTGCGCGATCTACGACCCGACCAGCCGCCGCTGCACCCTGGCCCGCGCCGGTCATCTGCCACCGGCGCTCGTCCACCCCGACGGCACCGTGTCCTTCCTCGAACTGCCCGCAGGACCACCGCTCGGTCTGGGAGGCATGCCCTTCGAATCGGCCGAGTTCGACCTCCCCGAAGGCAGCCAACTGGTGCTCTACACCGACGGCCTCGTCGAAGACCGCACGTCCGGTATCGACACCGGACTGGAGCAGCTGCGCCGCGCCCTCGCTCACGCGGACCGCTCATCAGGGGACACCTGCGAGGCCGTCATCGCGAGTCTGCCCCCTGCCCGGCCCTGCGACGACGACCTGATCCTGCTCGTCGCCCGCACCCACGCCGTGGACCCGGACAACATCGCTCGCTGGGACCACCTCCCCGCCGACCCGGCCATCGTCCCGGCGATACGCGCCGCCGTCACCCGGCAGCTCGACGCCTGGCAATTGGAGAACGCCGTCTTCACGACGGAGCTCATCCTCAGCGAACTGGTCGCCAACGCCATCCGCCACGCCGTCGGCCCCATTCAGGTGCGCTTGATCCGCGACCTGACCCTGATCTGCGAGGTCTCCGACCGCAGCAGTACGGCCCCCCATCTGCGTCAAGCCGCCGCCACCGACGAGGGCGGCCGCGGTCTGTTCCTCGTCGCCCAGCTCGCGCATCGCTGGGGCACCCGCTACACCCCCCACGGCAAGACCATCTGGGCGGAGCAGCCGCTCGCGGCGCGCTCCCGGTGAGGACCCCGGAGGTGCCGCTGTCGCGCGGCGGGACGGCGCCGCGGCGTCAGTCGCCGAGTTCCGCGATCAGCGCCGCGGCCGCCTCGCGGTCGTCACAGCGCTCGATCCGGACGCTGTCGCAGCCCACCCATTCCGCGGCCTCGCGCAGCGCCTGCGCCATGGCGGATACGGCCTTCCTGCCGCGCAGCGACACTTGCCTGGCCACCAGAGTCCGGCCCTCACGGGCCGGGTCCACCCTGCCGACCAGCCTTCCCCCGGCCAGCAGCGGCATCGCGAAGTAGCCGTGGACCCGCTTCTGCTTCGGTACGTACGCCTCGAGACGGTGCGAGAAGCCGAAGATCCGCTCGGTGCGCGGCCGCTCCCAGATGAGGGAGTCGAACGGGGACAGCAGGGTCGTACGGTGGCGGCCCTGCGGCGGCGACGCAAGGGCCGCCGGGTCGGCCCAGGCAGGCTTGCCCCAGTCCTCGACCTCGACCGGCACCAGACCGGAATCCTCGATCACAGCGTCGACCTGCTCGCCCTTGAGGCGGTGATAGTCCGCCAGGTCGGAGCGGGTGGCCACGCCCATCGCCGCGCCGGCCTGGGCGACGAGACGCCGCAGGCACTCGGCGTCGTCCAGGTCGTCGTGGTACAGCGCGTCCGGGATCGCGCGTTCGGCCAAGTCGTAGACCCGCTTCCAGCTGCGGCGCTCGGTGCAGACGACCTCGCCGAGCATCAGCGCCCGCTCGACGGCGACCTTCGCCTCGCTCCAGTCCCACCACGGGCCGCCGTTCTTCGCCCCGCCCAACTCCGTGGCGGTCAGCGGCCCCTGGGTCCTGATCTGGTCGATGACCGAGTCGTACGCCTCCTTGGGCAGGTCGTGGTACCACTTCGTACGGGCCCGGTACGCGCGGCGCCGGAAGGCGAAGTGCGGCCACTCCTCGACGGGCAGGATGCAGGCCGCGTGCGACCAGTACTCGAAGGAGTGGGTATCCGTCCAATACGCCGCCTCGACCGTGGGGCGGCCGACGGCGCCCAGCCGGGCGTACGGCACCAGCTCGTGCGAGCGCGCCAGCACCGAGATCGTGTCCAACTGCACCGCACCCAGGTGCCGCAGTACCCCGCGTACCCCGGCCCGGCGGTCCGGCGCCCCCAGCAGCCCCTGGGCGCGCAGCGCCAGGCGCCGCGCCTCGTCGGCGGAGAGGGCCAGCGTGGCTGCGGGCGCGGGTGCCGAGGGGGCCGTGGCGGTGGATGGCGTGTTGGTCATGCTGCAAACCCTAGGAAAGTGATGGCGTCCGGTCGGCGTGTTTCGCCAAGAGCAACGGTAGGACCTCGGCCCGGAGCCGGGCCGGGGAGCCCAGCGCGACCGATTCCACCGCGGCCCGTCGGTAGAACAACTGCGCATCGCAGGCCTCGGTCATGCCCCGTGCGCCATGGATCTGCAGGGCGTCCCGGCTCGCCTCCCGGGCCAGGTCGCCCGCCATCGCCAGGGCCTGCGCGGCGGTCAGCCGGGGATCGACGCCGCTGTCCGCCTCCCAGGCGGCGGCCCGCGTGAGCATCCGGGCCGCGTCGATGCGAGCGGCCGTGCGGGCCAGCCGGAAGGCCGGCGCCTGCCGGCGGCCGAGCGGGCCGCCGAACTGCCGCCGCTCCTTGGCGTACGCCGTCGCGAGCCGCAGCGCGCCCTGGCTGAGGCCGACCAGACAGGCGGCCTGCACGATCCGGGCAGAGGCCAGGAGCCGGCGCCAGGCGCCCTCCGGGTCGGAACCCAGGTCCAGCCAGTACGCGACCGGGGTGCCGGAGAGCCGTACCGCGTACAGCTCGCCGCGACCCAACTCCTCGTGCCTGCGCAGCCGGACGGTGGGGTGGTCGCGCCGCACCAGGGCCGTCCGCCGCACGCCGTCCGCTGTACGCCCGGGGATCAAGAGGTAGTCGGCCTCGGCGGCGTACGCGACGAAACGGCGCTCCGCCGTGATCGTCTCCAGCGCCTCGTCCGTCACCAGCGGCGCCTCGTCGGGCCGCAGTGCGCCGTCGCGTACGGCGGCGGCGACCGGCGCACCTGCCCCGATCTCCTTGCGGAACCGGTCGCGGGTACCGCCGGGCGCGCTGCGCAGCAGGGCTTCGGCGGCGAGCACGGTGTCCGGCAGTGGCCCCTGGTAGAGCACCTCGCCGAGCCGCTCGGCGACCACCGCCAGACTCTGCAGCCCGTGGCCATCGCCGCCCAGCCGCAGCGCTCCGAGGTCGGTCAGCGCCTGCCACAGCATCGCGCGGAGCGGAGCGTTGTCCGGGGCTTCGGCGGTGGCGTCGCCGTGCCTCGGCCGATCCGCCATCCGCCGGATGAGCGGGGCGAGTTCTTCGTCGAGCAGCTCGGTGCACACCCGGTGCAGTTCGCGCTGCTCCGGGGCGAGGGTGACGTCCATCGTGAGTCGAGTCCTTCGTCCGGCGGCGGTGGCTCAGGCCAGCAGCCCGAGGCCGGTGGAAGCGATCAGCGTGAGCATGACTTCGGAGGTTCCGGAGGCCAGGGTGAGCCCCGGGGCCTCCCGGTAGGCGGCTTCCAGGAGGCCGAGTTCCAGAGCCTCCTCGTCGTCTCCGGCCAGAAGCGCGTCGAGCCCGGTCGTCTCCGCGGCGGCCATCGCCACCTCGCGGCCCGTCTCGCCCGCCCAGAACTTGGCCACGGCGGACTCCACGTCGTCGGTGCGGTCCGCCTGCAGATTGTTCACACAGCGCCAGGCCAGCAACCCGGCCGCCCGTACGTCCGCGTCGAGCGCCACGAGACGCTCCCCCTCCGCGCCCGCCCCCACGTCCACGGTCACGTCCGCGGCGGCGGCCGCGGCGCGGTCGAGCGCCGCGTCCAGCCAGCGGCGCGCCTTCGCCTGGAATTCGACGCCGGTGCGCTCCAGGCCGAGCACCTTGCCGATGATCTGCCAGCCGTCGTCGACCGTGCCGAGGACGTCCTCGTCGGTGACCCTGATACCGGAGAGCGACACGTCGCAGAAGCGGTCGTCACCGATGTTCCACAGCGGCTCCACGGCCACGCCCGGGGTCTTCATCGGCACGATGAAGACGGTGATTCCGTGGAATCTGACCTCGGAGTCGGTCGTTCTGGCCGCGCAGAGCGCGAAGTCGGCCAGGTGCGACTTGGCGCTGTAGATCTTTCTGCCGGACAGCCGCCAGCCGTCGCCGTCGCGCTCGGCACGGGTCCGCAGCGCAGCGAGGTCGGAGCCCGCCTCCGGCTCGCTGAACAGTACTCCCGCCGCGCTCTCGCCACGGGCGATGGGTGGCAGCAGCCGCTCCTTCTGCCGGTCGGTGCCGTACAGCAGCAGCGCGAGGCCGACGATGTCGATGCTGAGCGTGTGCACGATGTCGGGCACACCGTGGGCGATCAGCTCCTCGGTGAGAATCGCCTTCTCCGCGATCGTACGGCCCCCGCCGCCATACCGCTCCGGCCAGTTGGGGGCCAGCAGGCGACGCTCGCCCAGCCTCCGGTAGACGTCGAGCAGTCCGCCCTCGGCACCAGGGCGGGTGCGGACCGAACGGGTCTCGGCGCGCACCTCGTCGGTGTCGAGCAGCGCGCGGACCTCGTCCCGGTAGGCGCGCTGCTCAGGCGTCAGTGAGAGATCCATGGGCACCTCCGGTCTCCGCCAGTGCCTGCCGCATGCCGTCGGCGAGTACCTCGACCAGAGCCTCCGGGGCGTTGAGGAACGCGTAGTGCTCCCCCGGGAGCACCGTCGGGTGGAAGCGGCCGGGTTCCGCGTACTCCTCCCAGCCGCCCATCTGGCCGGGGCGGATCTCGCGGTCGGCGTCCCAGCCGATGGCATGCACGGCGCTCGGCAGGCGCACCGGCTTGTCCAGCTGGTAGCCGCGGTTGGCGGCCACGTCGGCGCGCAGCACGCCGAGGCTCATGTCGATCAGGTCGGGGTGTGGATTGCCGCCCATCGCCCGGGTCAGCTCGGCCAGCTCCACGGCCAGTTCGGCGTCGGTCATCCCGAGGAACCGCCCGAAGGGGCCGTCGTGCGGGGCCACTTGGGAGGACATGAAGAGCCGGTCCGGGGCGGGCATGCCCTCCCGTACGAGGTGCAGCGCGGCGGCGAACCCGGGCAGGGCGCCGCCGCAGTGGCCGAAGAACCCGAACGGGCGGTCCAGGTAGGGCAGCAGGGCCTCGGCGAGTGGCCCGGCCAGCTGCTCGTACGTGCCGTAGTGCGGCTCGCGCAGCCGGTTCTCCCGGCCGGGCAGCTGGATCAGACAGACCTCGGCCGGTCCGATCAGCCGCGGCCACCGGTGGTACATCGACGCTCCGACGCCGGAGTAGGGCAGGCAGAACAGCCTGGTGGGCGCGTCACCCTTGGGCCGGCGCAGCAGCCAGCGGGGGGCAGGGGCCATGACGTGGTCACCTCGCGATCGGCACGAATGCCGTGCCTGTCATGCCGGCGGTGAGGGTGGTGCCGTCGGCCGGGTCGATGAGGAGGAAGGAGCCGGTGCGGCGGGAGTCGGCGTACGGGTCGAGTGCGAGCGGCTCGGCAGTGCGTACGAGCACCCGACCGATGTCGTTGGCGGCCAGCTCGCCGGGGAATGGATGCTGGGAGAGGTCGTCCAGGGTGAGACGGGAGGGGACGTCCTTGACGACGGCCTTCACGGTCCGGGTGGTGTGCTTGAGCAGCACGCGGTCGCCGACCCGCAAGGGCCGTTCGTGGAGATGGCAGACGGTCGCCTCGATGTCCTGACTCGGATTCGGGGCCCGGTCCGTGGGTGTGATGAGGTCGCCGCGGGAGATGTCCAGGTCGTCGGCGAGCAGAACGGTGACGGACTGGGGTTCCCAGGCCGCATCCACAGCCCGGCCCAGTGCGTCGATGCCTTCGATCGTGCTGGTACGGCCGGAGGGGAGGACGGTGACGGGGTCGCCGACGCGCAGGACGCCGGAAGCGATCTGGCCGGCGTAGCCGCGGTAGTCGGGGTGTTCGGCGGTCTGGGGGCGGATGACGTACTGGACGGGGAAGCGGGCCGGGTCGTCGGAGGGGTCGGTGCCGACGGGCACGGTCTCCAGGTGCTCCAGCACGGTGGGGCCGCCGTACCAGTCCATGGTCGCCGACGGGGTCACCACGTTGTCGCCGGCCAGGGCCGAGATCGGAATCGCGCTGACCTCGGGGACGCCGAGCGAGGCGGCGTAGCCGGTGAACTCCTCGGCGATGGCAGCGAAGACCGGCTCGGCGTAGTCGACGAGATCCATCTTGTTGACCGCCAGGACCACGTGCGGGACCCGCAGCAGCGCGGCGATGGCCGCGTGGCGGCGGGTCTGCTCGACCACGCCGTTGCGGGCGTCGACCAGGATCACGGTCAGCTCGGCCGTCGAGGCACCGGTGACCATGTTGCGGGTGTACTGCACATGGCCGGGGGTGTCGGCGAGGATGAACCGCCGCCGCGGGGTGGCGAAGTAGCGGTAGGCCACGTCGATGGTGATGCCCTGCTCCCGCTCCGCGCGCAGCCCGTCGGTCAGCAGCGCCAGGTCCGGGGCCTCCTGCCCGCGGCCCAGGGAGGCGCGCTGCACGGCCTCCAGCTGGTCGGCCAGCACCGCCTTGGAATCGTGCAGCAGCCGCCCGACGAGGGTGGACTTGCCGTCGTCCACGGAACCGGCGGTGGCAAAGCGCAGCAGGGAGGTGGCAGCGGTCTGCTCGATGATCGTGCTCATGGTCAGAAGTACCCCTCGCGCTTACGGTCCTCCATCGCGGCCTCGGACAACTTGTCATCCGCCCGCGTTGCGCCCCGCTCGGTCAGCCTCGAGGCGGCGATCTCGGCGATGACCTGTTCGATGGTCACCGCGTCGGAGTCCACGGCACCGGTGCAGGACATGTCGCCGACCGTGCGGTAGCGGATGAGGCGCTTCTCAACGGTCTCGCCATCCTTGGGGCCGCCCCACAGGCCGGGAGCCAGCCACATGCCGCCTCGCTGGAACACCTCGCGCTCATGGGCGTAGTAGATGGCCGGCAGTTCGATCTCCTCCCGGGCGATGTACTGCCACACGTCCAGCTCGGTCCAGTTCGACAGCGGGAAGATGCGGACGTGCTCGCCGGGGGAGTGGCGGCCGTTGTACAGCTGCCACAGCTCCGGGCGCTGACGCCGCGGATCCCAGCCGCCGAACTCATCCCGCAGGGAGAACACCCGCTCCTTCGCCCGCGCCTTCTCCTCGTCGCGCCGCCCGCCGCCGAAGACCGCATCGAAGCGGTTCTTCTCGATCGCATCCAGCAACGGGACGGTCTGCAGCGGATTGCGGGTGCCATCGGGGCGCTCGCGCAGCGTGCCGACGTCGATGAACTCCTGCACGGAGGCGACGTGCAGCCGCAGCCCGTGCCGGGCCACCGTGCGGTCCCGGTAGTCGATGACCTCCGCGAAGTTGTGCCCGGTGTCCACGTGCAGCAGGGCGAAGGGCACCGGCGCCGGGGCGAACGCCTTCAACGCCAGGTGCAGCATCACGATGGAGTCCTTGCCGCCGGAGAAGAGAATCACCGGCCGCTCGAACTCCCCTGCCACCTCACGGAAGATATGCACCCCCTCCGACTCCAACGCGTCCAGATGCGTCAGCGCGTACGGGTTCTCGGTGCCCCCGCGGGTCTGTGCAACCGTCGTCACGCCAGCCCCCTTTCGACGAGCAGCTTGTGCAGCACGGTCGCGGACTCCTCGACCGTCCGGGCATGCGTGTCGATCCGCAGGTCGGGCGACTCCGGCTCCTCGTACGGATCGTCGACCCCGGTGAGACCGGAGATCTCGCCCACCGCCTGCTTCGCGTACAGCCCCTTCACGTCCCGCTCCGCGCACACCTCCACCGGAGTCGCCACATGCACCTCCAGATACGTGGTGTCCGACGCCTCATGGCGGCTGCGCACCGCTTCCCGCGCGTCCGCGTAGGGCGCGATCACCGGCACGAGGACCGTGATGCCGTTGCGGGCGAGGACTTCGGCCACGAGGCCGATGCGCTGCACGTTCGTGGTGCGGTCCGCCCGGCTGAAGCCGAGTCCCGCGGACAGGAAGGCCCGGATCTCGTCGCCGTCGAGCACCTCCACGCGGCGCCCGTCGCCGCGCAGCCGCTCCGCCAGCGCGTGGGCGATCGTGGTCTTGCCCGCGCTCGGCAGTCCGGTGAGCCAGATCGTCGCGCCGGGCCAGCAGGTGCATCGAGCCGGCGGGTTCGGGGCCGGTGCGCTCCGCGCCCGTACGCTCCGCGGGCGTGCGCTCGTCGGCTGTGTGTTCATCGGCAGCACCCGGCTCATACGGCCAGCCGGTGGGCGTGCAGCTGCTCGTAGAACGGCAGATGGTGCTCCAGATAGCCGCCGAGCACCGGGTGCGCCGCCACATCGATGCCGTAGTCCCGTTGCTGTGCGCGGAAACCGCTGCTCGCGCTCACGTCGGAATGCCAGCGATCGCTCGGCTGCCACTCTTTCCGGGATTCCGGCTGCCAGTTGAGGGCTTTTTCCACAAAGGGAATGGCGACCGCGTCGGCGTATGCCCTGACGAGCGCCTCCGGCTTCCGGATGAGATCGTCCGCGTCCACCACCACCGGAGTCTTTCCCGTACTGTCCCGGACGGCCTGGAACAGCTCGTACTGCGCCTCGAAACCGATCTGGTGGCGCCGCACCTCGGGGTTGATCGCGTGGTACGAGGCGATGGTCTCGGCGGGGTGCCGGATGATGAAGGTGTGCACCGCGTCCCGGGCGAGAAACTCCCGGTCGGCGAGGAGGCCCGGGTACCGCTCGTCGGTAGTGTCCTTGAAGAACAGCGGTGCGCGCGAGCCCAGTTCGCGTACGGTGGCGAGCAGTTCGCCCTCGCTCCGCAGAGTGCTGCCGCCGGCCTCGACCTCGCCGAATTCGGCGAGGTAGGAGAAGGGTTCGTGCAGCACCTGGAAATCCCCGCGCTCGCACATCATGCGGAAGAACGCCGTGGAACGGCTGCGCGGAGCGCTCCACAGCGCCAGGATTTTCGGTCGTGTTCCAGTGACTGACACAAGAATTCCCCTCCACAGTCCGCGACGTCCGCGCCGGCCCAGTCAGTCACGGTCCGCAGAACGCTGTAAAGAGCGGACGGCTCCGCACGCCCGAAGAGCGACACAGCGTCGACACGGCGTCCATCTACGGGGGACGCCGTGTCGACGCCATACGTGCCCGACGGGCCGGCCGGTCAACGGAGTTCTTGGGCTCGTTCATCAGCGCGATGGACGCAGCCACGGCGGCCCACCGGATCTACTAACCAGTGATTCGCAGGAAACCCGGAAAGGAACGCCGGCATGGTCGTCTGTCCCGAGTGCGAAAGCTCCGTTGCTCTCCTGGCGGAGCCGAAAGTGAGCGAGATCGTCGAGTGCGGTGACTGCTCGAGCGAGCTGGAAATCCTCACCACCGACCCGCTGCAGGTCGCCCTCGCCCCCGAGGTCGAAGAGGACTGGGGCGAGTGACCGGCGCCACGCGCCCGGCGCCGCTCGCCGTCGTCGCCTCCCGGCTGCGCGCCGACGAGAAGCGCATCCTGGAGGCCCTCGACCGCCGCGGAGTGCAGTACGAGTACCTCGACAGCCGGGCGCTGTGGCGGATGCTCGAGCGGTCGGAGGCGCCGTGGCAGACGGTGCTGAACCGCGAGATCGGCCATGCGCGCGCCCTGTACGCGGCCCGGGCCATGGAGGCGGCGGGAGCGACCGTGGTCAACTCGGCCCGGGCGATCGAGCTGTGCGGCGACAAGTACCGCACGTCGGTCGCCCTGCGCGACGCCGGGCTCCCCACGCCCCGTACCGCGCTCGCCCTCACCCCCGAGGCCGCGCTGGACGCGCTGGACGCCATCGGTTATCCGGCCGTGGTGAAGCCGCTCACCGGGTCCTGGGGGCGGCTGGTGTCCCGGCTGCCGGACCGGGAGACCGCGGAGACGGTGCTGGAGTACGTGGCCGCGCTGCCGTCTCCGGCCTCGCACATCGTCTACGTACAGGAGCTCGTCGCCAAGCCGGACCGGGACATCCGCGTGGTCGTGGTGGGCGACGAGGCGCTCGGCGCCGTCCACCGGCGCGGCACGGGCTGGCGCACCAATGTGGCCAGGGGCGCGCTGACCGAGCCGTGCCCGCTCTCCGATGAGCTGGCCAAGCTGGCGGTCACGGCGGCACAGAGCGTGCAGGCCGACATCGCCGGAGTCGATCTGATCGAGGACGCCGACGGTGGTGTCCTCGTCCTGGAGGTGAACCACGGCGTGGAGTTCTCCGGCTTCCAACGTGCGCTCGGGCCCGGAGTCCCGGTGGCCGACCGCATCGTCGACCAGGTGATGGCGAGGTCGCAGCCGTGCTTCGGATAGCTGTCGCGGGGGCTTCGGGATACATCGGCGGGGAACTGCTCCGCCTGCTGATCGGTCACCCCCGGGTCGAGGTCGTGCTGGCCACATCGGACACCTTCGCCGGCCGCCGGGTCGACGGCCCGCACCCGAACCTGCGGGGGCGCACGGACCTGACCTTCGCCGCCCACGACCTGCTGCCGGCGGCTTCCGGGGACTACGACGTCCTGTTCCTGGCCCTGCCGCACAAGCGAACCATGCAGCGGATGGCCGAGTACCTGGAGCTGGCGGACACCGTCATCGACCTGTCCGGGGACTTCCGGCTCCATGACCCCGAGGTCTTCGCCCGGTACTACGAGACGGACCACACGGCGCCCGCCCTCCTCGCCACCTTCACCACCGGGCTGCCCGAGTGGCACCGCGACGAACTGCGCGGCAGCAACCGGATCTCGGTGCCCGGCTGCATGGCGACCGCCGGCATCCTGACCGTCCGCCCGCTGGCCGAGGCAGGGCTGATCGAGGGCCCGGTGGAGGTGGACGCCCGTACCGGATCCAGCGGCTCGGGCGTCTCCGCCGGGCCGGCGAATCTCCATGCCGAACGCAGCGGCGCGATGCGGGTCTTCGCACCCGCCGGGCACCGGCACGAGGCCGAGATCGCGCAGGCGACGGGCCTGCCGGTGCGGATGACGGCGACCGGTGTGGAGGCGGTGCGCGGCGTGCAGGTGCTGTGCCGCGTACGACTGGCCGACGGCACGCACGCGTCGGATGTGCGGGCCGCCTTGCGGAAGGCGTACGCGGGCGAGCCCTTCGTCCGGGTCGTGGCGCACAAGCGCGGGGCCTACCGGCTGCCGGAGCCCAAGATCCTGGCCGGGTCCAACTTCTGCGATGTGGGTTTCGCGGTGACCGAGCCCGCCGGCGATCCGGCGGACGGTACGCACGCGACGCTGATCGGCGCGCTGGACAACCTCGTCAAGGGAGGTTCCGGCAACGCCGTTCAGTGCCTCAACGTGCGTTTCGGGTGGCCGGAGGAGACCGGTCTGGAGTTCCCGGGACTGCACCCGAACTGACGCCACCGCCCACACCCGAGTCGAGCACTCCCGAGGCGCCGAAGCGCTATCGAGGCAGGGGACGAGAGAATGGAAGAGACCATCGTGGTCAAGTGCGGTGGCAACGCCGCCGTCGACCCACTGGCGGTATGCGAGGACATCGCCGCACTGACCCGCGACAGCCGCCCCGTGGTTGTGGTCCACGGCGGCTCTGCCGACATCGAGCGCCTGGCCGGACGGCTCGGCGTCGAGTCCCGCCGCCTGGTCGCCCCCGACGGGGTGTCGGCACGTCACACCGACCGGGCCATGCTCGAAGTGGTGCACCTGGCGCTCGCCGGCCTGGCCAAACCGCGCCTGGTGGCCGCCCTGAGCGCGGCCGGGGTGTCCGCCGTCGGCCTCACCGGCCTCGACGGCGGCCTGCTGCGGGCCCGCCGCAAGACTGCGCACCGGGCGGTGGTGGCGGGCAGGCGGGTCGTGGTCAGGGACGACCACAGCGGTCGGATCACCGAGGTGGACGCCGGGCTGCTGCGCGCCCTGCTGGCGGACGGCCGCACCCCGGTCGTCTCCCCGCCCGCCGTGGCCGAGGACGGCGGGCCGGTGAACACCGATGCGGACCGGGCCGCCGCGGCCGTCGCCGCCGCTCTCGGCGCGAGCACCCTCGTCCTGCTCACTGGTGCGCCCGGGGTGCTCACGGACCCGGCGGACGACGACTCGGCGCTGCCGGTGTGCGCCGTGACGCCGTCCGGCCCGCCGCCGTTCACCGGCGGCGGGATGGGACTCAAACTGGTCGCGGCCCGGGAGGCGCTGCAGGGCGGGGTGGGCCGGGTGCTGATCGCCGACGGCAGGTGCCGGGCCCCGGTGCGCACGGCGCTGGAGGGGCGGGCCACCACGGTCGTCGTCGACGAGGCGATCGGGGCGGCGCGATGACCGCGGGCACTGGCAGCGGCGACTACTCCGGCGCCGGCACCGAGCCGTACGCCATCGGCCTGCTGCGCAGCATGCTGCAGATCCCGTCCCCCTCCTACGGCGAGTCACGCCTCGCCGCGCATCTGGTCACGGTGATGCGGGAGTTGGGGTTCACCGCCTACGTGGACGAGGCGGGCAACGCCGTCGGCGAGATCACCCGCGGCCCCGGCCCGACCGTGATGCTGCTCGGCCACATGGACACCGTGCCCGGCACCATCCCGGTGCGCGTGGAGCACAACCGGCTGTACGGCAGAGGCGCGGTGGACGCCAAGGGCCCGCTGGCCACGATGATCTGCGCGGCCGCCGACGCCGTGGACTTCCACGGCCGGATCGTCGTCGTCGGGGCGGTGGAGGAGGAGACCCCGCTGTCCCGTGGCGCGGTGCACATCCGCCGTACCCACCCGCGGCCGGACGCGCTGGTCATCGGCGAACCGAGCGGCTGGCAGACGGTCGTTCTCGGCTACAAGGGCAAGCTCGACCTGCGCTACCGGGCGGAGTGCCCGCCGACCCACCCCAGCAACCCGGTGCCCAAGGCCTCCGAACTGGCCTGCGCGGCCTGGGCCACGCTCCTGGACGTGCTCGGCCCCGACGCGGGGCACGGCGATTTCGGCACTCCAGGGCCCACGCTGGTGTCGATCCGCGGCGATCTGTCCTTTGCGGAGGCCGAGTTCAGTGTCCGCACGCCGCCCGGCTACGACTCCGAGGCGCTGGTGGCCAGGCTCTCCGAGCGACTGCCGCAGGGCAACCTCGAGGTGATCAACACGGTGGCGGCGGTCCGGGTGGGGCGTGCCGACCCAGTGGTCCGTGCCTTGTCGGCCGGCATCCGGGAACAGCAGGCCCGCCCCGCGTTGAAGGTGAAGACCGGTACCTCCGACATGAACACGCTGGCCGAGGACTGGCACATCCCCATGGCCACCTACGGGCCCGGAGACAGCAGGCTCGACCACGCGGACGACGAGCACATCCTGCTCGGCGACTTCCTGCGCGGCGTCGACGTGCTCACCCGCGCGCTCCATGAGCTCAGTGAGCACTTCGCCCCCCGGAACCGGCTGTCGCTGGTGCCCACGATGCGTACGAGCGGTGAGGATTGATGGCTGATACAGCGGTGACCGAGGACGAACGGCAGCTGTCGGAGCACGCGCTCCGCGTCCGCGAGCTGATCGTGGAGATGTGCGCCAACCCGGAGGGCGGTCACCTGGGCGGCTCGATGTCCCTGGTGGAAGTCCTGGTGACGCTGTATCACTCGGTGCTGCGCATCGACCCCGAGCGGCCGCAGGCACCCGACCGGGATCTGCTGGTGCTGAGCAAGGGCCACGGCGCGATCGGGCTGTACGCGGCCCTGGCGGAGCGCGGCTTCTTCCCTCCGGAGCAGCTCGCCGAGTACGGCCGACCCGACAGTGTCCTCACCGCCCACCCGAACCCCGCGGTACCCGGCGTGGAGATGCCGACGGGTTCGCTCGGGCACGGGCTGCCGCTGGGCGTCGGCTTCGCCCTGGATTTCCGGCTGTCGGGCAGCGACCGGCGCTGCTTCGTCGTACTCGGCGACGGCGAACTCCAGGAGGGGTCGGTGTGGGAGGCGGCGATGGCGGCGAGCTCGCACGGCCTGGACCGGCTGGTGGCGGTCGTCGACCGCAACGGTCTGCAGATCACCGGGTCCACCGAGGACGCGGCGGGGCTGGAACCGCTCGCCGACCGCTGGCGCAGTTTCGGCTGGGCCGTGCACGAGGTCGACGGGCACGACGTCGGACAGCTGCGGACGGCCCTCGGAACCGCTCCGCAGGTCGCGGGCCGGCCCACCGTGGTCCTCGCACGCACCGTGAAGGGCAAGGGCCTGCCGTACGTCGAGGGTCAGGCCCGCAGTCACTACGCCCGGCTGGCCGGGCGGCAGCACAAGCGTGCGCTCGCGGTACTGGCCGCCCAGCGCAGGAGAAGGGAGACAACGGCATGACGGCGATGGCGGCGGAACCCCGTCCGGTGGCCACCGAGGAGGCGAAGCCGGACCCGCGTCCGGGCCGCGAGGTGTACCGCGATGTGCTGGCCGAACTGCTCGGCCAGGACGAGCGGCTGGTCTGCCTCGACAGCGACACCGGCCTGTTCTCGTCCGTGGACTGGGGCAAGGCCCAGGAGCGCTACATCAACCTCGGCATCGCCGAGCAGAACCTGATGGGCGCGGCCGCCGGGCTGGCCAGGTCGGGGCGTATCCCCTTCGTGAACACGATGGCGACCTTCGCCGCCACCCGGGCGCTGGAGTCGGTGAAGCTGGACATCGCGATGAACAACCTGCCGGTGCGGATCGCCGCCACGCACGGCGGGCTGTCCGCCGGGCATCTCGGCTCGACCCACCACTCGCTGGAGGACCTGGGGGTGATGCGGATGCTTCCGCACATGACGGTCCTCGCCCCGGCGGACGCGGCGGCCACCGAGGAGCTGGTGCGCGCGTGCGTCGATGTGCCGGGGCCGGTGTATCTGCGGCTGGGCCGCGGCGCCACCCCCGACCTCGGGCCCGGGCTGCCACCGCTGCGGATCGGCAGGGCGCAGCCCCTGCGCGAGGGCGGCGACGTCACTCTGGTCGCCACCGGGCCGTATCCGGTCCTCGCGGCCCTGTCCGCGGCGGACGAACTGGCCGCCGAGGGCATCGCGGCGACCGTGCTCAACATGCACACCGTCAAGCCGTTGGACACCGCGGCACTGGCCGCCGCGGCGGAGACGACGCTCGGCATCGTCACCGTGGAGGAGCACTGGGCGGCGGGCGGTCTGGGCTCCGCCGTGGCCGAGGTGGTCGCCGGGCTCGGCGCGGGGTGCCCGGTGCTGCGGGTCGCCGTGCGTGACACCTTCGCCGCCGGCACCGGCGGACAGCGCCATCTGCTGGAGCGCAACGGCATCACGGCAGAGGCGGTCGCCGCCCGGGCGCGGCAGGCCGTACACGGCCGCGGGGGCGCCGGCTTCTCGCGGTGAGTGCGGAGCGGGAGAGACGGAGAGACGAGGAAGCGCCCCGGCCGGACGGGCCGGGGCGCTTGCCGTGGTGCCTGCGCTGTCAGTCGCGTTCGCCGGTCACGCAGAACTCGTTGCCCTCCGGGTCGGCCAATACCGTGTGGCTCTCGAACTTGCCGAGGACCCGGGCTCCCAGACCCACCAGTCGCTCGATCTCCGCGCTCGCCGAACTGTCCGCCGTGGGGCCGATGTCCAGGTGCACCCGGTTCTTCCCCGCCTTCTCCTCCGGCACCTGCATGAAGTAGATGCTCACGCCGTCGCCCGGATTGCGGACCACGGCCTCCTCCGGGCTCGACCAGTCGGCCTTCTCCCACCCCGTGACGCCCGCCCAGAATCCCGCGAGCCCGGCCGCGTCGGCCGCGTCGATCACCACGTTCTGCAGCTGGATACCCATGCCTTCCGTCCTCTTGAAGGAACCACGCAACACGAACTGTCCGAAATCTAGTGGGACTCGCCCGCGTCGGCGCAGGACGCGGTACCCGCACCGGCGTGTTCCCGCCAGCTCTCGTCCGGCACCACCTCGGACAGGTCCCGCAGCCGCGGGAGCGGGGAGCGGGCGATGAACAGCAGGGCGGTGAGCGTGCCCAGGCCGACCACCACGAGGGTGGCCCGCAGGCCGATCTGACCGCCGAGCCAGCCGCCGGTCAGCGAGCCGAGGGCCGCGGTGCCGGTGACCAGGAAGCGGTAGCCGGCGTTGGCCCGGCCCAGGATGTCGGACGGCACGACGGTCTGCCGCAGGCTCATCACCTGGATGTTGCTGATGACCACACCCATGCCGTTGAGCAGCAGGGCGAAGCCGACGACCGGCACGGTGACGAGCAGCCCACCGTCGGCGGCCGGGATGATGAGCGGGGCGGCACAGGCGACCACCATCGTCACCATGATCGAGCGGCCGATACCCCACCGGCGCCCCAACCGGCCGGCCACCAGGCTGCCCAGGAAGGCGCCCACCCCGGTCATCGCCATCACCCCGCCCAGCGTGGCCGCCGAGAAGTGGAGTTCGCGGGAGAGATAGAGGATGAGGACCGCCCACAGGGCCTGGTTGAAGAAGTTGTAGGTGGCGGCCTCGCCGGCGATGGCGCGCAGATAGCGGTTGGACGCGACCAGACGCAGTCCGGTGCGGATCCGGGCCACCACCGACCCCTCCGCGGCCGTTGCCTTGGGCCGGGCCTCCGAGCGGCGGATGAACAACAGCGAGACGGCGGAGACGAAGTAGGTGGCGGCGTCGATGAGCACCACGACGGGCGCGGTCAGCAGACCGACGAGCACACCGCCCAGGCCCGGCCCGCTGGCCTGGGCGAGCGACCGGCTGCCCTCCAGCTTCCCGTTGCCCTCGATCAGCTGCTCACGCCCCACCAGCGACGGCAGATACGCCTGGTAGGCCAGGTCGAACAGGACGGTGAGCGTGGCGGCGACGAACACGATGACGCTCAGCAGCTCGACCCGCAGCACCCCCAGCGCCATACCGATCGGAATGAACCCCAGGATCACCGCACGGCCGAAGTTGGCGCCGATCATGATGGGGCGCCGCCGACGCTGGTCGATCCACACCCCGGCGAGCAGCGTGAAGAGCATGTAGGGGGCGAACTGTGCGGCATTGAGGACGCCCATCTGGAACGGGGTCGCGTCCAGTGTCGTCGCAGCGAGCAGCGGGATGGCCAGCAGGGAGATCTGCGCGCCGAACATCGACAGGCTCTCGGCGGACCAGAACTTCAGGAAGTCCGCGTCCCGCCACAGCCCGCCCGGCCGGCCATCGGTCGGTATCTCTGGTCCCTCGTGCATAGGTCTGTCGTCCTCACTACTCGTGGTCCAAGCACTGCTGCAGGGTGCGCGCCAGCGCCGGCAGATGCGGGGGCCGGAGCATGGTGTGGTGGGTGCCCGGTACGACGTGGTGGTCCAGGCCCCCGGTCGCGAAGGTCCGCCACCAGTCGGCCTGATCGTCCGGCGCGGCCGCGGCGCTCAGCAAGGTGACCCGCCCGTCGTACGGCATCGGCCGGTGTACGTGGTAAGCCCGCGCGTTCGTCGTGAAGACCTCGATGCGGGTGCGGACCTCGTCACGTACTCCGGCCGGGATCAGCCCGGCCTGCTCCAGCACCGGCAGAACCGCGTCGACCTGCTGGGCCTGCGGCAGTCGCCGCAGCCGCGCCACGTCGACGGCAGGCGGCTCGGTCCCTTCAAGACCGGCCAGGTCGTGGGCGAAGGCGGCGAGCAGCTCCGCCTGGCCGGGCGGCTCCGCCGCCTGCGGCGGCACACCGGTGTCCAGCAGCGCGACCATGGCCACCTCCTCGCCCGCGGCGCGCAGCCGGGCGGCCATCTCCAGGGCCACCGAGCCGCCCAGGGACCAACCCGCCAGGTAGTACGGACCGGTTGGGCGTGCCTCGCGGACGGCGGCCAGGTAGGAGTCGGCGGCCTCCGCGAGGCCGCCGACCGCTCTCGCGCCGGCGAGCCCCGGATGTTCCAGGCCGTAGACCGGGATCTCCGGGTCGAGCAGCCGGGCCAGCGGGACATACGGCACGACCGTGCCGCCCACCGCGTGCACCAGGAACAGCGGCGGCCTGGTTCCGGTGGCCCGGAGGGGCACCAAGGGCGACGGCTCGTCGTCGGCCGGGCTCCGCCTGCTCCGGCCGGTGGCAGTACGTCCCGTCGTACCGCGCGCCTCGGCCGCCCGCATCGCCTCGTCGATCCGCGCGGCGAGATCGCGCAGCACGGAGTGCACGAAGAGTGCCCGGGGCGGCAGGGTGATGTGGAAGGTGTCGCGGATGCGGGAGATGAGGCGGGTGGCCTGGAGGGAGTTGCCTCCGAGGTCGAAGAAGCCGTCGTAGACGCCGATGGTGTCGAGCGGCGCGTCCAGCAGTCCGTGCCAAATCTTGGCGAGTTCCCGCTCGGTGGCGGTCTCCGGCGGGGTGTACGACCGCGCCTGCGCCGTCGCCGGCTCGGGCAGTTTGGCGTGATCGAGCTTGCCGTTGGGGGTGAGCGGAAGCGCATCGAGCACGAGCACCTGGGACGGGACCATGTGCAGCGGCAGGCGCTCGGTCAGTTCAGTACGGACCCGGCCGGCATCGACGGCGCCCGGTGCGTCCGGCACGGCGTAGCCGATGAGTCGTGCTTGGGGAGTGCCGGGGTGGTGGACGGTGACCACGGCCTGGCGAACCCCAGTGGATTCGGTCATCGCATTCTCGACTTCACCGAGTTCGATCCGCAGACCGCGGATCTTCACCTGCCGATCGGCACGCCCCAGGAACTCAAGATTGCCATCCTCCCGCCACCGCACCACATCACCCGTGCGATACATCCGCCCACCCGCATCGGAGAACGGATCCGGCGGGAAACGCTCCGCGGTCAGAGCAGGCTGGTGCAGATAGCCCCGGGCCAACCCGGTACCAGCGATGAACAACTCCCCCGGCACCCCCACCGGCACCAGCCGCAGCTTGGCATCCAGCACATACGCACGGTGATTGGCCATCGCACGACCAATCGGCGGAGCACTGCTCAAACCCTCCGGCGGACACCGGTAATCCACACAGGCCACCGTCGCCTCGGTCGGGCCATAACCGTTATGGAACTCCCGCCTTTCACCACCCCACCGATTGACCAACTCAGCCGGAAACGCCTCCAGACCCACAAACAACGCCCGCAAATCCGTCAACGGCTCCGGATCCAACAACCGCAACACCGCCGGCGGCACATCCGCCACCGTCACCCGCTCCTCGGCCAACAACCCCTGCAAACCATCCGGATCCAACAACCGCTCACGCGGCGCACCCACCACCGCCGCACCCGAACCCAGCGCCCCATAAAAATCAAACACCGACACATCAAACGCCGGATTCGCAAACTGCAACAACCGATCCCCCGGACCGATCCGGAACAACTCCCGCGCATTCACCACGAAATTCACCGCAGCCCGGTGCGAGACCATCACCCCCTTCGGCACACCGGTGGAGCCAGAGGTGAAGATCACATACGCCAAATCATCCGGAACCGCACCCCCGACTGGCCGCGCCTCAGGTAGCTGCGCCAACCGTGCCTGAACCTGCGGATCATCCACACACACCCGCGCCACCGACCCCGGCAACAACTCCGCCAACGCCCGCGTCGTGACCACCACCGGCACCCGCGCATCCCCAAGACACCTAGCGTGCCGCTCCACCGGATGCTGAGGATCAAGCGGCAGCCACGCACCACCCGCCTTCAACACCCCCAGCTGCGCCACCGGCAGATCCAAACTCCGATCCAACAACACACCAACCACCGCGCCCGGACCCACACCGAAGTCCACACACAGCAACTGCGCTAGCCGGTTCGCCGAGGCGTCCAGCTCCCCATACGACAACTCCACGCCCTCAAAGCGCATCGCCACCGCCGACGGAGCCACACCCACCTGCCGCTCCACCACCTCGTGCAGCAACAGACCATCCTCACTCCGCACCACCGGCACCGGATTCCACTCCTCCAGCACCCGCCGCCGCTCCACACCCCCCACCAACTCCAACTCACCCATCGCAACATCCGGAGCACCCACCCCCTGCTCCAACACCGAGCGGAAATGATCGACCAACCGCTCCATCCGCCCCCGCTCAAACAACTCCGTCGAATACTCGACGACGACCTCAAGCCGTCCGTCCGCGGCCTCGATCACGGTCACCCCGACGTCGAAGCGGGACGTGGTGTCGTGGTCGGCGAGCGGCTCGACATCGATGCCGGGCAGGCCGAACCCGCGCCCCGTCGTCCCCGCAGCCTGCAAGGTGAGGCTGACCTGGAACAGCGGGTTTCGGCTGGGGTCGCGTTCGGGCCGGAGGGCGTCGACCACCATGCCGAACGGCACATCCTGGTGGGCGAGGGCGCCCAGTACGGTGTCGTTGCACCGCCTGAGCAGTTCACGGAAGGTCGGGTCGCCGGCCGTGTTCGTCCGCAGCACCAGCGTGTTGGCGAAGAACCCGACCAACGGCTCCACCTCGGACCGGGTACGCCCCGAGAACACCGACCCGACCGCCAGATCCTCCTGACCCGTATACCGCGTCAGCACCGTCAAGAACCCCGCCTGCAACACCGCGAGCAGCGACGTCTGTTCGGTGCGCGCCAGCTCTCGTAGGCGGTCGCCGAGGCGCGCGGACAGCACGGTCTCCAGTGTCGCCCCCGACCAGGCCGGGACCGGCGGACGGGGCCGGTCCGCGGGGAAGTCCAGTACGGACAGGCCGTCCAGCGTGCGGCGCCAGTACGCCAGCTGCCGCTCCTGTACCTCCCCGGTCAGCCGGCGTCGCTGCCACGCCGCGAAGTCGGCTGCCTGCAGCGGCACATCGGGCAGCTCCATGCCCTCGTACAGCGCCGCCAAGTCCTGGACGATGACACCGGTCGACCAGCCGTCGGTCACGATGTGGTGCAGGCTCATCGTCAGGATGTGGTCGTCGTCGGCCAGCCGCAGCAGCCTGGTACGGAACAGGGGACCGGCGGCCAGGTCGAACGGACGCACCGCCTCCTCCTCGACCAGACTCCGCACCCGCGCCATGGGCACATCGGTCACCGGAAGGTCCCAGGCGGCGGGCGGCTCGTCGACGGCGAGTCGCGGCTCACCGGCTTCGCTGACGAAGCGGGTACGCAGGCTCTCGTGGCGGCCCACCAGCCGACGGAAGGCCTCGCGCAACGCCTCGGTGTCCAGCTTCCCGCGCAGCCGCAGCGCGAACGGCACGCTGTAGACCGGCGATGCGGGGTCGAGCTGATGCAGCAGCCACAGCCCCTCCTGTTGGTAGGAGGGTGCGAGCAGGCCGTCGCGCGGCACCGGGGTGATGCGCTCGCGGTCGGCCTGGGCGGCGCGCCGCTGCCGCATCCGCAGCTCCAGCAGAGCTCGGCGCTTCTCCTCAGTCGTCGTGCGGCGGGCGTCGGTCTCCGTCATTTACGCCTCCTCGCCGAGCAGGCGGTCGAGTTCCTCCTCGGACAGCCCCGCGATCTCCGCCTCGAGGTCCTCGTCCACGGCGGCCGCGGCGAGCTCCTCGTCGATCCGCGCGGCAAGGTCGCGCAGTACGGGGTGGACGAAGAGCAGGCGGGGTTCGAGATCGATCCCGAAGGTGTCGCGGATGCGGGAGATGAGGCGGGTGGCCTGGAGGGAGTTGCCTCCGAGGTCGAAGAAGCCGTCGTATCCGCCGATGGTGTCGAGCGGCGCGTCCAGCAGTCCGTGCCAGATCTTGGCGAGTTCCCGCTCGGTGGCACTGCCCGGTGGCACGTGGGTGCGTGCCGCTCCTTCCCGCGGCTCGGGAAGCTTGGCGTGGTCGAGCTTGCCGCTGGGGGTGAGCGGGAGTGCATCGATGGCGATCAGCTGGGCGGGGACCATGTGCTGGGGCAGCCGGTCCATGAGCCGGGTGCGCAGGGCTTCGACATCCGGGTCCTGGCCGGGCTCGAGTACGGCGTAGCCGATGAGTCGTGCTTGGGGTGTGCCGGGGCGGTGGACGGTGACCACGGCCTGCCGGACACCGGTGGATTCGGTCATCGCATGCTCGACCTCACCCAACTCGATCCGCAGACCGCGGATCTTCACCTGCCGATCAGCACGCCCCAGGAACTCCAGATTGCCGTCCTGGCGCCACCGCACCACATCACCCGTGCGATACATCCGCCCACCCGCATCGGAGAACGGATCCGGCAGGAAGCGTTCGGCCGTCAGACCAGGACGACGCAGATACCCACGCGCCAAACCCACGCCCGACACAAACAACTCCCCCGGCACCCCCACCGGCACCGGCCGCAGCTTTGCGTCCAGCACATACACACGATGATTGGCCATCGCACGACCAATCGGCGGAGCACTGCTCAAACCCTCCGGCGGACACCGGTAATCCACACAGGCCACCGTCGCCTCGGTCGGGCCATAACCGTTATGGAACTCCCGCCTTTCACCACCCCACCGATTGACCAACTCAGCCGGAAACGCCTCCAGACCCACAAACAACGCCCGCAAATCCGTCAACGGCTCCGGATCCAACAACCGCAACACCGCCGGCGGCACATCCGCCACCGTCACCCGCTCCTCGGCCAACAACCCCTGCAAACCATCCGGATCCAACAACCGCTCACGCGGCGCACCCACCACCGCCGCACCCGAACCCAGCGCCCCATAAAAATCAAACACCGACACATCAAACGCCGGATTCGCAAACTGCAACAACCGATCCCCCGGACCGATCCGGAACAACTCCCGCGCATTCACCACGAAATTCACCGCAGCCCGGTGCGAGACCATCACCCCCTTCGGCACACCGGTGGAGCCAGAGGTGAAGATCACATAGGCCAAATTGCCAGGCCGCGCACCACCCTCCGGGCGACTCTCCGGCACCTGCGCCAACCGCGCCCGCACCCCCGGATCATCCACACACACCCGCGCCACCGACCCCGGCAACAACTCCGCCAACGCCCGCGTCGTGACCACCACCCCCACCCCCGCATCATTGAGACAGGTGGCGTGCCGTTCGGCCGGGTGCTGGGGGTCAAGCGGCAGCCACGCGCCTCCCGCCTTCAACACCCCCAGCTGCGCTACCGGCACCTCCACGCCACGGTCCAACAACACACCGACCACCACATCCGGACCCACACCGAAATCCGCACGCAGCAACTGCGCTAGCCGGTTGGCCGAGGCGTCCAGCTCCCCGTACGAGACCTCCACGCCCTCAAAGCGCATCGCCACCGCCGACGGAGCCACACCCACCTGCCGCTCCACCACCTCGTGCAGCAACAGACCATCCTCACCCCGCACCACCGGCACTGGATTCCACTCCTCCAGCACCCGCCGCCGCTCCACACCCCCCACCAACTCCAACTCACCCATCGCGACATCCGGAGCACCCACCCCCTGCTCCAACACCGAGCGGAAATGATCGACCAACCGCTCCATCCGCCCCCGCTCGAACAACTCCGTCGAATACTCCAGCCAGACCCGGAGCCGCCCGTCCGCCGCCTCGTTCACCTGGAAGGCCAGATCGAACCGGGAGGTGCCGTTCTCCACGGGCATCGGCTCCACGGCGAGCTCTCCCAGGCCGAACTCGCCGGTCATGGCGCCGGTCAGCAGGGTGAAGCTGATCTGGAACAGGGGATTGCGGCCGGGGGTCCGCTCCGGCCGGAGTTCCTCGACCAGGGTGCCGAAGGGGATGTCCTGGTGCTCCAGGGCGCCGAGTACGGTCTCCTGGCAGCGACCCACCAGCTCACGGAAGGTCGGATTCCCTGCTGTACTCGTCCGCAGCACCAGTGTGTTGGCGAAGAACCCGACCAACGGCTCCACCTCGGATCGGGTACGCCCCGAGAACACCGACCCGACCGCCAGATCCTCCTGACCCGTATACCGCGTCAGCACCGTCAAGAACCCCGCCTGCAACACCGCGAGCAGCGAGACGCGTTCGATACGCGCCCAGTCCCGCAGGGCGGCGCCGAGACCGTCCGGCAGGTCGAGCTCCAGCTCGGCGCCGGCCCAGGTGGGCCGGGACGGCCGGGTGCGGTCCGCCGGGAAGTCGATGGTCGGCACTCCGTCGAGGGTCGCGCGCCAGTAGTCGGTCTGGGCGTGCAGCCCGTCACCGGCGAGCCGCCGCCGCTGCCAGGCGGCGTGGTCGGCGGGCTGCACGGTGAGTTCGGGCAGCTCGCGGCCCTCGTAGAGCGCCGCCAGCTCCTTGGTGACCACGCCGACCGACCAGCCGTCGGTCACGATGTGGTGCAGGCACAGCACGAGGATGTGCTCGTCGTCGGCCAGCCGCAGCAGCCTGGTACGGAACAGGGGACCGGCGGCCAGGTCGAAGGGCGCGCGGGCCTCGGCCTCCACCAGCTCCGTGGCCCGCGCCCGGCGTTCGGCCCCGGGCAGCTGCGACAGGTCGGTCACCGGCAGCGGCCATCCGGCCGGGGCTTCGTCCACCAGCTGGTAGGGGACGCCGTGCTCGGAGCCGAAGCGGGTGCGCAGGCTCTCGTGACGACCCACCAGCCGCCGCAGCGCCTCGCGCAGCGCGCCGGTGTCCAGCTCGCCGCACAGCCGCAGCGCGAACGGCACGTTGTAGACGGGCTGTTCCGGCGCCAGTTGGTGCAGCAGCCACAGGTGCCGCTGCTGGTCCGAGACCTGCAACTGTCCCGTGCGCGCGACGGGCTGAATGCGGTTGCGCTCCGCCGCGGCGGAGCGCTGCCGGCTCAGTTTCATGTCCAGCAGCGCGCGCTTGATGTCGGAAAGACTGCCTGTGCCGGACGTGTTCTCGCCCAGTCCCGTCATCGTGACTCCTCCGCAAGGACGACCTGATCCGACGCTAGCCACGGGCGCCCGGCACCGCGTCCACGGTGGTGTGGAGCCGTGGTCCGGAGGTGTGGACGCCGTGCTGACCCCCGGGCGCTCAGCGGCGGTAACCGACCCGGAGCGTTGCGTCGAGTGCGTCGAGCGTCGCGCCGAGCGCCGCGTGGTCGGGGGCCTCGCCGTAGACGATGGCCGCGAAGCTCTGGGTGCCCTGGCGCCAGTCCACCGGTTCGCCGGGCCTTCTGACGATCTCCACCCGGGCGATTCCGGGAAGGGCACGGGCGTCCTTCGCGCCGGTGACGGCGGCGACCGAGCGCGCGTCCAGGGGCGGCGGGGCGAAGCGCTGAAAGGCGATGCGCGAAGCCCGGCTGCCAGGGGCGTCCGTACGGCCCGCGGGCGCGTCGATCCGCTCCGGTACGGGGCCGTCCGCGGCCAGCGCGTTCTCCAGCGCGATCCGCAGCATGTTCACCCCCGCGGCCCGGCCCACGAGGTCGTTGACGAAGCCGCCGAGCCTGCCGTTGACCTCGATCAGCCGCGGCCCGTCCGCGGTGAGTTTGAACTCCGTGTGGGTGACCCCGGAGCGCACTCCGAGGACTCGCAGCGCCTCGTCCGCGGCGGCCACCACGCGGTCGGCCATGGCCGCGTCGAGCGTGCTGGGGAAGAACACCCCGCTCTCCCGGAACGGTTCGGCGAGCGGCAGCTTCCCGGTGATCCCCACATGCGCAATCCGCTCGCCGTCCACCACCGACTCCACGGACACGTAGTCGCCCCACCGCGCTCCGGCCACCGACTCCGCGCCGATCAGCCGCTCCTCGGCGATCAGCCGGTCCTCTCCGGCCGCCAGCAACCCCCGCGCCGTGGTACGGAACTCCTCCTCGGTGTCCACCGGAAACGCGCTCCGGCTGCCGGCGCCCCGCCGCGGCTTCAGGACGGCCGGCAGCCCCACGGCCGACAGCGCCGCCTCGATCCCTTCGGCTCCGTCGGCGGCGGACAGCGCGGCGAACCGGACGGCCGCCACCCCGGCGGCGGCGAGCCATTGGCGCTGCCGCAGTTTGTCGGCCAGCCGCTCCGCCACCGCTCGGGAGTGGAAGCGCAGTCCGAGCGCCGCCGCCAGCTCGGCGGTCACCTGCAGCCGGTCGTCGGTGAACGTGGTGATGCCCTGTACGTCGAGCTGCTTCAGCCGCTGTGCCGTGTCGCCGACTCTGCTGCCGTCCGCCGGACCGTCCGGCTCCATGGGGAGGACCGTGCCGATCCGTTCCAGCACCGGAAGGGAGGCCGCCGCATGGGGCGAGGACGGGTCCAGCACCAGCACGACGTCGCACAGCCCGTTCGCGGCGAACGCGATCTCCAGCGGGCTGACCGCCCCGTTCTCATAGACCACCGCCAGACGCGGTTTCATCACACACCTCTCAGTCGGACGACCACGAAGAAGACCGCCACGCCGAGTGCGGTGGCGAGCAGCATCCGCTTCGTGAGCAGACCCGCCCCCAACGTCACCGCGCCGCCCGCCAGCGAGGCCACCTCCAGATCCGGGACTCCGTCCCCCTCCGGGGCGATGACGGCGGGAACCACCATCGCGGCCAGCACGGCGACCGGCACATAGCCGACCGCCGAGCGGAGCGCCCCGGGCAGCTCCCGGCCACGCAGCAGCACGAGCGGCAGCCAGCGGGTCGCGAACGCGCACCCGCCCATGGCGAGCAGCAACAGGACCAGACCCACACCCGGCGGACCAGGGATGTCGGCCATGTCAGGCCACCTCCTTCCGCCGCCATTCGCACAACGCCCCCGCCGCGGCACCGCACAGCACCGCCGCGATCAGGCCGAGGTTGTGCGGCAGCGGGCGGGCGAGGAGGGCCACAAGTCCGGCGACCGACGCGGCGGTCCACAGCCGCCAGCCGACCAGCGCGGTCGCCAGCATGGCGATGAACACCGCCGTCATGGGGAAGTCGAGCAGCCCCGTGAGGGACGTGCCGGGAGCCGCCGAGCCGAGCGCCATGCCCAGCAGCGTCGAGCCGGTCCAGTTCGCGTACATTGCCGCGGAGCAGCCGAGGAAGAACCAGGACCTGGCGCGCGGGTCGCCGAGCCCCGCGCGGTAGCGCTCCATGGCCGCGAAGAACACGGCGTCGACCAGGCCGAAGGCGAGCAGCGCACGCCACCGCCGGGGCAGGCTGCCCAGGTGCGGGCGCAGCAACGTCGCGTAGATCAGCATCCGCAGGCTCAGCACGGTGACGGTCAGCAGCACCACGGGCCAGCCGACTCCCGCCCGCAGCAGCTGGATGGCGGCGAGCATGGCCGTACCGGAGTTGACCGCCATGGCCATGCCGAGGGTGCCGAGCGCGCCGAGGCCCGCCGCGAGCCCCGCCGCCCCGGCGATCAGGCCCATGGGGAAGGCGGAGAGCATGAACGGCACCATGGCGCGGCAGCCGTCCCGGAACTCACTGGCGGGTGAGCCGGGGGGTCCGGGCGCGGCAGGGGCTGCGTGGGAGACGGGCGGCGGAAGGGAGGCGCCGCCGCCCGTCGGCTCGTCAGGCACCGGGCGCCGTCTGCTGCTCGTGGAGCAAGCGCAGCGCCTCCTCCTCCGACAGGTCCTCGATGGCGGCGAGCAGCCCCTCCTCGACCAGCTCGGTGAGCCGGTTGACGCTCCCCTCCGCGAACACGACCGTCAGCGGCAGCGCCACCCCGAACGCCTCCTCGATCCGGGTCATCAACTGCACTGCCTGCAGGGAGGTCCCACCGGCCGCGAAGAGGCTGTCGTCGGGGTCGATCTCGTCCGCCGGCACCTCGAAGATCTCCTGCCAGATGCCGGTCAGCTCGTCCCGGAGCCGTGCCTGGGTGCTCATCGGCATTTCCCTTCGGAGGACTCCGCCGACCCGGCGGACGCCTGCGGCTCCGTCGGCCCGAAGGCCCGGGCCCACTCGGCCTCCGCGGTCTTCGCGGCCTGCTCCCACGGCGGGGTGTACGGCAACGAGGCGGCGTACTGGGCGATCGTGTCCCGGTGTTCCCAGACCTTCGCGAACGCGTCGGCGTAGCGGTCGAGCAGCGGACCCGCCCCCGGGTGCAGATGGGCCTTCTGGATGGTGAAGGAGTCGTCGATCACCCGGAGCGTCACCGGGAAGTCCGCCTCCCGGTAGGGCCGTTCCGGCACTCCCGGCAGCGCCCACGGGTGGCCGCCGAGCCCCCGCCGCTCCCGGAAGACCCGCTGCGCGGGCAGCGGCATCAGCTGGTAGGGCGCGGCGGGCACGCCCTCGGCCCGCAGGGCCCGCTGTACGGCGGCGCGCAGTGGGCCCGCGAGCCGGTCCGCCAGGCCGAAGGCCGCGGCGTCGACGCGGAAGCGCAGGATGTGCCAAGCGTGGGTACGGTCCTCGGGCACCTGGGGCGGCAGGAAGCCAGGCAGCTCCGCGATCCGCGCCAGCAGCTGCCGTACGTTCTCGTCGCGCTGCTTGGCCTCCTGCGGGAAGCGCTCCAACTGGCTTCGGGTGAAGGCGGCCTGGACGGCGCCCGGCTTGTTGTTCCAGCCGAGCATGTGCGAGACGTAGGAGCGCTCGCCGCGGTCGGGGATCAGCTCCCCGAACTGCCGCAGCATGGTCGCCCGGGTGGCCAGCTCCGGGTCGTCGGTGGTGATCAGCCCGCCCTCGCCGCAGGTGGCGAGATTCTTGCTGACATTGAGGCTGAAGGTGTTGATCGCGCCCATCGAGCCCGCCTGGCGGCCTCGGTACTCGGCGCCGTGCGCCTGCGCCGCGTCCTCGACGACGGCGATGCCGTGCCGGGCCGCGATGGCGCCGATCTCGTCCATCTCGGCGGGCAGGCCGTGCAGATGGACGACCACGATCGCCTTGGTGCGCGGGGTGATCGCGGCCTCGACCGCCGCCGGGACCATGTTGAACGTCCTGGGGTCGATGTCCACGAACACCGGCACCGCCAGCAGATGCAGCGGGGCCGCCGCGGTGGCGATGAAGCTCAGCGCGGGCACGATCACCTCGTCGCCCGGCTCGACGCCGAGGGCGCCGAGGGCGAGCGAGATCGCCGCGGTGCCGTTGCCGACCGCGACGCAGTGGCGGGTGCCGACCTGCCGGGCCCAGTCGCTCTCCAGCGCGGGGATCTCCCGCTCGCCGGAGGAGGCCGAGGTGAAGCGGCCGGACGCCAGCACCCGGCGGACCGCCTCCTCGTCCTGCTCCGTCACCGCCGGCCAGGCCGCGATCCGCAGTTCCCTGGGCACGGCCCGGCAGCCGCCGAGCATTGCGAGCCCGTCGCGCCCGGTCGCGCCCTTCTGTGCCGTCACAGTGCTGCCCTCTCTTGTTCGAGTGCGACCAGGACGCTCTCCTGGTCCTGCAGAAGTGCGTGGACCCGCCGGGCGAGGCGCTGTGCGTCGAGCCCGCCGTCGCGGGTGAGCGCCGCCATGATGCGGACCGCCGACCAGTGGTGGGCCATCCGGTCCACCGCGCGGGCCTGCTCCACGAGGCCGGGGGCGTCCAACGTGCGCCCGGCGTGGGCCAGCCAGTCGGCGTGCACCGCCGTGCCGGCGAGTACGGCACCGGAGGCCACGAACAATTCGTCCCGGATGTCCTCCCCGGCGCCCAGCCGCTTGACGGTGTCCTCCAGGAACGCCTGAAGGCCTGCCAGGCCCGCGTACGCGTCGCCCGTCGCCGGCTGTGCGAAGTGCGCGAGGTTGAGTCCGATGATCCGGGCGGCCTCGGCCCGGTCGAGGACCGGGAAGTCTCCCGGCTCGGCGTCGAGTTCCAGCGACAGCCACCGGTTGCCGATCCGCACCCCCGTGAAGAACATGTCACGCTCGTGCACGAGCTCGTTGCCCGAGTCGCGGGCCGCGGTGAGCTCCTCGATACGGATGTCGCCGTGGAAGGCGGGCGGCACCGCGTCGAGCACCCGGACCGTGCCGCGCGCCTCGTCGAAGCCGTGCACCACCACCAGGTGGTTGGAGTGCACGTCCTGGTACGCGGGTCGGAACGGCAGGTGGTAGTTGTCGACCGCGACGGCGACCGGAGTGCCGCCGGCCACCGCCTCCCAGAC
This sequence comes from Streptomyces sp. KR80, assembly GCF_052245555.1. Classification (NCBI taxonomy): domain Bacteria; kingdom Bacillati; phylum Actinomycetota; class Actinomycetes; order Kitasatosporales; family Streptomycetaceae; genus Streptomyces; species Streptomyces sp. KR80. The sequence goes on from NZ_JBQQCD010000017.1 coordinate 144,423, forward strand.
CTCCCGTCGCCCCGCCGCCGCGTCGGCGGGCCGGTGCCAGCGCGAGCGCACCGGGTGGTACGGCGCCAGCGCGCCCAGTAGTGACTCCCCGCTCGCGCACGGGTAGTAGTACTCCTCGCGGCGGACGCCGTCGGGGAAGTGGCGGAAGGTCCAGGCCGCGCCGAGGACCGGAAGTGCCGGTATTCCCCGGTGCTCCAGCAGGGTGGCCAGGCAGCCGTGCAGACAGCCGCCCAGATCGTGCCGCCACGGACGCACGTTCTCCAGCAGGACCTTCGGCGGCAGGTTCGCCGGCAGATGCTTCTCCGGCAGCTCCTTCGTGTGCCGGGTCTTCATACCGTGACCTCCTGCGCGGCGGGGACGAGGGTCATCGCGAACAGGTGGACCGCCGGGTTGTCGGGCAGCCGTACGGCGGTCAGCTCGCTCGCCCGCGGCACCGGCACCCGCTGGCGCCAGATCACCGGCCCCATCCGCCGCTCGATGTGGCGCGGGTAGTGCATCCGCGTGCAGCGGTACGCCGCGCTCTCGCCGAAACGGGACGCGGTCTGCGGCCAGAAGTCGGACACCCGCAGCCACTCCGGGTCCACGGCACCGCATCCGTAGTGCAACAGCAGCTGGTCCTCGGTGCGGCGCTCGGCTGCGGCGAGCAGCTGGATCCAGTCGTACCGCCCGGCGGGCAGCTCGACCAGCTGACCCGCGCAGCGCACGTTGTCGGGCTCCCCGGTGGGGCCCGCCGGGAAGCGGAACGGGACGCCGTCCACCACGACCGGCCCCGCGGAGGGCAGTTCGTCGGCGGGGAAGGTGTTGCCCCAGATGTTGAACGCGCCGTCGGACAGCCGGCCGGGGCGGGTGATCCCGGTGTTGTCGGCGTATCCGGAGAGATCCACCGGCACGGCCTGCGCCTCGCGGCGGCCGGCCTGGAGAAGGAGCTGAGCCATCAGGTCCACCTGACTGCGGCAGTAGGGACAAGGGAGGGTGCCGGCGGCGGGGTGACGGGCAGCGCCGCGGACCGGTCGATGCCGTCCAACGGCGGCTCCGCGCCGGGCACCGGCCGGTACCGGGCGTGCAGCCGCGGATCCACGGTGCGCGGCATGACGTGGGCGCGCAGCCCACCGCGGTCGGGCGGAAAGCACACCGTCCCGTCACCGGTGCGACGGCCGAGCGCGGCGAACCGGCGGACCAGGGCCTCGCGTTCGTACGGCTGCGCGTCTCGCCACACATCGATTCCGGCCAGCCGGGCGCCGGGCGGCACCGCGGTGTCAGGGAAGGGGGGCCGGGTACCGTCGCCCTCGCCGTACTCCACGACGGCCACCAGGTCGGTCACCGTCAGCAGCCACACCACCAGCAGGACACCCGGCCCACCGGCGGGCGGCACCCAGGGCAGTGGGTGCGGCAGCACCGGCGCCCCCGGGCGGCGCTCCATGGTGACCTCGGTCAGCGGCTTGTCGCCGCTCGGCCAGTGCCGTATGGCTCGGAAGCCCAGCCGTGCGTAGAGCGAGGGCAGACAGCGCTCCACCACCGCGTCCAGCCGGATCACCGGTACGCCGTGCTCGGCCGCCGCCGCGTCCACGGCATCGAGCAGCGCACGGGCCACTCCGCTGCCGCGGACGGCCGGGACCACCGAGACGCGGGCCACCGCCCAGGCGCCGTCGCGCTGTTCGGTGACGCGCAGCGCGCCGACGGGCTCGCCCGTGGCGTCCTCGGCGAGCCACACCGTGGCGCCCCGCCGGAGGTCGGCGAGTACGGCGGCCTCCGTCTCCCGGGCGCCGTCGGGGACCGGGAGGCCGGGCAGCGGGTCGGAGTCCCGGTACGCCGCCCTGGTGAGGGCCGCGATCCCGGTGGCCCGGCGGTGCGTGGCGGACAGCGGAGCGATCCTGAAGTGCGGTGCCGTGCCGCGGCGTTCAGTCATGGCCGATCAGCAGCTCGTGGAAGCAGTCGGCGCCGAACTCGAGCGCCGATGCGGCGATGCGCTCGTCCGCACAGTGCAGCCGCCCGCGATAGGAGGTCCCGGGGTCGTGCAGCAGCGGCAGCCACCCGTAGCACTGGATGCCGAGCCGTGGGAACAGCCGGGCGTCCGTGGACGCGGTCGTCACCATCGGCACTGGGACGCCTTCGGGGTCCTTCGCGCGCAGGATTCCGGCGAGCCGGTCGTAGAAACCGTCGAGCCGCGGCGGTGGCATCAACTCGCCCTCGACGAGCAGTTCGAGACCCATCTCACACCCGGTGCGGGCGCGCAGCGCGCCAAGGAACTCGTCCGTCGTGAAATCGCCCGGGAGCAGCCGGCCGTCGAGCTCGACCTCGATGCTCGCGGGCAGCACGTTGGTGGCCGTACCGCCCCGGATCACCGTGGCGTTGACCGTGTGCCGGACGAGCGAGCGCAGATAGCGGGCGTCGGTCTCGTCGATCCCGTCCAGCGCGGACGGGTCGTCGGGGTCGGCCCGGAAGGCGGCGATGCGCCCGCTCACCGGCTGGGGCAGCGCGCCCGCCAGCTCCTGGAGCATCCGGTCGACCACGGGGGTCAGCTGCGTGTCCAGCCCTCCGCCGTCGATGGCGGTGAGCAGCCGCTGGAGCTTGTGCGCCGCGCCGGCGGGGCCTGCGGCGCGGGAGGCGTGGCCTCCGGTGCCGTGCAGGGTGGCGCGAACCCAGGCGGCGCGCTTCTCGGCCACCACGATCGGGTGCAGCCGCACCTGCCGGCCGAGCCCGAGCTCCGCGCCGCCGTCCTCGCCGACCGCGTACCGGACACCGTTGAACAGTTCGGGATGCCGCTCCACCAGGAAGCGGGCGCCGGCACCGCTGCCCGCCTCCTCGTCCGCGACCACGGCGAGGATCACGTCCCCGGCGGGCGGGGTGCCCGCGGCGCGCAGCCTGAGCAAGGCGGCCAGCATCATGGCCAGCTGCCCCTTCATGTCGACGGCGCCGCGGCCCCATACCTCGCCGTCCACCAACTCCCCGCCGAAGGGCGGCCTGCTCCAGTCCTGGCCGGCCACCGGGACGACGTCCACATGGGCGTGCAGCAGCAGGGGTGGTACGAGCCCGCGCCCGGGCAGCCGGGCGATCAGGTTGGGGCGCCGCGGGTCCAAGGCGAGCAGCCGGGTCTCCAGACCCGCGGCGTCGAGCAGATCCCGGACCCACTCCACGCAGGCGGCCTCGTCACCGGGCGGGTTGACGGTCTCGAACCTGATCAGCCGCTGGGCGATCCCGACCGGCCCGGACGGAAGGTGGTCGGGCAGCGCCGTGCGGGATGCCACTGGGGACGCCATCGTCAGCCTCTCCTCGCTGTGCTGTCGGTCATCTGAGGGGTCATACGGCGGCGAGCCGGTCCCGGGCCGCGCTCTCCAGCAGCTCCGCCGCCCCGTCGCGCAGTACGGCGGTCAGCGGCAGGTGCTTGATCCCGGCGACGAAGTTCGACTCCAGGTGCTCCACCGGGCCCGCGACCGCGAACTCCCCGACCACCCTGGTGATCTCCTCGAAGAGCAGGTTGAGGGCGATCTTGGCGAGCGGTGCGCCGATGCAGTAATGCGGTCCGAACCCGAAGGCGACATGCCGGTTGGGGCGCCGGGTGATGTCGAACCGGTACGGGTCGGGGAAGACCTCGTCGTCCCGGTTCGCCGAGCCGAGCCAGGTCACCAGGGCATCGCCCTGCTTGATCGGCACGTCCTGCAGCACCAGGTCGTGCACCGCGTAGCGCATGAAGTGGTTGGCGGGCGAGGACCAGCGCAGCCCTTCGTCGACCGCGCCGGGTACGAGGGCGGGGTCGGCAAGCAGCCGCCGGTACTCGTCGGGGTGCTCGATCAGGGCGAGCACGGTCGAGGCGATGGCGTGCGGCGTGGTGACGTTGGCACCCAGCAGCAGGCTGTAGCAGTTGTAGACGATCTCGTCGTGCCGCAGCCTGCGCCCGTCCGCCTCCATACCGATGAGGAAGCCGATGAGGTCGTCGTCCCCGCCCGGGTGCCCGCGCACATGGCGCGAGAAGTAGTCGAACAGTTCGTGGTGGGCCGCGACGAGCGTGCCGTGGCTGCTGCCCTCCCGGAACTCCACGTCCGACGGGGCGATGGCCATCGTGGTGAGCTTGGCCAGCCGCGGCCAGTCCCGCTCCGGGAGACCCATCAGGGCACCGGTGAACGCCATCGGGAAGTCGGCCGCGGCGGCCCCGATGTCCCAGACCCCGCCGTCCAGCAACGGCGCGAGCATCCGGTGCACGATCCGCCGGACCTGTGGCCTGCGCTCCTTGAGCGAGCGATGCGACATGACCTTCATCAGCGGCTCGCGCATGGCGGTGTGCACCGGCGGGTCGCTGGCGGCCATCATCTTGCTCCCGGCCGGGTCGTCCGTGCCGAGGATGCTCAGCAGCGTGCCCCGGCTGGAGGTGAACCGGGTGTGGTCCCGGAGCACGTCGTTGACGTCGCGGTACTTGGTGACCGACCAGAACGACCGTCCGTCGGCGAGGGTCTGCCGGTGGACCGGGGCCCGCTGCCGCAGCACATGCCAGATGGCGTGCGGGTCGCCGTGCGCGTACAGCCCGGGGTCGAAGAGGTCGACCGAGTCGAGGTCGATCTCCGGCTCGCCGACGGGAATGCTGATCCTCACGGTGTCATCCCCTCCGTCCCACGCAACCTCTCGACCGCCTCGGCGAGTTCGGACACGGTCGGGTTCTCGTAGAAGTCCCGGGGCCGGATTTCGACATCCCACAGCGCGGCGATCTCCGCCGTGATCCGCGTGGCCATCAGGGAGTGGCCACCCAGCTCGAAGAAGTCGTCGTCGACGCCCACGTCGTCGATCTCCATCAGGTCGCCCCAGATCGCGGCGAGTGCCTCCGCCACCTCGCCCTGCGGAGCGCGGTAGTCGGTGCCGACGTCCGGGCGCTCCCGGGTGACGAGCCGGCCCAGCGCCGTACGGTCCACCTTGCCGTTGGGCGTCAGCGGCAGCGCCGTGACCCGGACGAACGACGCCGGGACCATGTACGGGGGCAGCGTCGTGCCCAGCGAACGGCGCAGCTCGGGCACCGAGATGCCCTGGTCGCAGACGTAGAAGGCGACGAGTCTGCGGCCGCTGCGCTCGTGCTGCTGGGCCACGACGGCCGCATCGCCGATCTCCGGTCGGGCCAGCAGCGCCGCCTCGACCTCGCCGGGCTCGATCCGGAAGCCGCGGATCTTGACCTGGTTGTCGGCCCGGCCCAGGAACTCCACCGTGCCATCGGGGCGGCGGCGTACCAGGTCGCCGGTGCGGTAGAGACGTCCGCCCGGCCGGGGGCCGAAGGGGTCCGGGACGAAGCGCTCCGCGGTCTGCGCGGGCCGCCCCAGGTAGCCCAGGGCCACGCCTTCCCCGCCCGCGTACAGCTCACCCGCCTCGCCGCCGGACACCGGCCGCAGCTCCTCGTCGAGCACATAGACCTGGGTGCCGGTGATGGGCACTCCGATGGGCACGGTCTCCGACTCGACCGGCTCGGTCATCACATGGCAGCAGGTGAACGTGGTGTTCTCGGTGGGCCCGTAGCCGTTGACGATCCGGCTGCCGGGCAGCGCGGCGAGCGCCTTGTTCACGTGCGCCACGGACAGCACATCGCCGCCGGCCAGCAGCTGCCGTACGCCGGAGAGCCGGTGGATGGGGCCCTCCACCATCTGGTGGAACAGCCCCGCGGTCAGCCACAGGATGGTGACCTCTTCCTGCTCGACCGTCTCCGCGAGCTGGTCGAGGGTCGGCTCGTACGGTGGGAAGACGACGAGCCTGCCGCCGTTCAGCAGCGGCGCCCAGATCTCCAGCGTGGAGGCGTCGAAGGCCAGCGGCGCGAACTGCAGAACGGCGTCATCGGGGCCCACGGTGAGGAAGTTCGGCTCGATGACCAGGCGGAGCACCGCGCGGTGCGGGACCACGACCCCCTTGGGGGAGCCGGTGGATCCCGAGGTGTACGCGACGTACGCCGGACTGTCCGGGTCGGCGGGCAGCCCGAGGTCCGTACCGGAGTAGCGGTCGAGGCCGGCCGCGCCCAGGCGGTCCAGCACGACCGTCTCCTCGGCGAGTCCATCGAGCCCGCCGAGGAGCCGCTCCTGGGTCAGCAGCACGGTGATGCCCGCGTCGGTGAGCAGGGTGCGGTGCCGCTCGCGCGGCTGCCGGGGGTCCAGCGCGACGTAGCCGCCGCCCGCCTTGAGCACGGCGAGCAGGGCGACGATCACCTCGAGCGAACGCTCGGCGCAGATGCCGACGTTGTCGCCGCGGCCGACGCCGCGGTCGCGCAGCAGCCGGGCGAGACGGTTGGCCTGGGCGTTGAGTTCGGCGTAGCTGATCCGTTCGGTTCCGCAGCTGACCGCGGTCGCTTCCGGGACCAGGGCCGCGTGGCGTTCGAAATGCTCATGGACGGAATGCGCGGTCCCGCTGCGCACCGGTTCACAAATATCGGCAGTGGTAGTCATCCTGAAATCCTTCAGGCTGTTGCGGTGGATGCCTGGCGGAGGCTCAGTGGGCGCATATCCGTCCACACCTCGTCGACGTACGCCAGGCATTCGGCCTTGTCGCCCTGCTTGCCCGCCTCCTGCCAGCCCTGCGGAACCGGCTTTCCGACGGGCCAGATGGAGTACTGCTCCTCGTGATTGACCACCACGGAATAGACTGCGGAATCGGAATCCACGGATGCGGTCATGGTGGTTTCCCCTCTCCTGCGATTCTCCTGCGAGCACGTGATGTCAGCGACTTCCGGAACGCTATTCGGCAGGGCGGGAGTTGCGCGTCCACGCAGCGGTGGAATCCCGTCGGGCTCAGGTGTGGACGCGCAACGCACCAGACGTAGCCGTGTCGTTGACGGCGGCCCAGACGGCCGAGGCGTGGGCGACGAGGGAACCGTCCGCGGCGTACAGCGCCGTGGCGTTGACCGCGGTGCGGCCCGAGCGGCGGATCTGCCGCCCCAGGACGACGTACGGCCGCCCCACGACCGGCCGCCCGGCGATCCGCGCGGTCATCCGGCTGAGCACCATGGGCTCCCTGCCCGGATCGGCCGTCCAGCCGCCGGGGCAGTCCAGCACGCTCCACACGACCGCCGGGTGAACCGCGCCACCGGCGTCGGCGACGGAGTGGTCCGGCGTCCAGACGCAGGCGACGGTGGCGGGCCCGTCCGGCAGCGGACCGGGGGTCAGGCGCAGCCCGTCGCCGACGGCCCGGTCGACGCCGCAGACGAAGCAGGTGCGGAAGGGGTGGCCCGGCTCGCCCCGGAAGCCGCGTGCCGCCTGCTCCGCGGCTGCTGCGGACACCGGGCCGAGCACGTCGAGGTCGCCGGGGCCGGCGGCGGCGACCGTGGCGATCAGCTGCTCGCCGTGGCGCACCTGCGAGCGGCGCGGGCCGGGGCAGAACTCCAGAGCCGTGTCGAGCGGTGGCGGCGCGAGGAGCGTGACGGCGGCCCCGGGGCCGTGCGCGGATGCGCCGAGCCCGGCGAACACCCCACAGGCGTAGCCGCCGTTGGCGGTCGTCGGCGGGCCGTTGAACCGGGCGGGAATGGTGAACATGGTGCGGTCGGTGGCCTGGCCGGCCCCGACGGGCTCATCCGGCACGGACGAGTCCCCCTTCCTTGTCTCTGCTGGCTCGTCCGGCTCGGACTCGTCCGTCGGCGCTCAGGCGGCGGCCACTTCGCTCATCAGGCCCGCCTGGTAGGCGAAGGCCACGAGCTGAGCGCGGTCCTTGAGGTCGAGCTTGTGGCGGATGCGGTGCAGGTGGGTGCGCACGGTGCTGATGCCGATGTAGAGCTCGCCTGCCACGTCTTCGATCGACATGCCCCGCCCGATGTAGGTGAGGACCTCGCGCTCCCTTCTGGTCAGCGCGCCAACCTCCGGTCGTACGGCCGTGCGGGGTGTGGCGCCGCGCTCGCGGAACCAGTGGACGAGCCGGTCGACGATCTCGGGGCCGAGGACCGTACGGCCGCGGGCGACAGCGCGGGTCGCAGCGATCACCTCGTCACTGGTGGCGTCCCGGCTGACCAGGCCCTTCGCACCGACGTGCAGCAGGTCCTGGACCATCTCGTCGGTGTAGCCGGAGTGGAACACCACCGCGTGCGGCGGGGCGACCGGGCCGCCTGCGCCGTCCGCGCGGAGCCTGCGGATCAGGTCGAGGCTCGGTTCGACGTCCGCGAGGCCGATCAGCACCACGTCCGGGCGGTGCGTGCGGGCCAGCACCACGGTCTGCATGGAGCTGTCCGTGGTCGCCACCACGTCGATGTCGGGCAGGGCGTCCAGGAGGGTGTGTAAGCCCTCCCTCATCAGCGGCAGTTGGTCACAGATCAAGACTTTGATGGGCACGTGATCGGTCCTGTCCTCACTGCTGGGCCGTTGCTTCGGAGATCACGGCCAGTCGATGTCGTCAGGAGAGCCGACCGGACCGGCCTGGAGCGCGGCCGGCGCGGACCAGCCGACGTCGAGAGCCGCGGCGGCCTGGGGCGACCGGCCGGTGTGCGGCCAGCCGATCCCGGTGCCGACGGCTGCCGTCAGGGCGAAGAGGCCGGCTGCGCCGGCGATCGCAGATGTACGGGCTGCCTGCTGGAACTTCTTCACGTCGTCCCCCGTCTGGGTGAGGAGTTCTGCGGCGGGATGGCCCGGATCCACCGGGCTATGCCCTTGTGTTGCCAAGGAACCTAGCCCCAGCAGATCTTACTTGGCAAGAATTTTCCAACACTTGGAAACACTCTCACTATCGCATGAGGCCACGAGGGCACGGATCTGAAACGCGGAGACATGCAGGTTCAGCCGTGTCGCGCTGATCCGGTTCCGTGAGCAGTGGGCAACCGGCGGAGGGCCGAGTAGATCCACACTCTCCGCCAGTTGACAATGACTTGCCACGTGGTTGCCGATAAGCTAACCTGCCATTGCCGCCGACCCGGTCAGAGCCGCCCGGGTGATCCGGCGGGGAAGCAGTTGCTTCTGTGCCCGAAGCAGGGCCTCAGGGCGGGGGACTGTGGCCGGTCCGTACGATCACTGAGGACTCATCACGTGCTGGAACAACCGTCCTTCGGCCGACGACTCAAGCATCTGAGAGTGCAGCGCGGCCTCTCGCAGGCCGTACTCGCCGGCGACGGCATGTCCACCGGCTATCTGTCCCGTCTGGAGTCCGGAGCCCGCCAGCCCACCGAGCGCGCTGTGGCGTACCTCGCCAATCAACTCGGCGTGACCCCCGCCGACTTCGAGGAGCCCCAGGCCCAGTCGCTGGCACAGGCCCTCGCGGTCGCGACCTCGGCCCAGACGGACGACACCGTTCTCGCGCTGCTCGATGCCCTGGCGGCCGACCGTCAGGACCAGGACCCGGCGCTCCGCTGGCAGGCGCTGTGGCTGCTCGCCCAGTTGAAGCGACAGCACGGCGAACGGGACGCCGAACTCAGCTACCTCACGGAGCTGGTCGAGCTCGGTGAGGACCTGGCGCTCCCCGAACTGTGCACCCGCGCCCGCACCCAACTCGCCCGGTGTCTCCGCTCCACGGGCGACATCGCGCAGGCCACACAGATCGCCGCAGCCGCCTACGCCACCGCCCGGGACAGCGGGCTGTCCGTACCCGACACCGCCTCCGCGCTGCTGGCCCTCGTATCCGTCGAGGCCGAAGCCGGCCGGCTGCCGGACGCCCGCGCCCACGTCGACGAGCTGTGCACCCTGACCAAGGGGGAGTCCGGCGTCCTCCCGGTCGAGGCGCTGTGGACCGCGGCGATCGTGCGGCTGCGGCAAGGCGACCAGACGGAGGCGCGGGAGCTGCTCGAAGCGGCCCTGGAACTCATGGACAGCCGCGCCGACCTGATGCTGTGGATGCGACTGCGCCTGGCCGCGGCCTCCCTGTACCTCCAGCTCACCACGCCGTCCACGGAGGACGCCCGGATCCGCCTCGACGAGGCGCAGACCGCACTCCAACTGATCGGCAACCCACTCCACCTCCAGGAGATGACCACGCTCCAGGCCCAACTCGCCTTCCTCGAGGGCCGCTACAAGGAGGCTCGTGCGCTGTACGACAGTCTGGACGGTGCCGACCTGCGCCTGACCTTCCGCGACCAGATCAGGCTCACCGTCCTCCACAACCGCCTCCTCGTCCTGGAGGGCCGCGCCGACGAGGGCATCCGGAACCTCCAGGCCCTCGCACAGCAGGCCCAGGACGCCTCCAACATCGACCTGGCCGCCGAGATCTGGCGCATCCTGGCGCAAACCCTCGCCGAAGGCCGATGAGGCAATAGGGTCGGATGGGTGGCGTCATCGGCGTGCCAAACCTTACGTATTGGTGACGCCTTTTCATTGTTAACGGATGTGCGCCGCCAAATGGACCGCGTCACACCTCTCCGGTAGCGTTCCGTGCGGCCAAACGGTCGTTGACGTTTGAGTGGACCGAATAGCCCGATCTCCATGGGCATCCGGGCTGCCTGGATTGCAGTTGATTCTCGAGAAATAGTGCCGAGACCCATCATGACGCTGTGTCGGCTGGATCATTTGCGCCAACCATGCCCCCTGCCCGTCGAATACGGCGAGAAACGGAGAGGGACGTGCGGAACATGCGGAATTCACGTGTCGTCGGTGGTGCAGCCGTGCTCGTGGCCGCGGCGCTGGTCGGTGGCGTACCGGTATCGGCCTCCGCCGCGGGCTCACCCGCTGCGGTGAACGCCGCGGGTGCCCTTGGCGATGCCTGGGGCATCAACGACAGCGGAGTGATCGTCGGATACGCCGGGTCCAAGACCGGTGGGATCTGGGACGATACGGCCCGCCCAGTGCGATGGGACCCCGATGGCACCGCGAAAGACCTGGGCACCCTGCCCGAGCACAAGTGGGGCTGGGCGGACGCGATCAACAACAAGGGCACGATCGTCGGCATCTCAGGCTACTTGACCGACAATCAAATCCACGGAAACGCGGTCAAGTGGAACGCCGACGGCACCATCACCAAACTCGCCGCGCCGCCTGATGAAACCTACGGCGAGGCCCGGGCCATCAACGACGCCGGAGTGATCGTCGGCCGAGCCAACGGCACCGACGGCGACGACTGGGGCGACAAGGGAGTGAAGTGGGATGCCGATGGCACCCGCACCGCTTTGACCAAGCCGGCCGGCGCCGGCGTTGTGTACGGTGAGGACATCAACTCGAGCGGCGCGATCGTCGGTATCTACCAGAAATTCGACCACAGCGTCCACGCGGTGCGATGGACCCCTGCCGGAATCCCCGTCCCGCTGGGTACGGTTCCTGGTGAGGTGGACAGCTACGCGATCGGCATCAACGACAAGGGAATAGCCGTCGGTTACACCTACGACGACAAGACCTACCGCGCCGTGCGGTGGAACGAGGCAGGCATCGCGACCGTGCTGAAGGGCCTGCCCGATGCGCACAGTACAGCCAAGGCGATCAACGCCGATGGCACGATCGTCGGCAGCTCCGGGGGACACGCCGTGCAGTGGGCTCCCGACGGCACCATGACCAAACTGCGCAAGCTCTCGGACGACGCGGGCCACGCAGCCAATGGGATCAACGCCGACGGCGTGATCGCGGGTCGGTCGACCAACACGAAGGTGCATCCCACGCGGTGGGCCAAGGACGGCACCCCCACCCACCTCCCCGCCATCCCCCAGCCCGCCGAACACTGAGGTGTACCCCGGGGGACGCCCTCAGTGCGCCCGGCTGCAGGCAGCGGCGCCGTAACTCCGAGTTGGTCCAGACCTATTGACGGGAGGTCTGGACCACTTTACCGTTCAAGAGAATTACCTCACGTAAGTCTCCAGGCCGCCACAGCCCAGGAGGTAAGCGTGTCGACCGGAGCGTTTCCTCTCGTGCTGGCCACGCTCACGCTCGTCGGTCCTCTCGTCACCATGGGTGTCCCACCTCAGCTACGCCTCCGCGCACCTCGACCCCATCGCTGATCTCCATCGGCGGTCGGGCGGAGACCGCGGGAACGATCCTCGACTCGGACGGCCCGCGACGAGACCGGCGGCTGCGAGCAACTCCCCCGGAGTCAGGCTGGCATGGACACCTTCGCCGACTCGGTGGCGGGCGGCCATGACGAGAAGGGAGCACAGCATGATCGGTCGGAGGTCACGTCTGCTGGGGGCCGGCCTGGCACTCGCCTGTTTCGTGCAGGTACTCGTCGCCGCGACGCCGAGTGCGGCGCAGGACGAGACGTGCGCGGTCAAGTCGAAACCCGCGGGGAAGGTGCTTCAGGGGTACTGGGAGAACTGGGACGGCGCGAAGAACGGCGTTCACCCGCCGTTCGGATGGACTCCGATCACGGACTCCCGCATCAGTCAGCACGGCCACAACGTCATCAACGCGGCCTTCCCGGTCATCCTCTCGGACGGCACCGTCCTGTGGGAGGACGGGATGGACAAGGACGTCAAGGTCGCGACCCCCGCCGAGATGTGTGAGGCCAAGGCGGCAGGGGCCACGATCCTGATGTCCATCGGCGGTGCGGCGGCCGGTATCGACCTCGGCTCCCGCGCGGTCGCCGACCGCTTCATCGAGACCGTGGTGCCGATTCTGAAGAAGTTCAACTTCGACGGTATCGACATCGACATCGAGACCGGCCTCGTCGGCAGCGGCAACATCAACGAGCTGTCGACCTCGCAGGCCAACCTCATCCACATCATCGACGGCGTGCTCGCCCAGATGCCCTCGAACTTCGGCCTGACGATGGCGCCCGAGACGGCGTACGTCACCGGGGGCAGCGTCACCTACGGCTCGATCTGGGGTGCATACCTGCCCATTGTGAAGAAGTACGCGGACAACGGCCGGCTCTGGTGGCTGAACATGCAGTACTACAACGGCAGCATGTACGGATGTTCCGGCGACTCCTACTCCGCCGGCACAGTCGAGGGCTTCGTCAAACAGACGGACTGCCTGGACAAGGGGCTCGTCGTCCAGGGCACGACGATCAGGGTGCCCTACGACAAACAGGCTCCGGGACTTCCGGCCCAACCGGGCGCCGGCGGCGGCTACATGTCGCCCGACCTGGTGTCGCGGGCCTGGAGGCACTACAACGGCGCGCTGAAGGGCCTGATGACCTGGTCGATCAACTGGGACGGGTCGAAGAACTGGACGTTCGGCGACAACGTGAAGGCCCTGCAGGGCCGCTGACGTCGGCCGGGGTTCCGCCCGGCGGATCACCCGACCGCCCTCGTGCCATCTCACTCGGCACGAGGGCGGTCGTTCGCGTCCCGAGGAACCGAAAGCGCCAACCGGTCTAAGGAGCCGCCTGGGGTCCGGGGACGGAGACGGGAGCGCGGTCCGGGGACGGCGGGGCGGCCGGGTCGACCAGGACCGACAACAGCGTGGCGGCGACGGCGCTCACGCCGACGATGCCCGCGGCCAGCTGCCGGCCGGCGCGGTCGCCGGGGGCAGGGGCAAGGACAAGGGCAAGGCGGCGGCGCGGCTTGCGATGTCGGCCCATGGCTCGGCTCCCTCAAAGACTGAAGTTCTCGGAATGGATACGGGACTCGGGAACGCCCACCCTGATCAGAGCTGCGGTGGCGGCGTCGGCCATGCCGGGTGGTCCGCACAGATAGACGTCGTGCTCGGCCACGTCCGGAATCAGCTCGCGCAGCGCCTGCGGGGCGAGCGGGTCGTAGGCGGCGTCCGAGCGGCCGAGCAGATAGTGCAGGCCTGCCTGCCGGGTCATGGCGATCTGCTCGAGCTCCTCCCGCAGCACAAGGTCGTCGGCCGTGCCCGCCCGGTAGAGCAGGGTGATGTCGCCCGGACCGCCCGGCAGCGTCTCGAAGAGGGCCCGCATCGGTGTGATCCCGACCCCGCCCGCGAGCAGCAGCACCTTCCGCTGGGTGCGCCGGTGGGCGGTCATCGCCCCGAAGGGGCCGGTGGCCAGCACGCGGGTGCCGGGCCTGAGACGCCGTATCCGGCGGGAGTGGTCGCCGAGCGCCTTGACCGTGATCCGCAGAGTGTCGTCCTTGACCGGCGCGGAGAGCGAGAAGGGCAGCGCGGTACGCCAGAGCCTGCGCCGCAGAAACCGCCAGCGGAAGAACTGGCCGGGCTCGGCGCGCAGTTCGTCCAGGCCGACGCCCTGCATGACGACGGAGACGACGCCGGGGCCTTCGGCGCGTACCTCCAGGACCCGCAAGCTGTGGCGGCAGGCCTGGCGTACGGGGACGACCACCCGGTACCAGAGCAGCAGGACGCTGACGGTCGCGTGCATCATCGCCCAGAACCAGCAGATCAGCATGGAGCCCGCCACATCGGGCCCCACGAGCTGGTGCGCGAAGGCGAGCGCCGCGCCGACATACGTGAGCAGATGGAGGGCCCGCCAGATCTCGTGCGGCACCCGTCGGCGTACGGCACGGGCCGAGGTGATCCCGACCGCGACGAGCAGCACAGTGCCCGCGGTGGCGGCCGCCAGGCCGCCGTAGCCGAGCAGGCCGGTGATAGCGCTCAGCAGATCCATACCGGTGTGGGCGGCGTATCCGCACACGGCGAGGACGGCGTGCACGAGGCAGAGGCCGAGCACATGGCGCCCGCCGAACGCATGCCAGCGTGCGAGCCGGTCGGCCCCGACACCGTGCTCGATGGCCGGTACGCGGGCCATGAGCAGCAGCATCACGAGGATCCCGTACCCGGCGAGCAGACCGGTGAGGTGCGCGCCGGTCGCGAAGAGCGCGTCGAGCCGGACGGAGGTCTCGACCTGCACGGCCCAGAGAGCGGTGACGGCTCCCGCACCGGCCAGCAGCCAGTACCGCAGGGAACGCGGAGAGACCCGCAGCGGTTCCGGAACCGGCGGTGGCGCGGTGCGAGGGGACGCTTCCAACGAACCAGGATGCGTGGACATAGCCAGGGACCCCGCGAGCTGTGAGTCAGCGGCCTCGATCGTCACGACCGCCAAAATAGGCCCCGCGGGACCGGGCAATAAGCTGGCCGGCGCCGGACTTCAGATCCTTAAGGCCCCCTTGAGGATCGGCTCAAAGACGGTTAAGGCGCGGCCGCCCCCAGCCGTCCCGCACTCACTCCTGAAGGGCCGTTACCTGGGGAAACGGCCGTGATCGGACGATTGACACCCGCCCCGCACGCTTCGGACACATACCCCGAACTCGTGGTGGTCGACAGCGGATCGGCAGGGACCGCGGTCGGCGGAGCCCGCGATGTGACGGAAGGCGCTGAATGGCCACTCCGAAGCCGCCTCGAGCCCGGGGGCGCGTGCGGGCCGCGAGCGCGGGAGCAGTACTGTGCCGCACGCACTCTCCTGTGACCGGCGATACACCTGCGTGGAGGATCCATGAGCGCATTACTCACATCCTGGCGGCGCCCGGCCCCCGTCCTCACGGCCGTGGCCGCGGGCCTGATCGGGGTCGGCCTGTTCGCCACCCCGGCCTCCGCCCACACTCCGAAGTGGACCGTGACCTGCTCGGAGGTCAGCGTCGACCTCACCGACTACGAAAGCAAGGTCACCAACACGGTGACCATCACGGTGGACGGCAAGGACCTGCTGCCCACCGAGAAGTTCGGCAGCGAGTTCCACAAGAAGCTTCAGCTTCCCCGCCACAGCAAGGAGGCGTCCGTACGCCTCGTGGTGAAGGCCGGTGACGGCGACCAGTTCAACCACGACGACACCAAGACCTCACCGGTGTGCGAGGACAGTCCGGAACCCACGACTGCACCGTCGTCGCCGTCCGCGACCCCCTCGGACACCCCGTCCGAAGACGCCCCGGCCCCCGGCGACGAGGCGCCCAGTTCCGCTCCCGCGGCTCCGGCCGGCAAGGATCCGTCGGACGACCTGGCCGAAACCGGCGCTTCGAGCTCCACCCCGGTCATCGCCGGCACGGCTGCCGCCGTTCTGCTCGCCGGCGGCGGGATCCTCCTGGCCACCCGCAAGCGCCGTGCGGCGCGTCACTGATCGGCTGGACGTTCACGTCCGTGCCCGCGCGGTCATCCCGATCCGCGGGCACGGCACGCCGACGTGATTCGGCTGATCACTCAGGCGGCATGACCTCGCCCGAACGGCACCGGCCCCGGTGCCTGGACGGCGTCACCCGTCGGGCGCGCCCTGCGACGCACCGTCCGGCAGGTGGCCGAACGGAGGGTGAGCGGACGGGCCGCGAACCCGTACGCTGACGCGCGTGACGCGCTTGATCGTGGCAGCCGGAGGAGGGGGCGACGCAGTCGCCGCCGCCATGGTGGACGCCGTCCTGTACGGAGGCGACAGTCCGGCGGTGATCCTCACCTACGCCTGGGACCGGCTGCTGATCGACCCCGTGCCGGGCCCAAGAGGACCGGCCAACTTCACCGGCCTGAGGCCACTGACGCCGAGGGTCCACGCCGTGCCCCCCGAAGCGAAGCCGATCGCCCCGGCGGGCTCGACACTGCCCCGGCTCGCCGCCGAACTGCCGCACACCTTCGCCCTCATCGACCCCCACCACGGCGTGCAGGGCATCACCCGCGAGCTCGAGGAACTCATCGAGCACCTCGCCCCGGAGACGATCGACCTCCTCGACGTCGGAGGCGACATCCTCGCCCAGGGCGACGAACCCACACTCCGCAGCCCACTCGCCGACGCGCTCACGCTCGCCGCGTGCTGCCGGATCGACGCGCCGGTACGGCTCCTGGTGGCCGGGCCCGGCCTCGACGGCGAACTCCCTCCCGACGAAGTGCGCAGCCACTTCGGCCCACGCGTCCTGACGCTCACTCCCCGGCACGTCGAGGCCACCGGCTCCGTACTGGACTGGCACCCCTCCGAGGCGACGGCCATGCTCATCGCCACCGCACGAGGCGTGCGCGGCCGGTGCGAGGTCCGCGACGCCGGCCTGCCGGTGGCACTGACCGACGAAGGCCCCACCGTCCACGAGGTCGACCTGGACGAGGCGCTGGGGCGCAACCGGCTCGCTCGCGCCGTCCACGCGACGACCAGCCTGGAAGAAGCCGAACAACACAGCCGGGACATCTGCGGGTACTCGGAGATCGACGACGAGCGCGACAAGGCCACGTGGCTCGGCACCCGGCCGCAGCGAACACTCGCCCCCGATGCCGTATGGCGCGATCTCGACCGGTTCGAGGCCGACGCCCGCAGCCGCGGAGCCACCCATACGACGTTCCGCCGGATCACCGAGGCGCTCGGATTCGGCGGCGCCCAGCGCCAGGACCTCCGAACCCTGCTGATCAGCGGTCGCCCCGAGCGGTACACGCCCCCACTCTGGCGCCTCGCACCACGCAGCTGAGCGAGCCCTCCACGCCCGGTCAGGCCACCGCGTGGATCGCCAGCTTGAACTGGGCGTGCACGATCTTTCGTGGTGCTCTGTCGTTGTGCCGTACCAGGAAGGCCAGCGGCGTGCCGCGGCGCACGAAGATCTCCCAGTGCTTCGCCCGGTGCTGGCCACCCGGGGTCGGCGATGCGTCCTCCGTGCACGTCGAGTCGTAGCCGTCGGCGAGGTTGAGAGGGTCGCGGACGAAGCGGCTGCGGATCTCGGTGTAGCGGCCGTCCTCCCAGTAGACCAGCGCGCTGAGCGAGCCCCACCCGCCAACCGCCGGCCAGATCAGTCCCGACCGGTCGTCGGTACGCCAGTTGGTGACCCGGTGGCCGTCCGGCTGCAGCACCTGGTGCATGCGGTGGGCGTCGGACGCCTCGGCTGCGCCGAACGGGAACCGCACGATGTGGTACCGGCCGTCCGCCGGGACGGACTGCGGCTCGTCGACGATCAGAGAACAGACGTGGACAGACACCGTGGCCTCCTCGGCGATGCGCTGCGGACGCAGCCGGCTGTCGGTGCACAGGGGGTTGCCGTTACCTGGGAAATGCCCTGTGCTCCGCCCGGCGAAAACGCCGCCGCCGTCGGGACCGTGCGGTGGGGGGCACCCCCAGCGTTAGCTGGGGGAGGATCCCCCGGCTCGGCGCCTGCGGCCGCTGCCCCGACGCCCCCGGGATCCCGGAGTTACGACCGGCAGGTGACCTTCATCTGAGCCGCCGCGTGGTGGGCGTATGTCGGGCCGCTTTCGTTCCAGTCCTGGCCGCGGTCGAGCATCAGGACCGCGACACGGCCGTCCTCCACCTGATAGGTACCGGCGTCGACCAGGCTGCCGCGGTTGGCCGTCTGGTCGATGCGGAAGGTCTCGTACGAGCCGTATCCGGAGTACGCGCGGTAGCCGCCGCCACCTCCACCGCCGTAGCCGCCGCTCCCGCCGTCGTACCCGCCGCTTCCGCCGTCCCCGGCGCTCGATCCGGAGAGCACCTGGTACGTCGTCGGGTTGCCCGCGACATCGTGGCTGTTGGAGCTGCTGGGCACATACACCTCGAGCTCGCACTCCTCCGAGTCCTGGCCCACCGACCACCACCAGATCGCGCGGTTGTCGTGGTCGGAATCCGGGCTGCCCGACATGGGGACGGCGGCGAAGGAGCCGTCGCAGGAACCGCCCTCGTACCCGCCGGACTCCACGGTGTACCAGCCCGCGATGCCATCGGAGTAGCGGCCGTACTCGCCGTAGCCGCCCCCCGAGGGGGAAGCGCAGCCGTGACCGGCCCAGCCCGAGTACGTGACGGGGTCGCGGGGCGCAGGGGCGGGCTTCTTGGGCGACTTGGGGCGGTGCTCCGCCGGGCCCTCGTCGCGGCCGGCGGACGCTGAGGGCTTGGCGGAGGACGGCTCCGTGGTGATCGGCGCGCCGGTCGGCAGGATCAGGGTCGGCTTCGGCGCGTCGCGTATCCCGATGCCCGCCTGGTCCGACGGCTCGGAGCGGGAGAACAGCGAGGAGGACGCCACCAGGAAGCCGACGCCGACCAGGGCGGAGACGGCGAGCAGCGCACCCGCCGCGACGCCGGCCTTGTGGGGGATCGAGAGCGTCGTCCAACGGCCGTAGAGCGTGTCGCGGATGGCCCACGGCTCCGAGGGCGTGGCCGTCATGAGATGGCATGCGCACGGCCTGCCCGACAACGCTGTCTCGTGACCTCCGCACCGCTCACATGCCATCAATGCGTCCTCTGGTCGCTGCCGACTGCCAACTGAGTGGTTCAAGGAGGGACCACTATGCAACAGCGGGCCAACCGGAGATAGGGGGTTGTGGAAGGGAAGTTGCAAAAATCCCGGCGGGGTGCAGCGGTTCGCCGGTCAGCCGCCCCTGACGACCCTGCGCAGTTCGCTGTCCAGGTCTCGTGCCACCGCGCCGTCGTCTCCCGTTCCGCCGTCCAGCAAGGCGTGCACCTTCGTCTGCACCAGCTCCGTGAAGGCCGCGTAGTACGGGGTCACCGGCCTGGGCCGGGCATCGCTCAGCGCCAGTTCCAACGCCCTGGTGTACGGCGGCAGCCGGTCGCCTTCCCCCTCGGCGGGCGTACCGGATCCCTCGCCGCCGCCCGCCGACTCCCCGCCGCCCGTCCCGCCGCCACCATCCGGCAGCGAGCACCGAGCGCCGCCCGGGCGGTACGACTCCTTCAGCACCGGCGCGAAGCCCGCCGTCAGCAGGCAGCGCTGCTGCTCCGGCGCCACGAGGTGGGCGAGCAGCGCACGGGCGTCATCGGGATGCTCGGTGCCCGCCGTGACGGCCAGGCTCTGCCCACCGAGCACCGAGGTGCCGCGCCCGCTGACCCCCGGCAGCGGCGCGACCCCGAACCGCCCGCTCACTTTCGAGCCCTCCGCGGACAGCACGTTGTAGACATACGGCCAGTTGCGCATGAACGCGACCTTCCCGTCCCGGAACATCTCCAGGCTGTCGCGCTCATCGGCGGACCGGACCTCGGGCGGCATGATCGTCCGGTAGCGGGTCACCAGGTCGGTCAGACCCGCCTGGGTCTCCACCGTCCCGGCTTTCGCCTCGCCCTCGCCGTCGACGAGTTCGCCGCGACGGGCCCAGACGGCTTCCTGGGCGTTGACCGTCAGCCCCTCGTACTCGTCGAGCTGGGTCGCGTAGCCATCCGGGAAGGTCTGCTTCACTTGGCTCTTCTTCCGCACGTCGGCCGCGTACGACTCCAGCTCGCGCCAGGTCTCGGGCGGACGCCAGTTCCGGTCCTTCCAGATGTCCTTGCGGTAGTAGAGCAGCGCGGCGTCCGTGTTGAAGGGGACGGCCCAGGTCTTGCCCTCGAAGCGGGCCGTGTCGGCCACCCGGGGCCACATTCCCTCGGGCAGCCGGAGCTTCCCGTCCAGGGGCCGGATGAGGCCTCCGGCCGCGAACTCCGCGGTCCACGCCACGTCGATGTTCACGACGTCGTAGTCCGCGCTGCCCGACTGGAGCGCCGCCACTAGCTGGGCACGCGCGTCGTCCGCCGCGCTCGGCAGCTTCACGAACTCCACCCGTACGTCGCGCCGCCGCTCGTCCCAGGCCTCGATCAGCCGCTGCCGTACCGGCGGTCCCTGGGAGACATCCGAAGCCGTGGCCACCCGCAGCACGCGCTCCTTACCCGGGGACGGCGTCGGACCCGGGGCCGCGTCCCCGCCCGACGTACAGGCCGCACACAGCAGGGCCACAACGCCCCAGGCCGTCGTCCTCCAGCCCCTGAGGGCCATGCGGCTACGGTCCCTCATCGCCGGATCCTCCCTGCACGTCGTTCGCCACCTGCTCGGCCAGCGCCTCGGCCGCCCGGTCCGGCCGTCCCGCGAAGCACCCCGCCCCGCCGGGGTTCTCGAACTGCCGGATCTGCGCCGTGCAGCCGTCCAGCCGTACGGACAGCACCAGCACGTCGGTGCTGCCCGCTCGCTGCTGTTCCTGCCGCATGGCCGTGAACTCGGCCCCTCCCGCGTCGCCTTCGGGCCGGTCGTCCCCGTCGGTGATCAGCACGATGAGCGGCCGAGGATCGTCGCGTGTCTCGCGCATCGCCCGCGTCAGCACCTCGAAGACGGCCGCCCCGCTGGTGCTCATCCGCTTCTTCGCCAGCGAGTCCGTCCACTCCAGGGCCGCCGCGCGCTCGTCGCCCGGCGTCCCGCGCTCGATCTCCGTGCGGGCCAGGTCGGGCTGGTGCGCCGACTTCGGGTACGACCAGATGCCGTACGTGTCCCGCGGGCCGAGACGCTGGAGGGAGCGGCGCAGTGCGGCGTCCACCAGCGCGCGCTTCCCGCCTCCTTCGGCCATCGAGCCCGAGACGTCCACGAGGAAGAGGACCTGACCGGGTTCGCGGGTCCTGGTGTAGTCGGCGACGACCGCGTCGGAGGTCGGCCCGTCGGTCTGCTCGGTCACCACGGAGACGTCCTTCAGTACGCCGCTGGTGCCGGTGTCCGCCCAGGCCTCGCCGCGCGGCGGAAGAGGCTGTCCGTTGGCGCCGGCCCCCCGGGCCAGGCCGTGCAGGAAGTGCGGGCGTCCCTCCTGCGTCAGCCAGGTGTGGAAGTGCCGGATCGCCTCGG
The DNA here is from genome assembly GCF_052245555.1 of Streptomyces sp. KR80. Lineage (NCBI taxonomy): Bacteria > Bacillati > Actinomycetota > Actinomycetes > Kitasatosporales > Streptomycetaceae > Streptomyces > Streptomyces sp. KR80. Next base: position 165,652 of record NZ_JBQQCD010000017.1, read on the forward strand.
CCCTCCGGTCTCGGTCGTCCGAACCGGAGCTGGCGGCCGACCGCTTCCAGCGGACCGTGGCGAGCGGCATGTCGAGCGCCGGCACGCCCGCGGGGTAGTACGCGAGGAGCCGGGACGTGTCGTCGGCGGGCTTGCTGTTGCCGCACACCGAACCGGGACGCCTGCCGAGGTTGAAGTCCGCGACGGCCTTCTCCGAGACCAGGGCGGCGGCCTGACCCAGGCGCGGCTGACCGGGCTCACCCCGGTCGAGGGCACAGAGCAGACTGTCGGCGTCCGTCGCCGGTACCGCGTCGTGCCGCAGGCGCTCCTCCACCGCCTCGGCGTCCCGGGCTTCACCTCCCGCGAACCAGCCGTCGTACGCCTCGTACAGGCCGACCGTGTGCTGGAGACCTACGCCGGAGGTGTCGGGGTCGGGGCGCAGCAGCGGCATGCCCGGGGCGGCCTCCTTCATGGCCGTGAGCAGCCGCTCCCAGGTGCTGCCGGTGCGCTGCACCCCGGCGGCCGCCAGCTTCTTCTCGAGCTTCGCGGGGACGGCGAGTACGAGCGGCGAGTAGCCCAGCGAACCGATCCGCTCGACCTCGGCCGGCCCGGGCGCGCGCGTCAGCTGGGCCTGCATGCGGCCGAGTTCGGTGCTGGACCCGGCGACGACGAGGTCCGGCTGCGGACCGACGTCCTGCAGCGGATCGAAACAGAGCCCGCCGGCGTCCGGCTTTCCTGGCTCTTCAGTCTTTCCCGGCTCTACGGTCTGCCGGTCCCCCGGGGAGGACGTCGGACAGGCGCCGGCGGCAGTCCCCAGGGGCGTGACGCCGCTCGGGCCGCCGCCGCTGCCCTGTCGGCTCTCGTCGCCGCGCCCCGCCCAGGCGGCGGTCGCGCCGAAGGCGTCGACCGTCTCCCCCGTCCCGGCTTCGAAGACGGTGATGTTGGTCCGCCGACAGTGCTTCGGTGCGTGGTCGGCGTGGCCCAGCGGTTCGCGGTTGGCATCGTCGTTCCGGTACGCGGTCACGGCCCGGGCGACGGCGGCCCGGGTCTCGATGCCGGTCATCAGCCGCAGTTCCAGCGGCGGTGGGCAGCCCGAGGCGTCGGTTCCGTCGTCGGAGCGGACGGCGTACACCCCGATCGAGAGGGTCACGAGCAGAGCGACAGCCACCGCGAGCAGGGTCTTCCACCTGCCGGGCGGCCAGGAGTGCCGCGCCCCTGCTTCCCGCGGTGAGGGCATCCCCGGAGAAGGCCGGGCCTCCGTCCCGCTTCTCCCCCGAATGCCCCTTGGCAGGACCCCCAACAGCCGCCGCCACCCGGACAAAGTCCGGGGAAGCGTCGGAGCGGGGGCAGGCTCCGCAGGCGCCGGGCGCTCTGACCGTGGGGCGATCGCCGGTTCTTGGAACAGGTTCCTGGACAGGGAGGATCCGGGCCGAGCCCCGGGGCCGGGTTCGGGGTCGGGTCCGGCGAACCGGGAGATCACGATGTGGGGGCCGTCTCCGCCACTGCCGCCCTTGGGTCCCCACCCGTCGCCGAAGCCCACCGGCTGCCAGGTGGGCGTCGCGGCGAACAGGATGTCGTACAGGCGCTGCATGGTGAGCCCACCGGGTTCCGGCTCCTCCATGGCGCGGATGATCTCGTGTGTGAACCGGCTCCGGCCCTCGACGCTTCCGGACGGCTGGGTCTTGGTCGGCAGGGCGGAGCTCAGGATGTAGTGCCCGAGCCCGACCCCCCTTCCTTCGGCCGCAAGCCCCGAGTTGCAGCAGTCGAGAATGACTACCGCACGCTGGAAGCCCAGGCCGTCGAGTGTCCCCAGCACATGGGACCAGGGCACCGCGGTGGCGGCCAGATTCACATCGAGGTCGGCGTCCCGGGTCATCAGATACAGCTCGTTGTCGAGCGGGCCGCGGTAGCCGTGTCCCACGAAGTAGAAGAGCAGCAGGTCGGAAGTCTCCTCCGCGACCTGCTTCAGCTTCCTGAGCCACTCCCTCTGGCTGGGCGACCTCAAGACTGTGATCGCCTCTGGGAGCAGGATCCCGCGGTCCGGATGAGACAGCGCAGCGCGCAGGTCGTCCAGATTCCGGTCGACATAGTCCAGCGGTTCGAAGCCGCCCTCCGTCACGGTGGGCACGCCGACGAGGAACGCCCGGGACCTCTTCGGATCGGGCACATGCACCGTCACGGCTTACGCACCGCCGCTGGTGCCGGCCTCCAGCTCGTCGGTGACCCGGCGGACGATCTCGGGAATGTGATCGGCCGTGAGGTGCTGCTCGGTGATCCGCACCGGCTCCCGGCCCGGGACCCGTACGACGACCACCGTGCGGTTGCCGCGACTCAGCCGCACCCGGCTGCGCAGCCATCCCATCAGAGCGTCCACCAGCGCGCGAACCGGTGCGTCCAGGGCCGAAGCCGTCAGCTGCGCCGTGAGCGCGACGACGAGATCCTCGACCGCGCCCGCCCTGCCTGGCACCGGCTCGTGCGTGAACGTCCAGTTCCGGGTGAACGATTCCTCGTCCTTGAGCCACCCCGCGATGCCCTGCAGTTCCTTGCCGGGCTCCGGCGAACCCTCGACGCCGATCCGGATGTCCACTCCCGCTGCCAATGCCTTCGCCCCGTTCGTCCCGTTGTTCCCGCCCGACCTCGACGCCCGGCCTCGACGGGTGCTGCCACGATGCGTCGCCATGAGATGACGCAGAGCCAAGTGTGTTGGTTCTTAGGCGGGTTGGCCAGAGGCATACGCTCCGCCGGCGTCAGCGGAGTGCTCCGTCGACGCCGCCGTCCGCCGTCAGTCCAGCTCGGGGCAGGGCGTTCCACGCGGCAGCTGATACGGGGCGGCGATGCGGTACGTACCCGGCCGCGGAGCGTGCAGCACCGTCCACGCGTCCTCGGGCTCGCCCTCGGCGACATCCTGGACCTGCTCGGTCAGGCACCCGTTGACGTTCACGAAGCCGTCGCCCGTCTCCTTCACCACCGGTGGCTCAACCCCCTTGCCCTGGCTGTCGACCAGACCCAGCCAGGGCGAGTACGGGATGCGCACGAGGACGGAGCCCGCGGACGGCACGGTGACGATCATCTCGCCCTCGTCGGCGCGTTCCGCCGTGGCCGGCGGGTCGGCCATCGGCGTCGGATCCACCACCCGGTAGAGCTTCCAGTTGGCGTCCGCCCACGCCTTCTTCAGATACGGCTGGCCCGCCTCCACGAGTTCGGCCTCGTCGGCCCCCGAGCCGTCCAGCTCGTCCTTCGGCACCACCACATACCGCACCGCCCAGCGCTTCAGCCACGCGTGGTAGCCGGCCGGAGTGAGCAGCCCCTCCTCATAGAAGAGCGGGTTACGCTCCCGGTCGGCCTGCCGGTTCCAGCCGCGGGCGAGGTTGACGTACGACTCGAGCGCCGACGCCTCGCGGTGGCTGCGGGCCGGGATCACCTCGACCCGCCCCCGATCGGCGTCCACCCGCTGCAAGCGGTCGACCAGTGGCGCGAGCTCCCGTGCCCAGGACGCGGCCGGGGTGGTGTTGAGGACGTCGTCCACGGTCTTGAGCGTCTGCCAGCCCGTGACCACCGCGAAGGCGAGGCACAGCGCGACCCAGCGGCGGGAGCGGGGCACGGTGCGGGGCAGCGCGGCGAGGAAGACCACCCCGGCGAAGACCAGCGCGAGGCGAGTGACGTTGCTGCCGACCTGCGAGTCGATGAGCCAGGTCAACAGCGCGCCGACCGCGTACACGACGGAGGCGATCCGTACGGTCCGCCAGTGCCCGGGCACCAACAGCGCCGCGGCGATGCCGCACAGGAAGGGCAGCACGGCCGTGGGGAAGTTCATCGGCTGGGTGCCGGAGAAGGGGAACAGCAACGCGGAGACGCCGACGACGATCGCCGGTGTGACGCCGAGTGAGTAGGCCGCGAGGCGGCGCTTGTCCAGGAAGAGCGCCACGGCCACGATCCCGAGAAACAGGCCCGCCACCGGACTTCCGGCGGTCGCCAGGCCGGCGAGCAGCGCGGCCGCCGCGGCCCGCTGGTACATACGGCGGCGGGTGCGCCAGGCCGAGTCGCGCGGCCAGGAGAAGACGACGGCGACGGCGCCCAGCGCGAACATCGTGCCGAGGCCGAACGTCACCCGGCCCGAGACGGCGTTGCAGGTGAAGGCGAACGCGCCCGCGAGGGAGGGCGCCAGAGCGTGCTTGATGTGGCTGGTGCGCGCGAGGATCAGCGCAAGGAGAGCGCTGGAGACGGTCCCGACGATCATCATCGTGAGGCGCACGCCGAGGACGTGCATGAGGTACGGCGAGATGACGCTGTACGAGACCGGGTGCATCCCGCCGTACCAGGCGAGGTTGTACGCCGAGTCGGGGTGACGTCCGGCGAACTCCGCCCAGGCGTCCTGGGCGGCCAGGTCGCCGCCGCTGTTGGCGAACACCAGGAACCACAGGACGTGAAGTGCGGCCGCCACGGCGAGCGTGACGAGAACGGGGTGCGCGGCGAGGCCGCGCAGCACCGCCCTCGAGGTACCTGCGAGGTACGGCCCTTCCCCAGCTACCTCCCCCAGACTCCGTCCGGGAGGTGCCCCCAGAGGTACCCCCCGCCCTGCGGCATGGGGAGCGTCGCCGCCCCGGCCGGCACCCGCGGCGATGGCCGTCGCGCCACCCGTACGCTCGTGTCCCGCGGAGCCGTTGGCAAAGGCCGTGCCGCCGTCGTCGCCCCTGCTGCTGTGCCCGGTTTCCACGCCCTCGTCCCCCCGGCGCCGGCCCGGCACGGATATCCGTCCCCCGGCGCCGGATTCGGCGCCGGCGTCATCTGCGCGCGTCGGCCCCACGGTGGTCACTACGGCTCTCCCCGTCTTCCCCGGCGTCCATTACCCGAGCGCACGCCGCGAGCGCGACGCTAGCACGCGAGATCGTTCCGGCCCGGCTCGGCACGACCCTGCGTTCCCCCGTGCCGACCGCGGGGGAACGCGTATGGGTGCACACCCGGCCTATGAGAGACGGCGGTTCGGGCGGGGAGGTTGCCTCACGATCGATGCCGAGGCTGCCGGGGCCCGCCCCTGGACCCGGTCAGGTGCCGGGCTTGCGGCCGTAGACGAAGACGTCGTCCCCCTTCTTCAGCATGTTCCAGTACGCCTTGGCGTCGCCGCTGCGCATGTTCACGCAGCCGTGCGACCCGGGCGGGGACCAGACGCTGCCGCTGATCGAGTGGAAGGCCTGCCCGCCGTCGAAGAACTGGCTGTACGGCATCTTGACCTTGTAGATCGAGGAGTAGTGGTTCTTGTTCCGCCAGTAGATCTTCTTGGCGCCGGTCCGGGTCTCGTACTTGTCGCGCCCGGTGCGCACCGGCACCGGGCCGTACTCGAGCGTCTTGCCGTCCTGGATCCAGCTGAGCTGCCGGGTCAGATCCACGCAGGCGATGCGGCCCTTGTTCGTGGGGCACTTGCCGGCCTTGTTCGGGTTGCGGCCCGCGGCCTTCTGCTGGTTCATCAGGTCCATCACACCCCAGGTGACGGGACCGGCGTAGCCGATATTGGGACTTATGCCGTGCTTAGTCTGAAACGCCCGTATCGCTGTGCAGTCCGCCGGTGACTGCCTGCCGTCCACCGGCCGGCCGAGGAACTTCTCGACCTGCTTCTGGTACGGCCCGGTCCGCGTCGTGCACGACGCCGCCTGCGCGGGCGTGCTGCCCAGCGCGACGGTCAGCGGAACCACCATGCCGGCCACCCCGAGCGCCGCACCGATCCGGCGTCTCGCTGCTCCCATCGCTGTCATCCTGCTGCTCTCCCCACGTTGAGTCCTGACTGCCTCGTTGGACAGCCAGGAGGCGGGGGATGGTTGCCTTGGGAAATGTCCCGAGTCCGTCACGACGCAGCGGGCGGTCCCGGAGCACTTCCTGGGCTCCGGGACCGCCCGTGTGGGCTACGGACCCGGACTCAGAGGATCCGGGTCAGTTTGTCCCCGAACCCCGGTTCCACCAAGTCCTTCTGCAGCTTGATCGGCACCTTCACCTGGCCCAGGCCGTTGCCCACGGTCATCGTGCCGACGGTGGTGCCCGCCTTCGCCTCGTGCGGGATGGCCTTCCCGTCGTCGGTGAGGGCGATGTCCACGCTCAGGCCCGCCCAGCCGACCGCCGAGACGTCCTTGGTCGCGATGACCGGGGTCGTATTGCCCAGGCCGTCGTCGACCTGTCCGACGACATCGCCCTTCTTCACGACCTTGCGCGAGATGAGCGTGTCGCCCGCGGCCGTGATCAACGCTTTGCTCGCGTCGACCGCACCCTTGAGGATCGAGTTCTCCACGGCGTCCGCGGGCTGCCGCAGGACGGCGCCCACGATCAGTTGCGTGGTGCCACCCACCTTCTTCTCCGCCGCGAAGAGCAAATTCCCCTGCGCTGCCGAGCTGGTACCGGTCTTGATGCCCACCCCGTCGAAGGGTACGAGGCGGTTCCAGTTCTGCTGCTTCTTGCCGTTGCGGTCCATGTAGAAGGGCTTGGCGACGATCTCCCGGAACACCGGGTGCTGCATCACCTTCCGGCCCAGCTTGACCTGGTCCTCGGCAGTGCTGACGGTCGTCGCCTCGAGCCCGCTCGGGTCGGTGTACCTGGTGTTCTTCATCCCCAGATCCTTGGCGGCGTCATTCATCTTCTTGACGAACGCCGCCTCGGAACCGGCGTCCCAGCGGGCCAGCAGCCGGGCCACGTTGTTCGCGGATGCGATCATGATGGCGTGGAGGGCCTCGGTCTCGGTGAGTTTCTCACCCTCCTTGGTCTCCACCACCGACTCGTTCTGCGCACCGAGCTGCGCATCCTCCTCGGCCTTCTTGTCGACCGGGATGGTGGCGCCCTGGGTGCCCTTCTTCAGCGGATGGTCCTTGAGGACGACAAAGGCCGTCATCGTCTTCGCCACACTCGCGATCGGAACGGGCTTCTGCTCGCCGGACGTGCCGAAGCTGCCGAGGCCGTCGACCCCGACGGCCGCCTGCCCCTCGGCGGGCCAGGCCATCGACGGCTTCGCACCGTCGAATTCGTACGTCGCGCTCGCCGTGAGATCCAGCGTCGGCTCGGGCAGCGGACGCACACCCTGCACGATCGCGAACACGATCGCGAGCAGCACGGCGAGCGGGGTCCAGATCTTGATCCGCCGAACCACCGTTCGCAGGGGGGTCTCGGGCGGCGGCGGCGTGTTCGTCAACTGAGCGAGCAGATCCAGCGGGGCGAGCTCTCCCGGAGCGGGCTCGGGGGGCAGCGGCTGCTCCTTGGTCCGCTCGGACTTGGGGAGCGAGGGCGCCGTGGTGGGCCGTGGCGGTACGGCGGGCTTGGCTTCGGCCGTGCCGACCGCGGACGCGGGCTTGCGCGGCGCCACTTCGTCGGACAGCAGCGGCACGAACTTGCTGTTCCGCTCGGTATCCGACGCCGCCTTGCGCTCGGTGGGCGGCGGTACGGCCCGGAACGCGGTGGTCGGCTGGTCGACGCGCTTGTCCGCGGATCCTGATGGGGTCGTGCCGCTCGGGGCGTCGCCGCGGCCGGATTCGCGCGCGTCACCGGCGGGGCGCGCCTCGGGGCGAACGGCCTTGAAGACGGTGGTCGGCTGATCCACCGGCGGCTTGGCGTCGCCGCCCTTGCCCTCGCCCTTGCCCTCGTCCTCGCCCTCGTCCTCGCCTTCGTCCGCCGAGCTCTCTCGGGCCGGGGCGGAGTGCTTCCCGCCGTCGGAGCCCTCGGAGTCCCCACCCTCCTCGGAGGCACCCGAATCACCCGAATCACCCGAATGTGCGGAGTCTTCTGAGGTGTCGGACGGTACGGCATCGCCGTCCCTCGGCTCCTTGCCCGCGCCCTCGTCCGCGGCGACCACGGACGACTTCCCGCCATCCCGCGACGGAAGCCTGAAAACCGTCGTGTGCTGGTCGACGACCTGCTCCCCCGCGCCCTCGGCCGACTCCTCACCCGCATCCTGCGGGGCGGCCTCCTCCTCGGCGCTCGGCGCGTCATCCGTCGCCGGGCGCGGATCCGCATCCGCTTCGGCATCCTCCGACGTTCCGGTCTCCGGTGCGGGCCCGGTGGACCCGTCCTCGCGCGTTCCGCCGGCCGCGGGCGAGCGGTTCACCCGGCGCTTCGGCAGGCCTGTGGCGGGTGCTGCGGTCCGCTCGAGCGCCGGCTCGCCCTGGGCAGGCTCGGTCGCCTTCTGCGGCGTGTCGGAGTCCGTCTCGGGGTCGGTCTCGGCGTCCGCACCGGCCACCCAGGCAGCAACGGCGTCCCGCAGACGGTCGTCACGTGAATGCGCGGACGACCCCCCGGATGAATCCCCGGCCGAATCCCTGGAATTCGCACCGGACTCGGGAGAATCATCCCTTTTCATCCCAGAATCTGCTGATTCCTCATGCTCTGAACTGGATTCCGGAGCATCACGCCGCTCGCCCTCGTCGGCGACAGCGTCCTCGGCCGAGCCCTCGCCATCCCCGCCCGCATCACCGGAGCCCACGACCTCACCGGAGTCGGCGTCGACGGAGTCCTCCCCGCCGTCCGCACCGGCACCGGCCTTCTCGGCCGGCTCCCCGGGATCGGCAGCGGCGGCGGTCTCCGGTCGCGAAGCCCCGTCGCCGAGCCCGGATTCGCCGGAGGACGACTCCATGCCCTCCTCCGGCCGGTCCTGGAGGACCGTGAGCCGCGGATCGCGGTCACCGCTCTGAGTCGTCTCCCCCGACGACTTCTGCTGCTCCGACCTGTCGGGGGACTCGCCCGCCACCGCGCCTCCTTCATACGTCGCACAGGACACCCGCGCCCATCGCCGTCGCGCCCCGCTGCCCATCGCCCTACCAGTGTCCAGCCCGTCCGGGAGTGCCCCTCGCCGCCACGCTGCCGCCGCCCGTTCCGGAACCCCGTCGGACGCCGTTCTCCTGTCTGACGGGAACGACATACCTACTGGTTCCCGTACGAAGCGCCCAGGCACTCTCGACAGACAAGTGTGAGAGGGGTCACCCTGTCATTCATCCACGCGGGGAGGCATGGATGGGCAGGAGCCGCAGAACAATTCCGGAGGAGCTTCTACTGCTCGCCCTGGACCCGGCCACGGGTACCACGGCGCAGCCGCAGTCGCTCGACCTCGGTCTTGCCGGAGCGCAGCTAGTAGAGCTGGCTCTGGCGGGACGGATAGCCCCAGATGGGGATCGTATCGCCGTGGTGCTGCCACGGCCGACAGGAGATCCGACACTGGACTCCGCACTGGAGCTGTTGCGCCGACGTGGCAGCCCGGTGCGCGCGGTCCACTGGATTGGCGGGCCCCGGTTGGGGCTGCGCCAGACCTACCTCACACACCTGGAGCGGTGCGGCATGGTGCATGCCGTGGCCGGCCAGATGTGCGGGGTGCTGCCGACGACTCGCTACCAGGCGACGGACACGGCCATCAGCCGGGAGATCAGGACCCGGCTCGACAACGCGATCCGCACCGGCGTACCACCGGACCCGCGGACCGCGGCGCTCGCCGCACTGGCCCACGCGGTCGGCCTCGGCAAGCACCTCTACCCGGGCAACGAGGGGCGGTCCTGCCGCTCCCGCCTCCGGGACCTCATCAGGCACGATCCGATGGGCGGGCTCGTCGCGCACGCCGTGATGGACGTGCAGAACGGCGTCGCCGTGCAGCCGCGGCGCGCACCGGCGCGCGGAGGCCCGGGTGAGCGCACGGGCGTCCCCGTGCAGTCCCGGCGCGGAGGCATGGCCCGCGTCGTAGCCCACTGAAACAGCGCGACAGCGCCACACAACCGCACATCCGCACCACCGCACCGACAGCCGCCGTACCGCAGTCGCAGACCCGGTTCGGGAGCCGCTGCAGCGCGGGGGCGGTGGA
>NZ_JBQQCD010000018.1:0-136794 GCF_052245555.1 Streptomyces sp. KR80
TCCGAACCCGGAAGCTAAGCCTTTCAGCGCCGATGGTACTGCAGGGGGGACCCTGTGGGAGAGTAGGACACCGCCGGACAATCTTTGATCCGCAACCCCCGGGCCCCGCCCGGGGGTTGCGGCATTTCTCTGCAGGGGGCTGCAGGGGACTGCGGTGTTGCACGCGTGCTGCGTCTAGGCTGCAGGTCGTGCGCTACGACCTGGTGATCTTCGACAATGACGGCGTCCTCGTGGACAGCGAGCCGCTCTCGAACCGGATACTCGCCGAATACCTCACGGAGTTGGGCCATCCCACCACCTACGAGGAGTCGATCCGGGACTACATGGGGGCAGCTGTCCACCGCATCCATGACCTGGTGATGGAGCGCAGCGGGGAGCCGCTGCCCGACGACTTCGACGACACCTTCCACGCCAGGGTCTTCACCGCCTTCCGTCGCGAACTCGAGCCCGTCGCAGGAGTCGTCGACGTACTGGAGAAGCTCTCCGCCGACGGAGTGCCGCATTGCGTCGCCTCCTCCGGAAGCCACGAGCGCATCCGCATCGCGCTCCGCACGACCGGTCTGTACGAGCGCTTCAACGACGGTGCGATCTTCAGTGCTCAGGATGTCGGGCGCGGCAAGCCGGCGCCCGATCTCTTTCTGCACGCCGCCGCGTCCATGGGTGTCTCGGCCGACCGATGTGCGGTCGTCGAGGACAGCCCGCTCGGTGTGCAGGCCGCCCGGGCCGCCGGAATGGACGTGTACGGTTTCACCGCCATGACACCGCCCGCCAGGCTGAGTTCGGCCACGGCTCTGTTCGCGGACATGGGCCGGCTGCCGGAACTCCTGATGTGATCTACCTACCCAGCGGTAGCGCCGACCCGTACGCTCCTCGACCATGGACCCAGCACTGCGGCACGGCAGGCTCTCGTTGGCGGTCAGCTTCTTCGTGCAGGGCGTGCTCTTTGCCCTGCTCGTGACCCGGATCCCGGGGATCCAGGACCATTACGGCGTATCGAACGCGCTGTTGCCACTCTTCCTGGCCGCCGTCCCGGTGCTCGCCGGAGTGGGCAGCGTCCTGAGCGAACGCCTGGTCCGGAGCATACGTCCGAGCGTCGTCCTGCGCTGGATCCAGCCGGTCGTATCCCTGGCTCTTCTCGGGGTGGCCGGGGGCGACGAACTGTGGCATCTGGCGGCCGCGCTGGCAGTGTTCGGGCTCTCCGTCGGCGGGCTCGACGCGAGCATGAACATGCTGGGCGTCAGTCTTCAGCAGGCCTATGGGCGCAGCATCATGCTCGGCTTCCACGCCGCGTACAGCCTCGGAGGGATCGCCGGTGCGTCGCTCGCCTGGGCGGGTGCCCACTGGGAGCTGTCGCTCGCCTTGCTGTACGGGGCCGTGGCGGCCGTCCTTGTGCCCGCGGCCCTCGCGGCGAGTCGGTTCTACCTCGACCGGCAGGGTGGGCGGGATGCCGGGCCCGAGGCGGCCGCTCTGCCCGGCCACGCTTCTGCCCTGCCCGCGTCCGCGCCCTTCTCCATGAAGCCCCTCATCCCGCTGTGCCTGGTGATGACCTGTGCGTACATCGGTGACTCGACGGTGGCCAACTGGAGCGCGAAGTACCTGCAGGATGTGCTCGGCAGCTCCGAGCAGCTGGCCACGGTCCCGTACAACGTCTACATGGTGACCACGCTGCTCGGGCGGACGGTCGGGGATCTTGGCGTACGGCGCTTCGGGGCCGTCGCGGTGGTGCGCGCGGGGACGCTGCTCGCCGCCGCGGGGTTCGCGGTGGTCGCCGCGGCGCCCGGCGCCTGGGTGGGCATGCTCGGTTTCACGTTCCTGGGCTTCGGGCTGTGCGTGATCGTCCCGCAGACTTTCGCGGCGGCCGGCCGGCAGGCCTCGGAGAGCTACGGCCCGGGTGCGTCGGACGCCGCTGTGGCGCGCCTCAACATCTTCAATTACGTCGGCTTCCTCGTCGGCTCGCCCATGGTCGGCGCGCTGGGGGATGCGTGGAACTACCGCGGGGCCATGCTCGTGCCGATGGTGCTGGTGCTGGTGACACTCCTGTACGCCCGATCGTTCGGAACTGAAGCAACCCGATACGGTGGCGACCATGAGCGGCCGCGCACAGCTGATGTGGGACGAGGCAGTAACGGGCTATGACTTCGGGCCCGGGCATCCTATGGACCCGGTGCGGCTCGCACTGACCATGCGCCTGGTGGAGGCGTTCGGGCTGGACCGAGAGCTGGACGTGGTGTCCGCGAAGTCCGCGGGGGAGTCCACGCTGCGGCTGGTGCACCGGGCGGACTACGTCGAGGCGGTGCGCCGGGTGTCGGCCGACCCGAAGTCCGCCGACGGCTCGTACGGGCTGGGCACCGAGGACGATCCGGCGTTCGCGGGGATGCACGAGGCATCGGCGCTGATCGCTGGGCAGTCGGTGGGTGCGGCGGAGACGGTGTGGCGGGGGGAGGCGCGGCACGCGGTGAACTTCTCGGGCGGGCTGCACCATGCGATGCCGGGCAGTGCGGCGGGTTTCTGCATCTACAACGATGCCTCGCTGGCGGTGGCCCGCCTGCTGGAGCTGGGCGCGGAGCGGATCGCGTACGTGGACGTGGACGTCCACCACGGGGACGGCGTGCAGGCCGCGTTCTGGGACGACCCGCGGGTGCTGACGATTTCGATCCATGAGCATCCGCGGACGTTGTTCCCGCAGACCGGCTGGCCGGAGGAGACGGGCGGGCCCGATGCGGCGGGTGGCGCCGTGAATGTGGCGCTGCCGGCCGGGACGGGGGACGCGGGCTGGCTGAGGGCGTTCCACGCGGTGGTCCCGGAGCTCCTGGAGGCTTTCCGCCCGCAGGTTCTGGTGACGCAGCACGGAGCGGATACGCACTTCGAGGACCCGCTGGCGCACCTGGCGGTCAGCCTGGACGCGCAGCGGATGGTGGCGGAGGCGTGCCACAGGCTGGCTCATGAGCATGCGGAGGGGCGGTGGGTGGCCCTGGGCGGGGGCGGCTACGCGGTCGTGGACGTGGTGCCGCGGGCGTGGACGCACCTGGTCGGGATCGCTGCCGGGCGGCCGATTCCGCCGGAGTCCGAGGTGCCGGAGGACTGGCGGCATCAGGTGTACGCCCGGGCGCGGCAGTTGGCGCCGGTACGGATGACGGATGGGCGCCGGGTGGCGTGGCGGGACTGGGAGGAGTCGGGGTACGACCCCGCGGATCGCCTGGACCAGGCGATCCGGGCCACGCGGACGGCGGTCTTCCCGGCCCACGGCCTGCTGCCGTAACTGCCGCCCGCGGCGCCGGGCAGTCCTTCCCCACCCGCCCTTCCCTTCTCGAACCGCTCACTTCCCGAACCAGGTCTGGGGCGGTCCGTCGGGCGGAGACGCGGCTCGGAGGTTACGCGGGATTACGCCGACCGTGGGGCGTATCGGCGTTCACCGGCCGGGGAGGCGGGGCTTGGGTCAGCATCGTGGGCGTGTTGAGTGCTGGCGCGCTGCGAGCGCATCTGTTGGCGGCTCGATTGGCGGGGCCCGTGGCCACTCCCCGTGAGACGAGCCTGCGCAGCTACCGGCTCTTCGCCGCCCGGGATCCGCGGGTTCTGCTCGGCCTCGAACCCGAGTGGGCATGGCGAGAGTCCGATGTCTTACGGCTGATGGCCGAGCGATGCGGTGTCTCGAACGATCCCGAGCACGTTTCCGGCTCCGATGTGATCGATCCCAATCGGACGGTGGCTGCGCTGGACGCCTTCGCCGGGCGTCTCGCCGCCGCTGCCGCCTCCCGCGCTCCGGTGCTGCTGGGCACCGGCCACCCCCACCGGCTCCTCGGCTTCTACGCCTCGTTGGCCGCGGCGCTCTCGGCGGCAGGGTGTCCTGTCCTCACCCCCGCGCATGGTCGATGTGTCGACATAACAACCCGGTTCGGCGTACGTACATTCCAGCTCGACTACGCGCGAGGAGTCGCGTTGTTGCGGAAACCCGGCGCGCAGGGCACACCCGGTGAAACCGGCGCACACACCCACTCGCCGCTCCCGGTCCGCACCGCGCTCGACGCCGCGGCGGATGCTCGCGCCGCGCTCCCCGCGCTGGTCATCGGCGACCACGGATGGGTCTGCGGTGCAGGTCAGCTGGGGATCGAGGCCATCGGCCTCGGTGACACGGACGACCCGGCGATGTTCGTGGGGGAGGCCGAGGGGCGGGTGTCAGTGGCCATCCCGATCGATGACGCTGTGCGCTCCGACTACTACGGACCGCTCACGCGCTATGTACTCAATCGAGCGTGTCTGTCACATTAGGCATCCGTTGGCTGCTCCTCTTCCCCACTTGCATCACACGCCCCTAATCTGGGGAGGAGCGCACAGGACGAAAGGGTCACCGGAGGGGAAGCCGGTACCTGTCATGTGCGGAAGGTTCAGGTGTGTCATGGCTGCTGCCGATGAGAGGCCTCTGAACGAGGTCGTGTTCCTGACTGTGGCGGAGGTTGCCACAGTGATGCGCGTATCCAAGATGACCGTGTACCGCTTGGTGCACAGCGGTCATCTGCCTGCGATCAGGGTGGGGCGGTCCTTCCGGGTTCCGGAACAGGCGGTCCACGACTATCTCCGCGAGTCGTACGTGGGGGTGGAGAGCGCCTGACGACGACCCTCGGATTACGTTCGGCACTCGGCGCCCGGTAGTCTGGGCCGACGTAGGTCGTGTGGGCTCGGACGCCCCGCACCATGTGCCCCTCTTGCACGAGGCGTGCGAGAGGTGAGGATCGAACGTGAGCGAGGGTAGTCGTGGGCTCTGTCATCAAGAAGCGGCGCAAGCGGATGGCGAAGAAGAAGCACCGCAAGCTGCTGAAGCGCACCCGCGTTCAGCGTCGCAACAAGAAGTAGGCGATTGCTGGATCCCTGAGCCTGAGCGCCGGGGGAGACACTCCGCCGCCCTCCCGCTGTACGCACGGCGGGAGGGCGGTGTCGTCATACGCGGTGGCGCCGTATACCGCATCTCGTGTGCGGCGACCGGCTGAAAAAAGCTGTATGCATCCCGGGGTCATCACAGCGCAACATGCACCGGATACGGTGACCGATACCGGAGTGCATCCCGGTGCGGGCCGCGGTGTGGAAGGAAGGCTCTGATCTTGGGCAAAGTCGTGCTCGTCACCGGTGTCGCCCGGCAGCTCGGAGGCCGTTTCGTGCGGCGGATCCAGCGGGACCCGGAGGTCGACCGGGTGATCGGCGTGGACGCCGTACCACCCGAGCACCACCTGGGCGGTGCCGACTTCGTCCAGGCGGACATCCGCCAGCCGACGATCGGCAAGGTCCTCGCCGAGCACGCCGTGGACACCGTTGTTCACATGGATGTCACGGGAACCCCGCTGGGCACCCGCGGCAGCCGCAGCGCGGTCAAGGAGACCAACGTCATCGGCACCATGCAGCTGCTCGGTGCCTGCCAGAAGGCGCCCGCCGTCCAGCGGCTCGTGGTCAAGTCCAGCACCAGCGTGTACGGTTCCGCGCCGCGCGACCCCGCCGTCTTCACCGAGACCACCCCGCCCAAGTCCCTGCCCAGCGGCGGCTTCGCCAAGGACGCCGTCGAGGTCGAGGGGTACGTACGGGGCTTCGCCCGCCGGCGCCCCGATGTGGCCGTCTGCGTGCTGCGCTTCGCTCATATCCTCGGCCCGTGCGCCGAGTCCCCGCTCGTCGACTACTTCTCCCTGCCGGTCCTCCCCACCGTCTTCGGCTACGACCCGCGGCTGCAGTTCGTGCACGAGGACGATGTGATGGAGGTGCTGCGGATCGCCTCCCTCGAGCCACGGCGCGGCACGCTCAACAGCGGCACCTTCAACATCGCGGGCGATGGCGTACTGCTGCTCTCGCAGACCGCCCGGAGGCTTGGGCGCCCCACCGTGCCCGTGCTGCTGCCCGCCGTCACCTGGGCGGGGACGGCGCTGCGCTCGGTCGGTATGACGGACTTCTCGCCCGAGCAGATCCGGCTGCTCACCCACGGTCGGGTCGTGGAGACGACCCAGATGCGCGAGACCCTGGGGTTCAGTCCCCGGTACACGACCGCGGAGACGTTCGCGGACTTCGCCCGCAGCCGTGGGCCGGGCCTGCTGCCGCCGGAAACCCTCGCCCGTACCGTCGACCGGCTCGCGGACCTCGCGTCCGCCACCCGCAGTGAGGAGCGCACCTGATATGGCTGATGCCAAGGTCATCCCCTTCGGTGACGAACCGAGGTCGCGGCGGGGCAAGACGACCAAGCCCAAGACGAAGGTGAACGGGCGAAGGCCGGGCTCGCTCGCCCCCGTACCGGAACAGTCGGCTACTCCTCCGGACGACGAGCCGCAGGGGGCGGATGCGGCGGACTCGGCGCCCGCCGGGGAAGGGACGGGCGGAGGCTGGGAGCGGAAGCTCGCTCACGGCCTGGCGTTCCTGCGCCGCCGGGTCACCGGGGAGTACGAGGTCGACGACTTCGGCTACGACCAGGAGCTCACGGACCAGGTGCTGATGTCCCTGCTGCGCCCGGTCTACGACAAGTACTTCCGGGTCGAGGTGAAGGGGATCGAGAACATCCCGGACACCGGAGGCGCCCTGATCGTCGCCAACCACTCCGGCACCCTGCCCCTGGATGGCCTGATGCTCCAGGTCGCCGTGCACGACAACCACCCGGCAGGCCGCCATCTGCGACTGCTCGCCGCCGACCTCGTCTTCATGCTCCCGGTCGTCAACGAGCTTGCGCGCAAGGCCGGTCACACCCTGGCGTGTGCCGAGGACGCCCAACGGCTGCTGGAGCGGGGCGAAGTGGTCGGCGTGATGCCGGAGGGCTTCAAGGGCATCGGGAAGCCCTTCTCCGAGCGCTACAAGCTGCAGCGTTTCGGGCGGGGCGGATTCGTCTCCACAGCGCTGCGCGCCGGGACGCCGATCGTGCCGTGCTCGATCGTCGGCGCCGAGGAGATCTACCCGATGATCGGGAACGCGAGGACGGTCGCACGGCTGCTCGGCTTCCCGTACTTCCCGATCACACCGACCTTCCCCTGGCTGGGGCCGCTCGGCGCCGTGCCGCTGCCCACGAAGTGGACCATCCAGTTCGGTGAGCCGATCCCGACCGATGGATATCCGCTGGAGGCGGCGGAAGACCCGATGCTCATGTTCAACCTGACCGACCAGGTGCGGGAAACGATTCAGCACACGCTCTACAAGCTGCTGGTGCAGCGCCGATCCGTGTTCTTCTGACCGTTTCCCCGGCGATTTTGTTGCGGTTGTCTCCAGCCCTGATCCGGTCTTCTCTCCGTGTCTCCGGCTGCGCGCGACGGCGCTCGGCATTCCGTGCAGCTGAATGCCGAGCGCCGTCGGGGGAAGCTGCGGGACGCGCCGCGGCTAACGGTCGTCCTCTCCGTCGATGCCGAGGCCCGGGAGCAGACCGGGGAGCAGCGGCGGGAGCGTGACATCCGGTTTGGGCGGCTTGCCACTCTGCCCGTCGTCCCCGCGGGGCGGCATCGAGCTTTCGCCCCTCGGCGGGTTGAGCAGGTCGCCGGTACCGCCGATGAGTCCCTCGCTCGTGGACTGTGACGTGGCCGGCCGCGGCTTGCCGTCCGATCCCGCACGCCGGTCGGACGACGTACTCGACGACGGAGCGGGCCGCCCGGACGTGCCCTGCGAACCGCTCGGACCGGAGGAGCTGCCAGCGCTGCCCCGAGGGCGGCCGTCTCCGCCAGGAGCCGGCGGCAGCAGCGACTTGAGCGGGCCGACCTCCTGGTCTATGGCAGCGAAGATCGATGTCACCTGGTCGCTCACATCGATGAGTTGCACAGGCAGTCGGCCGCGCAGCTCCCGCCAACTGTCGCGGTGCGAGGTCGAGAAGGAGTCCAGCGCCTGGATGGGGCCCAGCGAGCCGTCGCGCGCGAAGGCCGCCGAGAGGAGGCGATGGCCCTCGGCCGCGTCGTGATGCATACCGGAGAGTGCCCTGCGGATCTCGCCGAGCGAGGCGTGGTCGAGCTCGCCGGTCCGGCCGCGCTCCATCAGCCTGCGGGCTTCCTGCATCCGGGTCGACGCCTGGCCGAGGTAGAGCTCGCCGCGGTCGGAATCGTCCTCCGCGAGGCCCAGCTTCAGATCCTCCATGCCGCGCTTCAGCCCGTACAGCGAGTCACCGGGCAGCGCCTCGGAGCTGGCCGCTGCGACACCGCTGAACGCCCCGGCCGCCACACCGACGGTGAGTCCGCCCGCCGCGAGGCCTTTGCTCCAGCGGCTCCGCGGCCGGAGCTTCCGCAGGGATCCGGCCCGGTGGGCGCCCTTGCGGACACGCTGCGCGGGCGCCGGTCCCTCCGCCCCGGCGCCGTCGGCGACCATCGCCTCCATGGCCGCGACCAGCTGGGCCCGTTGCACGACCTTGACGTCAGGGTCCAGCTCCGGCTTCGGCAGCTCGCCGAGCGCGCCTGCCAGGGTCAGCAACGTTCCTTGCTCGTCCGCCGCGGAAGCTGCCGAAGCTGCGGGAGCTGTGGCAGCTGGGGAAGCGGCGGACTGCTCGGCCGTCCGGTCCCGGGGGGCCTGCTCCTCCAGGACCTGGGCGAAGGCGTTCGCCCGCCGGTGCGCCGATACGTTCGCGATCACGGGCGGCACCTCCTCTCGTCGTCACATGCGACTCCCTTGTCCGTGGCGAAGGTTGCACACCTTGAGCGCGACCACTCGAACGAGTGAAAGGAAGCGATCAGGAGGCGACCACAGAGAGCCTGCAACCCGGACAACGACCGACGCGGCAGTCGGGTTACGGAGGGATGATGATCAGACTGCAGAAACATTCTGTTGGGCATCGTGAGGTGTCGATGTGATGTCGGCGCGCCGTCGCCCGTGACAGACGCCGGCAGTCGCCGTCAACGGGCGTCGTCGGGGAGGAGCCGGGCGAGCGTGCGGACGGCCCGGTACTGGAGTGTCTTGATCGCGCCTTCGTTCTTCCCCATCACCCGCGCTGTCTCGGCGACCGAGAGTCCCTGGAGGAAACGCAACGTCACGCACTCCTGCTGCTGGGGATTGAGCTTGCGAACCGCCTCCAGGAGCGCGGCGTTGGACAGGGACTCGAGGACGGAGTCCTCCGGGCTGCGCTCGACCTCGTTCGCGTCCAGCATCTCGCCCGTCGTGACCTCGAGGCGGAAACGGCTGGACTTGAAGTGATCGGCGACGAGGTTACGGGCGATCGTCACCAGCCAGGCACCGAAGTCGCGGCCCTGCCAGGTGAACGTGCCGATGCGGCGCAGCGCGCGCAGGAACGTCTCGCTGGTGAGGTCCTCGGCCGTGGCTCGGCCGCCGACGCGATAGTAGATGTAGCGGTACACCGTGTCGGCGTACTGGTCGTACAGTCGGCCGAAGGCCTCGGCCTCGCCGGCTTGGGCGCGCTCGACGAGGTCCATCATGCGACGGCTGTCGCTGTCGGCGGCGGGACGGCGGGCCGTGGTGGCGCCGCCACCGCGTGCTCGTCTGCCGACCGCGGCGGTGCTCTCGGCCAGGGCATAGGCAGGGCCGGCAGGGCCGGCGACGGCGACAGGCGCGGCGAGGGCGGGGACGGCGTACGCGGTGGGGACGAAGCCGCGCAGATGGTCGGCGACCGTTGCGCGGAGCGTAGCCAGGCCCGAGGCGTCAACCCCGACGTGTGGGTACACGGGACTCCCAGAGGCAGAGCTTCCATCACGTGCAGTACGGGACCGTTCACCCGTCGTAGGGACGTGTGGGTACCGGCATGCGTCTGAGGAGAATAACGCTTCGTACAGGCAGCGCTACACCGGGTTGCCCAAATCGCCGGTTCGGAACGCTCTGTTGCGGATTAGTGACCGAATGGATATCAAGTTCCGGATGGATTCTGATCAGAATTCCGCGCCGAGTGGCTGATTGCCGGTCATCTTGTGTCTCTGCGGCGATATCGGGACTGGCGGGACGCGAGCGTGGGTAAGGGAGCCGGATTGGTCGCGTGCCGCGGCGCGGTGTTCGGATCCGTCGGCCACGGCGTGTCGCGGCGGCTGCGCAGCGGCGGGCACGGTGACAGTGCGTGACGCCGCGCGCCCGCCAGGCGGTAGGGGCCCTGGAGCGCCACTGCGGGACTGCCGTGCCGGGGCTGGGGACGGGGCCGTTCGTGATCGGCCGGCAGGGCCTAGCGGCGGCGGCGCTGCAGGGCGACCGCCGCCGCGGCGCCGCCGGCCAGCGCGCCGACCCCTGCAGCGGCCGGGAGGCCGACCTTCGCCGCCTTACGGCCCGTCCGGTAGTCGCGCAGCCGCCAGCCGCGCTCGCGGGCGTACTTGCGCAGCCGGGTGTCCGGGTTGATCGCGTACGGATGGCCGACGATCGACAGCATCGGGATGTCGTTGGCCGAGTCGCTGTACGCGGCGCAGCGGGACAGGTCCAGGTCCTCGGCCGCGGCCAGCGCCCGTACGGCTTCCGCCTTCGCCGGGCCGTGCAGCGGCTCGCCCACGAGCTTGCCGGTGTAGATGCCGTCCACGGACTCGGCGACCGTGCCGAGCGCGCCGGTCAGGCCGAGGCGGCGGGCGATGATCGTCGCGGTCTCCACCGGTGCGGCGGTGACGAGCCAGACCTTCTGGCCCGCGTCGAGGTGGGCCTGGGCCAGTGCGCGCGTGCCGGGCCAGATCCGCTCGGCCATGTACTCGTCGTAGATCTCCTCGCCGATCTCCATCAACTCGGAGACGCGGTGGCCCTTGACGATGGAGAGCGCGCTGTCGCGGGCCTCCTCCATATGGGCCGGGTCCTCGACGCCGGCGAGCCGGAACCACATCTGCTGCCAGGCGAAGCGGGCCAGCTCGTGCTTTTGGAAGAACTTGCGCTTGTACAGACCTCGCCCGAAGTGGAACAGCGCTGCGCCCTGCATGACGGTGTTGTCGAGGTCGAAGAAGGCGGCGGCGAGGGAGTCGCCGGCGACGGGGAACTCGGGCTCCGCGGCGGTCTCGGGGCCCTCCCCCTCGAGTTCTCGAGATGTCTTGCGCGCTGCCTCGGCGGCGGCCTCGCCTGCCAGCACGCTGCGTGCGGTGGCGGAGCGCCTGCGGGGGGTGAGCCACCCCCATCGAGGGGATGTCCCGAAGGGACTCCAACCGGAGTGGTGGTCGGACGGCGAGACGGACATGACGTGAGCATAGCCAGTTTGTTCGGTCAATCCCGAGTCAGCAGGATTCAGGCACGTGAACTTCGCGCGGCGCACCTGTTACCCGGCGATGCGCCCTGAACCCGCCGGGGCGTCCCCCCGGTGTACGCCCCCGCGCGTCCCCGACCCGCGCGGCCGTCCCCCGGTACTTCGGTGGGGCCATCGGTTCAGCCGCCCAGTGCCTTCCGCAGGCGCTGCGGGTCCACCCGCCAGAAGTCGTGCTGCTCACCGTCCACGAGCACGACCGGGATCTGCTCCCAGTACTTCCGGTGGAGCTCCGGGTCCTGGGTGATGTCCTTCTCCTCCCAGCTCGCGCCGAGGTCCTCACAGACGGCAGCGATCACGGTGCGCGCCTCGTCGCAGAGGTGACAGCCGGGCTTGCCGATCAGCGTGACGACGCCGTCGGCGGGGTTCCTGCGGGGCTTACGGCTCAGCAGCGGGCTCATGGCAGCATTCTGCCGCCCCGTGCTGGGCGGCGGTGCGGGGTGAGGTTCGTCGCGGCGGACCTTCCGGCTTGTTCGGGCACAAAGGCGCAAGGGAGAGTGTGCGTGTGCACCCTTCCGCGACTCAACGGGCTGTGTCCCCGAGCAGTTCCGCGGTCACGCGGTCGATATGCGTGACCCCGATCACTTTGCTCGGACAAAGCGGACACCATCTTTGTGCACGCGTTCACAAAGACATAGCCTGCTGTCGACGGAGCGGTCCCGGGACGTGTGACCGCTCGCAGCCTCGCTCTACCCGCAGGAGCACCGTGGCAACTGGCCGAACACACCGACCGGCGACCCGAAGCCGAGGGATTCCCGAGGCCACCGTCGCCCGGCTTCCGTTGTATCTGCGCGCGCTCACCGCGTTGTCCGAGCGCTCGGTGCCCACGGTCTCGTCGGAGGAGCTGGCCGCCGCGGCCGGGGTGAACTCCGCCAAGCTGCGCAAGGACTTCTCGTACCTCGGCTCGTACGGCACCCGCGGGGTCGGCTACGACGTCGAGTACCTCGTCTACCAGATCTCCCGCGAGCTCGGGCTGACCCAGGACTGGCCGGTCGTCATCGTCGGCATCGGTAACCTCGGCGCCGCGCTCGCCAACTACGGCGGCTTCGCCTCCCGCGGCTTCCGCGTCGCCGCCCTGATCGACGCCGACCCCGCGATGGCCGGGAAGCCGGTCGCCGGGCTGCCCGTCCGGCACACCGACGAGCTCGAGTCGATCATCAGCGAGAACGGCGTCTCCATCGGTGTCATCGCGACTCCGGCCGGCGCCGCGCAGCAGGTCTGCGACCGGCTCGTCGCCGCCGGCGTGACCTCGATTCTGAACTTCGCGCCCACCGTGCTGTCCGTGCCCGACGGGGTGGACGTACGGAAGGTCGACCTGTCGATAGAGCTCCAGATCCTCGCCTTCCACGAGCAGCGGAAGGCCGGTGAGGAGGGCGCCGCCGAGACACTCGAGGTGCCCGCGACCGAAGAGGCCGCGCCGTCCGTCCGTGCCGGGGCGGACGGTGGCAGAAAGGGACCCGACGGGGATGTGCCCGCCGTGATGCCTGCATGAGTCTCCTGGTCGTCGGACTGAGCCACCGCAGCGCTCCGGTGAGCGTGCTGGAGCGGGCCGCCCTCGGCGTCGAAACGCAGGGCAAGCTGCTGCAGGACGCGCTCGCCGCCGAGCCCACGGCGGAGGCCGTAGTGCTCGCCACGTGCAACCGCGTCGAGCTCTACGCCGATGTGGACAAGTTCCACGCCGGTGTCGCAGAGCTGTCGACGCTGCTCTCGCTGCACTCCGGCGTCGGCCTCGAGGAGCTCACCCCGTACCTCTATGTGCACTACGAGGACCGCGCCGTCCACCATCTCTTCTCGGTGACGTGCGGCCTGGACTCGATGGTCGTCGGCGAGGGACAGATCCTCGGTCAGATCAAGGACGCCCTCGCGCTCGGGCAGGAGCTGCACAGCGCGGGCCGCCTGCTCAACGATCTGTTCCAGCAGGCCCTGCGCGTGGGGAAGCGCGCGCACAGCGAGACCGGAATCGACCGGGCCGGGCAGTCGCTCGTGACCTTCGGGCTGCAGCAGCTCGCCCTGCCCTCGTCGGTGGAGGAGTGGGCGGCCGGGAAGCGCGCCCTGGTGATCGGCGCGGGTTCCATGTCGTCGCTCGCCGCGACCACGCTCGCCCGGACCGGGGTGACCGAGCTGGTGATCGCCAACCGGACGGCGGAGCGTGCCGAACGGCTCGCCGACGCGCTCGCCACCGGGCTGCTCGCGGTGGGCGACCACCCGGCCCCGCGCGTGCGCGCCGTGTCGATGGACTCCGTGGGCGACGAGCTGGCGCACGCCGAGGTCGTCATCTCCTGTACCGGGGCCACCGGGCTGGTGCTGACGGTCGGTGCCGTCGAGGCCGCGGTCGCGGTCCGTACGGACGCGGCCGATGCCGCAGCCGACGCCGAGGTGACTACGGCATCCGCCACCGCCCGGCCGGGCAGTGCTGCGCCCCGGCTCCACCTGCTCGACCTGGCGATGCCGCGCGACATCGACGCGGCGGCGCATCGCCTCGACGGCGTGCGCCTGGTCGACATCGAGACCCTCGCCGAGGCCTCCGCCGACGAGCCGATGGCCGCCGACGTCGACCACGTCCGGACCATCGTCTCCGAGGAGGTCGCGGCCTTCGGCGCCGCGCAGCGCGCCGCCCACATCACACCCACGGTCGTCGCCCTGCGCACCATGGCCGCGGACGTCGTCACCAGTGAGATCGCCCGGCTCGACGGCCGCCTCCCCGAACTGGACGACAAGCAGCGCGCCGAGATCGCCCAGACCGTTCGGCGCGTGGTCGACAAACTCCTGCACGCGCCCACCGTGCGGGTCAAGGAGCTCGCGGGAGAGCCCGGCGGCGCCGGGTACGCCGACGCGCTGCGCGAACTGTTCGACCTCGACCCGCAGGCGGTCGCCGCCGTCAGCCGGGCCGACGGCGCCGGCCCCGAACGGGAGCGGCCATGAGCACCACCGAAGCACGGAACATGAGCACCACCGAAGCACTGAGACTGGGAACCCGGCGCAGCACGCTCGCGATGGCCCAGTCCGGCCAGGTCGCCGAGGCCGTCCGCAAGCTCACCGGCCGCCCAGTCGAACTGGTCGAGATCACCACCTACGGCGACACCTCCCGCGAGTCCCTCGCGAAGATCGGCGGCAGCGGTGTCTTCGTCACCGCGCTGCGCGACGCCGTGCTCCGCGGCGACGTCGACTTCGCCGTGCACTCGCTCAAGGACCTGCCGACCACGCAGCCCGAGGAGCTGACGCTCGCCGCCGTGCCGCCGCGTGAGGACCCGCGTGACGTGCTCGTGGCCCGCGACGGCCTCACCTTCGAGCAGTTGGCCGTCGGCTCCCCCAAGCACGTCCCGCGGATCGGCACCGGCTCGCCCCGCCGCATGGCGCAGCTCAACGCCTGGGCCCGGACCCTCGGCGCCGACATCGAGACCGTGTCGATCCGGGGCAACGTCGACACCCGCATCGGATACGTGCGCTCCGGGGAGCTGGATGCCGTGGTCCTCGCCGCCGCCGGGCTGACCCGGATCGGGCGGATCGACGAGGCTACGCAGAAGCTGCCCGTCGACGTCGTCCTGCCCGCCCCGGGCCAGGGGGCCCTGGCGATCGAATGTGCCGCGTCCAGCGCGGACCTCGCAGCCCGTCTCGCCGAGCTCGACGACCCGCACACGCGGGCCGCCGTGACGGCCGAGCGTTCCCTGCTCGCCGCCCTGGAGGCCGGCTGCAGCGCGCCCGTGGGCGCCCTGGCCGACCTTCTGGCCGACGGGCAGGTTGTCACCGAAATGCGCCTGCGTGGCGTCGTCGGAACCACCGACGGCAAGACGCTGGTGCAGCTGTCCACCACCGGTCCCGTACCCGCGTCTCATGAGGACGCCCTTGCTCTCGGCCGCGAGCTGGCCGCCGAGATGCTCGCCAAGGGTGCGGCCGGTCTTATGGGGGAGCGAGCACTTTGAGCCCCACCGCCGCACATCTTGCAAGAGCACCGCACGCTGCTCTCGGTCACGTCACCTTCCTGGGTGCCGGACCCGGAGATCCGGGACTGCTGACGCTGCGCGCCGTCGAGGCGCTCGCCGACGCCGACGTTCTGGTCGCCGACCCGCCGGTGCTCGACGTGGTCCGCAAGCACGCGAGGGCAGGCGTGGACATCCCGCAGCCGGAGCATGACGAACCGTCAACCTCAACGGCGGGGCTCGCCTTGCGAGATGCGGCCAATCTTGTCATGGCGGCCGCCCGGGGAGGCAAGCGGGTCGTCCGTGCGGTCTCAGGAGACCCCGGACTGGACGGCGACGCAGGTCAGGAGATGCTCGCCTGCGCCGCGGAGGGCATCCCGTTCGAGGTGGTGCCGGGGGTGGCCACGGCCGTGGGCGTTCCTGCGTACGCCGGTGTGCCGCTGCGCTCCGCGGAGGGCGCGGACGTCCGCTTCATCGACGCCCGTACGGCTTCGGACCGCTGCTGGACCGAGATCGGTGCCAGTGACGCGACCGCCGTCGTCTCCACCACGCTGGAGTCGGTCGGGGCCGCGGCGGGCGAGCTGGTCGCCGGCGGGCGCAAGCCGGAGACCCCGCTGACCGTCACGGTCGCCGGTACGACGACCCGTCAGCGCACCTGGACCGCCACGCTCGGCACGATCGCGCAGGTCCTGAAGGCCGCGAAGGTGCTGCCCTCGCCGGACGGCGGGCAGCCGGTCATAGCCGTGGTCGGCGAGCACGGCGCCCCCGCTGCCCAGCGCGACCGGATGTCCTGGTTCGAGTCCAAGCCGCTCTTCGGCTGGAAGGTCCTCGTGCCGCGGACCAAGGAGCAGGCGGCGTCGCTCTCCGACCAGCTGCGTTCGTATGGCGCCGTGCCGCACGAGGTGCCGACCATCGCCGTCGAGCCGCCGCGCACCCCGCAGCAGATGGAGCGGGCGGTCAAGGGCCTGGTGACCGGGCGCTACGAGTGGATCGCCTTCACCTCGGTGAACGCGGTGAAGGCCGTACGGGAGAAGTTCGAGGAGTACGGCCTGGACGCGCGCGCCTTCGCCGGCATCAAGGTCGCCGCGGTCGGCGAGCAGACCGCCAAGGCGCTGGTGGACTTCGGCGTGAAGCCGGACCTGGTGCCCAGCGGCGAGCAGTCGGCGGCCGGGCTGCTGGAGGACTGGCCGCCGTACGACCCGGTCTTCGACCCGATCGACCGGGTTTTCCTGCCGCGTGCCGACATCGCGACGGAGACGCTGGTCGCAGGCCTCATCGAGCTGGGGTGGGAGGTGGACGACGTCACGGCGTACCGGACCGTGCGCGCCTCGCCGCCGCCGGCCGAGACCCGCGAGGCCATCAAGGGTGGCGGATTCGACGCCGTGCTGTTCACCTCGTCGAGTACGGTGCGGAACTTGGTCGGGATCGCGGGCAAGCCGCACAACGTCACCGTCATCGCCTGCATCGGCCCGGCCACCGCCAAGACGGCGGAGGAGCACGGCCTGCGGGTCGACGTCCTCTCGCCCGAGCCGTCGGTGCACAAGCTGGCCGAGGCACTCGCGGCGTTCGGCGCACAGCGCCGGGCGGCGGCCGTCGAGGCAGGTGAACACGTCACCCGGCCGAGCGAGCGCCGACCGGGCTCGCGAAGGAGGCGCAGTTGAGCGTTTACGGATCCTTCCCCGGCGCGCGGCCCAGGCGGCTGCGCACCACCCCCGCCATGCGCCGCATGGTCGCCGAGACCCGGCTGCACCCGGCCGAACTGATCCTCCCCGCCTTCGTACGGGAGGGCATCGGCGAGCCGGTGCCGGTCTCCACGATGCCGGGAGTCGTTCAGCACACCCGCAGCACGCTGCGGAAGGCCGCGGCCGAGGCGGTCGCGGCGGGCGTCGGCGGCATCATGCTGTTCGGCGTGCCGGAGGAGGCGAAGAAGGACGCGATCGGCTCGCCGGGGACGGACCCGCAGGGGATTCTGCAGCTCGCGATCCGGGACGTACGGGCGGAGGTCGGCGACGAGCTGGTGATCATGTCCGACCTGTGCCTGGACGAGCACACGGACCACGGCCACTGCGGGGTGCTGGACGCCGAGGGCCGGGTGGACAACGACGCGACGCTGGAGCGCTACGCCGAGATGGCGCGGGTCCAGGCCGACGCGGGCGTCCATGTCGTCGGCGCCAGCGGCATGATGGACGGTCAGGTCCGAGTGATCCGCGAGGCCCTGGACGGCGGCGGCCACCAGGACGTCTCGATCCTCGCCTACACCGCCAAGTACGCGTCGGCCTTCTACGGGCCCTTCCGCGAGGCGGTGGCCTCGTCACTGAAGGGCGACCGCAAGACGTACCAGCAGGACCCGCCGAACGCCCGGGAAGCGATGCGTGAGTTGGCGCTGGACCTGGCCGAGGGTGCCGACATGGTGATGGTCAAGCCCGCGCTGCCGTACCTCGATGTGCTGCGCCGCATCGCGGACGAGACGGACGTGCCGGTCGCGGCGTACCAGATCTCCGGCGAGTACGCGATGGTCGAGGCCGCCGCCGCGAACGGGTGGCTGGACCGCGACCGCGCGATCATGGAGACGCTGACGGGCATCAAGCGCGCGGGCGCGGGCCTCATCCTGACCTACTGGGCGACGGAGGTCGCGCAGCGGCTGCAGCGCGGCGCGTAGCCCGCTGATCGCAGCCCGCTGGTCAGCCGCCGAAGCTCGGCTTCGAGGGCGGCGGGCCGGGGGGCGGCACGACCGGGAGTACGTCGGGATACATGGTGTCGCCCCAGAGGCCGGCGCCGGGAGCAGGCGTAGGCGCAGGCGGGGGCGTGGGAGCGGCGAGGCAGGTGAATCCCAGGCGCTTCATGGCCCGGGTCACCTCACGGGCGCTGAAGTCGCGGCGGTCCTGGCGGGTGACCAGCGCCCCGACCTGCATGACCGGGTAGGTGGAGCGACCGATCTTGACGGACTCGCCGGTGATCGGTTCGGGCCTCACGCCGCGCATCGTCTGTTCCACCTCGCTCGCGGTCAGATTGAAGGGGTAGCCGGCGATGATGCAGCGCATGGGGGCCTCGGCAGGGGGAGTGATGGCGTACGTCGGGCGTACGGCGGTCTGCTCAGCGTCGCACACCGCCTGCTCGGGCGGGAAGCACATGCGACCCATCAGGAGAAATCCGCATCCCGCGAAGAGGTGTGCTACATTGTCCTTAGTTGCAGTTGTGGTACCCATGAACTTTGGCACCTGACGGTATGTGACCTTCAGGTGCTTTTTTGTTTTTCCGATCTCATCGGATGGGGTCATCGCGGCGACGTGGAATCCGTGCAGTGCGGGTTCCGGTACTGCTTCCCCTACGAAGGAGATTAATATGGCCACCGGCACCGTGAAGTGGTTCAACGCGGAAAAGGGCTTCGGCTTCATCGAGCAGGACGGCGGCGGCGCCGACGTCTTCGCCCACTACTCGAACATCGCCACCTCGGGCTTCCGTGAGCTCCAGGAAGGCCAGAAGGTCACGTTCGACGTCACGCAGGGCCAGAAGGGCCCGCAGGCCGAGAACATCGTCCCCGCCTGAGCCTGTACGCCACACAGCAAGGGCCCGCACCTGATGGGTGCGGGCCCTCGCGCTTGCCGCCATTTCTGAAACCTCAATGGCACATTTTCGCTGAACCGTGCCAGGTATTCCCATCTACCGGTCTACCGGCCCGTTCCCGCAATTCTCCGTCCGGCTCCGCTGGAGAGGACTCCGCACCGGTACGCGCCGTCGTCCCGAGGAAGGTTCCTCCCCCCGTGAATCGTCGTGCCCGCTCCACCCGAAAGCCTCGTTCGCAACTCGCCGCACCCGCTCGCCACCGCGGGGTGGCTTCTGGGCAGAGTGATTTTGCGCTGCCGACTGAAGCCTCTCCCGCACTGCCCGCCGTCGGCTCCTTTACTGATATGGACATGCCGCAGGCGCTGGCGGACGAGCTCAGCCGCCAAGGCGTGACGGTGCCGTTCCCCATCCAGGCCGCGACCCTGCCGAACGCCCTCGCCGGCCGTGACGTACTGGGCCGTGGACGCACCGGCTCCGGTAAAACCCTGGCCTTCGGCCTCGCGCTGCTCGCCCGCACCGCCGGACACCGGGCACAGCCCCGTCGGCCGCTCGCCCTCGTCCTGGTCCCCACCCGAGAACTCGCCCAGCAGGTCACCCAGGCCCTGACTCCCTATGCCCGGAGACTCCAGCTTCGGCTGGCCACGGTGGTCGGCGGCTTGTCGATCGGCCGTCAGGCCGGGGAACTCCGTGCGGGCGCCGAGGTCGTCGTGGCCACTCCCGGGCGGCTCAAGGACCTCATCGAGCGCGGCGACTGCGAGCTGAACCAGGTACGCATCACCGTGCTCGACGAGGCCGACCAAATGGCCGACATGGGATTCATGCCGCAGGTCACCGCCCTCCTCCGGCAGGTGCCCGCCGACGGCCAGCGGATGCTCTTCTCCGCGACCCTCGACCGGAACATCGACGAACTGGTCAGCCGCTTCCTGGCCGACCCGGTCGTCCACTCGGTCGACCCGTCCGCCGGCGCGGTCAGCACGATGGAGCACCACCTCCTGCACATCGCGGACGGGGACAAGCAGGCCACCGTCACCCGGATCGCCGCCCGTGACGGCCGAGTGATCATGTTCCTCGACACCAAGCACGCCGTCGACCGGCTCGTGCGGCGGCTGCTGGCCAGCGGCGTACGAGCAGCGGCGCTGCACGGCGGCAAGTCCCAGCCCCGTCGCACGCGCACGCTCGACCAGTTCAAACAGGGACACGTCACGGCGCTGATCGCCACCAACGTGGCCGCCCGGGGCATTCATGTGGACGATCTCGACCTCGTGGTCAACATCGACCCGCCGGCCGACCACAAGGACTACCTCCACCGCGGCGGGCGCACGGCCCGCGCCGGTGAGTCCGGGAGGGTCGTCACTCTGGTCCTGCCACACCAGCGCCGTGACATGAGCCGGATCATGGTTGATGCCGGGATCACTCCCGAGGTTGTCACGGTGCACTCCGGTGACGCTGAGCTCGTTCGTATCACGGGTGCCAGAACTCCGACCGGCGTCGCGGTCACGGTCACGGCTCCGGCCACCGAGCAGCCGCGCCCGGGTGCCAACGGCGGCGGCCGAAGGCGCCGCTCGTCCCAGACGGGCCGCTCCTTCGCGGCGACGGGCCGACAGCCCGGTTCCCCGGCGCGGAGGGGATCACGCGGCCGGGCAGCGTGAGCTATTCGCTCAGACCTCGCGGGAGTCGAGCGTGGAGGTGAAGGACGCCCAGGCTTCGGGGGTGAAGGTGAGGACGGGGCCGTCCGGGTCCTTGGAGTCGCGGACGTGGACGGCGGCGGGGTGGGCGGCGACCTCGACGCAGGCGCCGCCCTCGGAGCCGCTGTAGCTGGACTTGCGCCAGGCGTAGGCGACTTCGACGCAGTTGCCGCCCTGCTCGGTGCTGTAACTGGACTTGAACCACTCCAGTGCGTCGTTCATTGCTCTCCTAGCAGCCGGTCCAACAGGTCCTTCGTATCTTCGGGGTTGAGGGCCTGTGTCCGCAGCATCGCATACTTCCTGGTGAGGATGCTGACCTCATCTGCGTCAGAAATCAGCTGGCTGCCGCGCTGGGTCTCGGCGTAAGCGAGCAGCTCGTGTTCGGGGGTTTCCAGCAGGACGAAGGGCCCGGAGATCCCGGCGTGTGTCTGCCTGCCGAACGGCATGATCTGGAGGGAGAGGCCCGGCAGGTCGGCGCATTCGCGCAGGTGCTGCAGCTGCTCTCTGTACACCTCGTCGCCACCGAGGCGGTCCATCAGTACAGCCTCGGAGATGACGAAGCTGGCGTTCGGCGGAACCTTGCGGTGCAGGATGTCCTGGCGCTCGATACGGGCCGCGACGCGATGCTCAATTTCCTCCTCGCTGAGAAGGGGAATCTCGTTACGGAACACCGCGCGGGCGTAGGCCTCGCTCTGTAGCAGGCCGGGGACGACCTGGTTCTCGTACGAGGAAAGGGCGATCGCCTCCCGCTCGTAGTCGATGAACTCCGCCGCCCACACCGGGAACTTGTCCACCTCTGGCATGTTCTCCACCGCGACCGCCAGGGCGCCCTTCGTTTCCAGCACCCGGTCCAGGTCCTCCGCGAGGTCCAGCTTCAGCGGGCGTCTGCCCTGCTCGATCGAGGCGATGGTCTCCTCGTGCAGGCACAGTCGCTCGGCCAGCTCCCGCTGTGTGAGCCGGGCCGAGCGGCGGAACTGGGCCGCCAGGGCGCCTACGAGTCGTACGGCTGACGCGTTTTTCCTCTTCCGTGGGTGCATGCCGACCAACTCCCCACCCCTGTCCGCGCATTACTCACGGTCAACCCGTACAAACAATCCGTACGGGTTCGCGCACTGGTCCACTGTAGTCACGGAGAGCGACCGTGGTGCCATGAATGGCGCCACCCAACCCCCGTATGTCCGCGAGAAGTTCTACCGCCGGGACCGTCGGTCCGTGCCCGCTGCCAGGGGATTCGCCCGGCGGGCACTGGCTGACTGGGGATTCGGCGATCGATCGGACGACGTAGTGCTCTGCGTGAGCGAGTTGGCCACCAATGCGCTGCTGCACGGGGTGCCGCCGGGGCGTGGCTTCAAGCTGTGTCTGTTCCTCGATGGCGTGGGCGGCCCGCTTCGTGTCGAAGTGCACGACAGCGGCGACGGCCACCCGTGCATCCCCGATGCCGGGGAAGGGGACGAGTCGGGCCGCGGCCTGCTGCTCGTCGAGGTGCTGGCCGACAAGTGGGGCGTCGGCGAGCGCAACCCCGGCAAGATCGTCTGGTGCGAGTTCGCGGAGATCGCCACCCCCGCAGGGCGGTCGGGCTGACGACGGCGGCGCTCGGTTCCGGGCGCCGCCGTCGGCCGTCCCGGAGTCAGCGTCCGGTCCCCCAGGAGTGGGCCACGTCGACCACGAGTCGGTCGGAGAGCTGGATGACCCGGAACGGCAGTCGGGCGCGAACGCCGAGTCCTATCTGGGTGTCGCCCTCGAAACTGGCCGCGAACCGGGTGTCCTTGAAGGTGCGGTACCCGGCGATGTTCACGCCAGGGAGTGGCTCTCCGGCCCGCCCCGGATACGTCGTTTCGTGCGTTTCCGGGTCGTAGCTCGGCGCCGCCGCCCGGATCTCGAGAATTGCTCCGCCGCGGACCGGAATGGGCTCGCCCGAACCGTCCTGGTACAGCTTGTCCACGTAGCGGACGGAGTAGCCGATGGGCCCGGCGCCCGAGCCGCGGACGTCGAGGACCATTCGGTCGTAACAGGTGTGTCGGCCGGTCCTGATATCCACCAGTGGCCGGTAACTGGTGTCCAAGTCGGTCTTGATGCCGCTCCCCCAGGCGGTCTCGCAGGTCTTCGCGGGTGCTTTGGCAGCGGGTGCCGTGGCAGTTGTGGCCGATGCCGTCGTGACCGACAGCCCGGCGGTTGCCAGCACGAGTGCGGCCAGTGCAGTGCCCCACCGTCGCATTTCATCCCCCAGGTTTCGAGTGCGGATACAACAGGTGGGACGACCGGCAAGACCGGAGGGTTGCAATTCGACGGGATTGTTCCCCATCCGAGAACCCCGGCGGTTCCGCGAACCCCCGAAAGCGATCTTTCCGGAGTCTCTCCGGTCTCGTACAACCCTTGTGTCCCGTCGGGCGTCTCCTGATCGCCAATCGCGGACCAACGCGAGGCGAATTTCAGGAGAATCCGCATGCACAAGCACTTCCGTACGGCGCTTGCCACCGCCGCTGTCGCGGCCCTCACCAGTGGTTTGCTCGCCACCACGGTGGGCAACGCGGCCGCCGAGGGCGCTCGCCCGACGGCGGACTTCAACGGCGACGGCTACCGGGACCTCGCGGTCTCCGCCCCGGGCGCGTACGTCAACGGCAAGTCCAAGGCCGGGCAGGTCGTTGTCCTGTACGGCTCCGCGAATGGTGTCTCGGGCGCCAAGCGCACGGTTCTGAGCCAAGACAGTTCGGGCGTCCCCGGCACCGCCGAGAGCGGTGACTTCTGGGGTCACGACACCTCGGCCGCCGACTTCAACAACGACGGGTACACCGACCTGGCCGTCGGCGCGCCGTTCGAGGACGTCTCCGGTGACACCGACGGCGGTACGGTCCAGATCATCTGGGGCTCGGCGAACGGCCTGTCCGGTGGCACAACCGTCGCGGATCCGGCGCCGACCCAGCACGACCGGTTCGGATTTGTTCTGGAGGCCGCCGACTTCAACGGCGACGACAAGTCCGACCTCGCGATCGGCTCCAGCTCTGCCAGCATCCGCATCTATCGCGGCGGTTTCGGCAAGTCCGCCGGCAGCACGGGCGGGCTCTACACCGTGCGCCCGGCCATCCTGAGCGGTGGCGACGCCGGTGAGTTCAACCTCCACTCGGGCGACGTCAACGGTGACGACATCGCCGACCTGGTCGTCGACGGCTACGAGACCACCAGCGAAGAAGGCTGGAACACCAACTATTACCTGCCCGGCTCGGCGTCCGGCGTGACCACCAGCGGCGCCAAGAAGCTGCCCGCAGGTCTGATCACCGACATCGGTGACACCAACAGCGACGGCTACGGCGACATCGTCATCGGCATGGACTGGGACAGCGACACCGGCGTTCCCGGTGCCGGCGACGGCGGCAAGGTCAACATCATCTACGGCTCAGCCTTGGGGCCGGGCGCCGGTACCTCCATCTCCCAGGACAGCCCCGGCGTTCCCGGCAGCTCCGAGAAGGGCGACCGCTTCGGAAATGAGCTGCACCTGGGCGACGTCAATGGCGACGGTCACCTGGACCTCGCCGTCAGTGCGGCCAGTGAGGACCTGGACGGCGTCAAGAACGCCGGTTCGGTCACGGTGTTGTACGGCGCGGCAGACGGCTCGGGCATCACCGGGGCAGGCGCCCAGTTCTTCAGCCAGGCCACCCCAGGCGTCCCCAACGCCAACGAGACGGACGACCGCTTCGGCTCCGATGTCCACCTCGCCGACCTCACGGGCGACGGCAAGGCCGATCTGACGATCGGCGCCTCCGGGGAGAACGGCTGGAACGGTGCCGTCTACGCGCTCACGTCCGACGGCACCACGATCAGCAGCACGGGTGCGGTCTCCGTCTACACCTCCACGGTGGGTGTATCCGCTAGCGGCACCCCGCTCTTCGGCGTCAACTTCGCCGGCTGAACGACCGAGCCCTCGCCGTTCCGACCGGAACGGCGAGGGCTCTTGCGCTGCATGCGTCGCGTGCGCCTCGTACGGTCAGAGCCGCTCTGGGGTGCGGATGCCCAGCAGGGACATGCCCTGGCGGAGGGTACGAGCCGTCAGATCGCAGAGGAAGAGGCGGTTCTCGACCATCGTCGGGCCGCCCTCGGCCTTCAGGACCGGGCACTGGTCGTAGAAGGTCGTGAGGTGCGAGGCCAGCTGGTAGAGGTACCCGGCCAGTTTGTGCGGCTCGTACGTCTCGGCGACGCTCGCCAGCGTGTCGGCGAAGTCGTCGAGGTGCAGACCCAGGGCCCGCTCGGCCGGGGCCAGCGGGAGGTCCGGGTGGGCGACCGGCTCGATGCCGCCCGCCTTGCGCTTGATGGACTGGACACGGGCGTAGGCGTACTGGAGGTACACGCTGGTGTCGCCGCTCAGCGAGACCATCCGGTCCAGGTCGAAGACGTAGTCGCGCGACATCGACGTGGACAGGTCCGCGTACTTCACCGCGCCGATGCCGACCTGCGCCGCGCGCTCGGCGACCTCCGACGGCGTCAGCTCGGGCGCCTTCTCGGCGACGACCACCGCGGCCCGTTCGATCGCCTCGTCCAGCAGGTCGATCAGCCGGACCGTCTCGCCCGCACGCGTCTTGAACGGCTTGCCGTCCTTGCCCAGGACGGTGCCGAAGGGCAGCTGCTTCGCCGCCTCGTCCGGGAGCCAGCCCGCCCGGCGGGCCGTCTCGAAGACCATCCGGAAGTGGAGGGCCTGGCGGGCGTCCACCACGTACAGCAGCGAGTCGGCCTTCAGCGTGCCGATGCGGTCGCGGATGGCCGCGAGGTCGGTGGCCGCGTAGCCGAAGCCGCCGTTGGACTTCTGGACGATCAGCGGGGTCGGCTTGCCGTCCGGCCCCTTGACGTCGTCGAAGAAGACGCAGAGGGCACCTTCGGAGCGGACCGCAACCCCGCTCTCCTCCAGGTCCTTGACGACGTTCATCAGGTCGTCGTTGTAGGCGCTCTCGCCGACGACGTCCGCGTCGCGGATCTCGACGTCGAGCTTGTGGTACACGCCCTGGAAGTAGATTTTCGACTCGTCGACGATCTTGTGCCAGAGGGCGCGGGTCTCCGCGTCACCGGCCTGGAGGTCCACCAGCCGGCGGCGGGCCCGCTCCTTGAACTCCTCGTCGGAGTCGAAGAGCACCCGGGAGGCCTTGTAGAGGCGGTTGAGGCGAGCCATGGCGGCCTCGCCCTCGCCGTCTCCGGCGGCGGCGTCCGACTCGTGGTCCAGCTCGTGCGGATGCTCGATCAGGTACTGGACGAGCATGCCGAACTGGGTGCCCCAGTCGCCGATGTGATGGCGGCGGATCACCGTCTCGCCGCGGTGCTCCAGGATCTGCACGATCGCGTTGCCGATCACCGTCGAGCGGAGGTGTCCGACGTGCATCTCCTTGGCCACGTTCGGCTGGGCGTAGTCGATCACCGTGGTGCCGGGGTTCTCCGCGTACGGGACGCCCAGTCGGTCGTCCGCCGCCCGCGCGGCGAGCGTGGAGGTGATTGCGGAGTCCGTGATCGTGATGTTGAGGAAGCCCGGGCCGGAGACCTCGACGCCCGCCAGGACGTCGTCGGACGGCAGGGCCTCGACGACCTTCGCCGCCAGCTCCCGCGGGTTGCCCTTCAGCCTCTTCGCCAGGCCCAGCACGCCGTTGGCCTGGAAGTCCGCCCGGTCGCTGCGTCGCAGCAGCGGGTCGGCGGCGCCGGCCTCCGGCAGGGCAGCCGAGAGGGCGTCCGCGACGCGCTGGTGGACCGTAGCGGCGAGGGAGGGAACCGAGGCCATGAGTTACGTACCGTTCCGTCGGGTGGAAGGGGATTCCGCCAGTATCCCATGGCACCGCCAGTGAATTGTGGTCTGGGACAATGGGGGCGCCAGGCTTTCGAGCAGAGACAAGAAGGAAGTGCCGATCGTGGCTCAGAGCACCGAGACCGACTGGGTCTCCAGGTTCGCGGACGAGGTCATTGCCGAGGCGGAGCGCCGCGCCCCCGGCGCAGTGAAATCGGTCGCTTCCGCTCCGGGCATCGTCTGCGCCTCGGGCCTCAGCCCGTCCGGGCCGATCCACCTCGGCAACCTCCGCGAGGTCATGACCCCGCACCTGGTCGCCGACGAGATCCGGCGGCGCGGATACGACTGCGTGCACATCCTGTCCTGGGACGACTACGACCGGTTCCGCAAGGTCCCGGTGGGCATCGACCCGTCCTGGGCCGAGCACATCGGCAAGCCGCTGACCACCGTCCCCGCCCCGCCCGGCAGCTCGTACCCGAACTGGGCCGAACACTTCAAGGCGCCGATGCTGGCGGCGCTCGAGGAGCTCGGCATCGAGGTCCAGGCCATCAGCCAGACCGAGAAGTACACCTCCGGCGCCTACCGTGAGCAGATCCTCTTCGCCATGCGCGAGCGCGAGCGGATCGACGCCGTCCTCGACCGTTACCGGACGAAGGACAAGGTCGCGGAGGCGAAGAAGAAGGCGCAGCCGAAGCAGCAGCAGAAGGGCAAGCTGGACGAGGCCGACGCCGCTGCCGCCGAGGCCGCGGCCGAGGGCTCGGGCGCCGCGACCGAGGACGACGGCAGGGCGGCGGCGGGCTACTTCCCGTACAAGCCGTACTGCTCCGTCTGCGACCGGGACCTGACGACGGTGGTCGCGTACGACGACGAGACCACCGAGCTGTCGTACACCTGCGCCTGCGGGCACGCCGAGACCGTACGGCTCTCCGAGCACAACCGCGGCAAGCTGGTCTGGAAGGTCGACTGGCCCATGCGCTGGGCGTACGAGGGCGTGATCTTCGAGCCGTCCGGCGTCGATCACTCCTCGCCGGGGTCGTCGTACGTCGTCGGCGGGCAGATCGTCAAGGAGGTCTTCGGCGGCGAGCAGCCCATCGGGCCGATGTACGCGTTCGTCGGCATCAGCGGCATGGCCAAGATGTCGAGCTCCAAGGGCGGGGTGCCGACCCCGGCCGACGCGCTGGAGATCATGGAGGCGCCGCTGCTGCGCTGGCTGTACGCGCGGCGCAAGCCCAACCAGTCGTTCAAGATCGCCTTCGACCAGGAGATCCAGCGACTGTACGACGAGTGGGACGCGCTGGAGCGGAAGGTCACGGACGGCAGTGCGCAGCCGGCGGACACGGCCGCGTACAGCAGGGCGACGCGCACGGCCGCCGGGGAGCTGCCGCGCACCCCGCGCCCGTTGCCGTACCGCACCCTCGCCTCCGTCGTCGACATCACCACCGGGCACGACGAGCAGACGCTGCGCATCCTGCGCGATCTCGACCCGACCGACCCGATCGGGTCGCTGGACGAGACCCGGCCCCGGCTCGACAAGGCCGAGCGCTGGATCACCACCCAGGTCCCGGCCGAGTCCCGTACGCGCGTCCGCGAGGAGCCGGACACCGAACTGCTGGCCTCGCTCGGCGACTTCGAGCGCGAGTCGCTGCGGCTGCTGCTCGAGGGGCTGGACGACCACTGGTCGCTGGACGGGCTCACCGCGCTGGTCTACGGCGTGCCGAAGATCCAGGCCGGGCTGGCGAAGGACGCCAAGCCGACGCCGGAGCTGAAGGTGGCGCAGCGGTCCTTCTTCGCGCTGCTGTACCGACTGCTCGTCGGGCGCGACACGGGGCCGCGGCTCCCGACTCTCCTCCTGGCGGTCGGCGCGGACCGCGTGCGCAAGCTTCTGGGGGCGTAAACGCCGCCGCCCACACACCAGCGGCTCAGCCGGCCATGCCCATCTCCGCTTTGTAGCGGTCGCGGAACTCGCGCATGTACGAGCGGAGGTAGCTCTCGCTGAGCAGGCTGCCGTCGCTGTTGGTCACGCCGAAGCGGTCGTTGAGGGCGCGGGAGAGCTGGCGGGCGGTGGGAAAGGTGCCCTGTTCCCCAGCGAACTGGCGGTACGCCGCGAAGTACATGTCCTCGCGGGGCATCCCGTCGGGTATGCCGACGGGGTCGTCGTCCGCGTCGGGTTCGGGCGCCGGGTATTCCTCCGCGGTGGGCGCGGGCTCGATGAAGAGCTGCTGCTCCGGCGTGGAATGGGTGGCCCGCGGCGACGGTACGAACGCGGAGTGGCCGTTCGGCTGGGCCTGGCCCAGGGTGCGGTAGCGGCCCGGTCCGACCGGGACCGTGACGTGGGGCGCGGCGGCTTCGGCCGCGTAGGTCGCCGCGGGCTGCGGCTGGGGCTCCAGTTGCGGCTCCTGTTGGGGCCCGGGCTGGGGCTGTACGGCCGCCTGGCCGCCGTTCAGCTGCGCCGCGCCGTCCGGTGCGCCGTACGCCCCCGCGGGCAGCGACCGGGGCTCCCCCGTCCGCCCGGCGAGCTCCGGGGACGGAGACGGCGATGGCGAGGCGTTCGCGGGCTGCCCGGCGGCCGCAGCCGGCAGCACGGCCGGTTCGATCCCCGCAGCAGCCAGGCCCGCCGGGCCGGTCTCCGTGAGCGGCACGCCGTAGCGGGCCAGCCGCAGCGGCATCAGGGACTCCACGGGGGCCTTGCGGCGCCAGGCGCGGCCGTAGCGGGCGCGCAGCCGCGCGCGGTAGACGAGGCGTTCCTGTTCGAGCTTGATGACCTCTTCGTAGGAGCGCAGCTCCCACAGCTTCATCTTTCGCCAGAGCCGGAAGGTGGAGGGGAAGGCGAGCAGCCAGCGGGCGACGCGTACCGACTCCATGTGCCGGTCGGCGGTGATGTCGGCGATCCGGCCGATGGCGTGCCGAGCGGCCTCGACGGAGACGACGAAGAGGACCGGGATCACCGCGTGCATGCCGACGCCGAGCGGGTCGGGCCAGGCGGCGGCGCCGTTGAAGGCGATGGTCGCGGCGGTGAGCAGCCAGGCGGTCTGCCGCAGCAGCGGAAAGGGGATGCGGATCCAGGTGAGCAGCAGGTCGAGGGCGAGGAGGACGACGATCCCGGCGTCGATGCCGATGGGGAAGACGACGGAGAATGCGCCGAAGCCCTTCTCTCGCGCGAGGTCGCGTACGGCGGCGTAGGACCCGGCGAATCCGATCGCCGCGATCACGATCGCTCCGATGACGACCACCCCGACGAGTATTCGGTGTGTTCGTGTCAGTTTCGTCGTTCTCGTCGCGGCCATCCCGCGGTCCCCTCCAACAACTACAGCCTCGGCACCCGGCGCCGCACAGCCTGGCACACCTGCCCGTGCCGCGGCGCCCGGGTCCGGACGGAGCGCGGACGCCGTGCTGTCGTTCGAGGTGTTTGAGGGGGTCTGTCCGGCCGAGCGGGCGGTCCGGCTGGGCGGGCGGTCCGGCTGGGCGGGCGGTCAGATGCTCAGCCGGCGGCGGACTTGTTGCCGTCCGCCACGGCGGCCACAGCCGCTTCGGCGGCGATCCTGGCGTCCTTGAGCATGTCGGCGGTCTTGGGGGGCTTGGCGTCCTCGTAACCCGCGCCGTTGTAGTTGAGCGTGACGACGACGTTGGCCGAACGGGCCACGACCGTCTGGTTCTTGAACGTGTCGCCGTCCTTCTTCGCCTCATACGTCACCGTCGTCGCCTGGTCGCCGATGCCCGCGGCCGTACCGGACTTGAGGCCCTTGGCGCCCCGCGCGGCCTTCACGCTCTCGACCTGCTTGGCGAAGTAGGACCGCGCCCGGCTGTCGCCGCTGCCGAGGGTGGGGTCGGAGTCGAAGCGCTGGAGGGAGACGTCCAGCCAGCGGTACTG
Source organism: Streptomyces sp. KR80 (assembly GCF_052245555.1). Classification (NCBI taxonomy): domain Bacteria; kingdom Bacillati; phylum Actinomycetota; class Actinomycetes; order Kitasatosporales; family Streptomycetaceae; genus Streptomyces; species Streptomyces sp. KR80. The sequence continues at coordinate 29,918 of NZ_JBQQCD010000018.1, forward strand.
GAAGCCGTCGAGGCCGTTCCAGGAGCAGGTGCCGCGGGTGTTGAGGTCGGCGGACTTGCCGGCTGTGCCGGACTTCTCCTTCGTCTTCGGGACCAGGTCGCCGATCATCTTCTTGTCGATGACCGAGCAGGGCTGCGGCAGCTTGGCGTACTTCGCGGGCGCCACGGTCGGCGGGGTACTGGACTTGGCCGGTGCGGAGGCGTCGCCCGACGCCGAGTCCTTGGAGTCGGGGCCGAGGGAGCAGCTCGTGACGAGCATCGCTGGTACGACGGCTGCGCAGGCGAGGAGGCGGGCGAGTCGCGGGGGTGTTATGTGCATGATTCCTTGGCTCATCTGTCGTCTCTGTCGTCTGTGTCGTCTCCCGGCATCCGCCAGGCTATTCGCTGAAGGTGTCGGCCAGTTCCCGGGCGAGGCGCTGGGCCTTGCTCTGCAGGTCCTGGCTGTCGGGGACATCGGCCTGGACTGCGGACCACTGGTCGTACTCGACCGTGACCAGGACATTGGCCACACGGAAGACGAGGGTGATGTCCCGGTGGACGCCGGAGTCGGCGGTGACCAGGCGGTCGTCGAGGTATGCGGCATCGGCCAGGTCGTCGAGGGGGCGAGGGGCCGTCCCGGCGCTGTCGGACGGGGTCCCGGAACCGTCGAGGCCCTGGTCCATGTCCTTCCCATGGTCCGCCGAGTCGCCCTTGACCTCGTTGACCCCCTTGCCCTGCTTGCCTCCCTTGTCGTCCGCGCCGTCCTGATCGGCCAGGCGCGCGGCGGACTCGGTGGCGGAGGCCGACGCGGAGTCCGAGGACTTGTCGTCTTCGTCTTCCGCGGAGTTGAGGGCTGGGATGCCGGCGGCCGTGGCCTTCTTGCCGTACAGCTCCTGGGCGCGGTCGTCGTCGCTGAGGGACCGCTCGTAGGACACGACGCGCTCGAGGTCGATGGAGAGGTGGCGGCTGCCCGCCGGGGAATCGGCCTTCCAGCGGCAGCCGACGCGGCGGTCGGTGTCGAAGGTGATGGCCGCCTGGCCGTCGTAGGCCTTCTCGCGCTCCTGCCCCTCGAGGGCGTCCACGCCGGGGAGCAGTGCGCGCAGTGTGCCGCGGCCGACGGCGCCGCAGGGCTCGGGGAGGGTGCGGTACCTACCCGGCTCGGCGGCGGGCTCGGTCGCGGCGGGACCCCCGGGCTTGGAGTCCTGCGGGGAACCTGCCTCCTCGTCGCCGGTGCAGCCGGTGAGTCCCGCGGCGAGCAGCATGGCGGCCAGGGCGGCACCCGCTACGTACGGCCTTCGCTGCACGGTCACCGGCTCCCTCCGGGTGAAAACTGGTTGCCGCCGTTCTGCGGCCGATGGACACAATGTGTATCGCACGTACCGCCGCGCCTGCCGGTTCCCTGGAGTGAATCTGGCGGTAAGTCCGGCTTTTGCGTTTTCTGCTTTTCGGGGGAATTGGGGGGAGTCATGGGGCATACCGAAGTGCCTGGCGCGCGGGTGCCGATCCGGATGTGGGCCGACCCGGCGACCGTCGAGGGCGTCGCGATGCAGCAGCTGCAGAACGTGGCGACGCTGCCGTGGATCAAGGGCCTGGCCGTGATGCCGGACGTGCACTACGGCAAGGGCGCGACCGTCGGTTCGGTGATCGCGATGCACGGTGCGGTCTGCCCGGCGGCGGTGGGCGTGGACATCGGCTGCGGGATGAGCGCGGTCAAGACCTCGCTGACCGCGCAGCACCTTCCCGGGGATCTGTCCCGGCTCCGCTCGAAGATCGAGCAGGCCATCCCGGTGGGGCGCGGGATGCACGACAACCCGGTCGATCCGGGGCGGCTGCACGGCTTCCCGACGGCGGGATGGGACGACTTCTGGGGGCGGTTCGACGGGGTCGCGGAAGCGGTCAAGTTCCGTCAGGAGCGGGCCACGAAGCAGATGGGAACGCTCGGATCGGGCAATCACTTCGTCGAACTCTGTCTCGACGAGGCGGGTTCGGTCTGGCTGATGCTGCACTCCGGCTCCCGGAACATTGGCAAGGAGCTGGCCGAGTACCACATCGGTGAGGCGCAGAAGCTGCCGCACAACCAGGGTCTGGTCGACCGGGACCTCGCCGTCTTCGTCGCGGACACTCCGCAGATGGCGGCGTACCGGAACGATCTCTTCTGGGCGCAGGAGTACGCGAAGCACAACCGCGCGATCATGATGGGTCTGTTCCAGGACGTCGTCCGCAGGGAGTTCAAGAAGGCGAAGGTCACCTTCGAGCCCGTCATCTCCTGCCACCACAACTACGTGGCCGAGGAGCGCTACGCGGGGATGGACCTGCTGGTGACGCGGAAGGGTGCGATCCGGGCGGGCTCGGGCGACTACGGGATCATCCCCGGCTCCATGGGGACGGGTTCGTACATCGTCAAGGGCCTCGGGAACGAGGCGTCGTTCAACTCCGCCTCGCACGGCGCGGGTCGCAGGATGAGCCGCAACGCCGCGAAGAAGCGTTTCTCGACGCGGGACCTGGAGGACCAGACGCGTGGCGTGGAGTGCCGGAAGGACTCGGGCGTCGTGGACGAGATCCCGGGCGCGTACAAGCCGATCGAGCAGGTCATGGAGCAACAGACGGACCTGGTGGAGGTCATCGCGAAGCTGAAGCAGGTCATCTGCGTCAAGGGCTGAGCTCGGCACAACACGCGCGCGTGGTTCCTCGTCGGTAGTGAACAGTATGAACTCAATGGCCAGGCACTCGAACGCCGGTCCGCCCCCGCTTAGCCTCTAGGTCCTGTCCGGCCGATCATGCCGGGCTCGCGTGCCCTGGCACCGCGCCTCGCTGATCCGGCCTGATCGACCGGACAGGACCTAGCCCTCCGCGCGACAGTGCGCCCGGAGACCGAAGGAGGCCGGCCCATGGCGAGACAGCCGAGACCGTGGAAAGCGCCGCGGCGGGGGTGTACCGGGTTCACATTCCACCGACGACGGTCTACTGCATTCGCGGGCGGCATCGCTGTGGTCGTGGCCACCGCGGTCGCCGGTCCCGTTCTCCCCGCCGCGGCCGATGAGGCCGGATCCACTGCTTGTCCAGCCAATCTGGCGACAAAGGCCACGTGTTATACGGGCCGGGATGCCAATGGCGCCTACTACGCGATCGCCATTCCCGAGGAATGGAACGGCTCGCTGATCATGCACGCCCACGGTGGCCCGGACCTGGGCCCGGAATCCGATCCGCAGCGCAGCATTGAGGATCTCGAACGCTGGTCCGTCATGGTGGACCAGGGGTATGCGTGGGCCGGTTCGTCGTATCGCCGAGGCGGTTACGGAACCAGGATGGCGGCCGCCGACACCGAAAATCTTCGGCGCCTGTTCGTGCGGGAGTTCCGCAAGCCGAAGACGACGTACATCCACGGTCAGTCCTGGGGTGGCAACGTTGCCGCCAAGGCCATTGAGACATACGCCTCACAAGAGAACGGGCCGTACGACGGCGCGCTGCTCACCAACGGTGTCCTCGGGGGCGGCTCACGCGGCTACGACTACCGCGTGGATCTGCGCGTCGTCTACCAGTACTACTGCAAGAACCACCCGCGGCCCTCCGAGCCCCAGTACCCCCTGTGGATGGGCTTGCGAGAGGGCTCGACGATGACGAGCAGCGGCCTGCGCGCCAGGCTGCAGGAGTGCACCGGATACGCCTCGGCTCCGCAGGACCGGACGGCTGCGCAGCAGCGCAACCTCGACGACATTCTCGCTGTCACCCGGATCCCGGAACGGACACTGGAGTCCCACCTGAGGTTCGCGACCTTCACGTTCCGGGACATCGTCCACAGCAGGCTCGGCGGACGTAACCCCTTCAGCAACCAGGGCGTGCGCTACTCCGGATCTCACGACGACGAGGCCCTCAACGCCGGTGTGGAACGGTTCTCGGCCGATCCTTCCGCCGTGCGGGATCTGTCCTACGACAGCGACATCACCGGCAAGGTCTCGATTCCCGTACTCACCCTCCACGCGATCGACGACCCGACAGCCTTCGTCGAGCACGAGGCGGCCTATCGGGCCAGCCTGCAGGGCGCGGGCCGGGACCAGCACCTTGTGCAGACATATACGCAGGAGAGCGAGCACAGCGCGCTGAGCACATCCGAGTACGCCAACTCCATTGCCGCGCTTGACAGATGGGTACGAACCGGCACAAAGCCCACGGCGTCATCCATTGCGGCGTCCTGCTCCGCCTTCGACGCCACGTACGGAACCGGCTGTTTCTACCAGCCCGGCTTCCTTCCTCCCCCCTACGCCTCGCGCGTGAATCCGCGACCCGGAGAACTGGACTGGCCGGCCCTCACGGCCGCCCAGGAGAGGGAGTGGAGTCGGATTCCCGGCGTGGGCATCGCACCCTGACCCACCGCCCGCCGGAGCCGTCGCTCTGCTCGGCGACGGGTCGAGGTCTACGCCGCCGACGCCGACCACCTCTACGTCGCACGGCAGCCAGGAGGGCTGGACGCGCTGTGGAAGAAGATGCTCACCACCACGCCCAGCAGCACGGACTACTACTCCGCCAGCGTGCCAGTCGATGGTCGTGGTCACGCACAACTACTGGACCCCCTGAACCCTCCGGTCAGGGCTTCGGGACGCGTGCGGCGACCGGGACGATGAAGTCGCGGATGAGCTGCTTGGCGTCCCGGACGATCGGGCGGAATACCCGGTAGCGGGAGAGGCCGACCAGCCGGGCGACCATGGGCGTGCACCGCTGGACGAACTGGTGGGTGCGCTCGCAGCCCGGTGTGCGGTCGAAGACCCAGTACAGGACGATGCCCATCTGGTGCAGCCACAGGATGTCGGGGAGCAACTCGGCGAGTTCGTCGTCGATCTTCGGCGCGAGATCGGACTCCATCAGCACATCGCGGTGAAGGGCCACGGACAGCGATCGCGCCGGGTGTGACTCCTCCGAGAAGGGGCTGAGCGGGCTGTCGGGGTCGGCCGCGTTCCGGAAGAACTGGGCGGCGAACTCGTGGTACGGCGCCGCGCATCGGAGCCAGGTGGTGAGCGTGATGTCGAGCCGCTCGGCGAAGTCGGTCCTCCCCGCGAGGGCGGCCCGCGCGGCCAGCGTGTGTTCCTGCGCCATCCGGTCGTAGAAGCCCTGGATGAGGTGTTCCTTGGACGCGAAGTAGTAGTACGCGTTGCCGACCGACACACCCGCCTCTTTGGCGATGGCGCGCATGGTGGTGCGGTCGTAACCCCGTTCCTCGAAGAGCCGCATGGCCGTTTCGAGGATCAGCTCGCGGGTCTGCTCGCTCTTCGCGCGGGGCTTGCCCGCGGCCTGCTCCGGGTCCCGGGCAGGCCCCGCGCCGTGTTCGTCTCTCACGTCTGCCACGCTCAGGGAGCCTAATCGGGTGCCGGGCACCGCCCGTCACAGCCGGGCGGCTCCGGCGGGCCCGGCCACAGGTCGGCACCCCAGGAGTCCCCGCCCCAGCCCTGCCAGGGCGAGGTGGTGCCGCTGCCCGGGGACCGCCGCTTCGCCGAGGTTGCGGCTCGGTACTTCGCCGCGGCCAGGGCCGCCCCGCGGGCGAACGGCAGGCCGGCCGGTGTGCTGAGCCGGTGCGCCAGCGGCCGGTGAGCGGCCAGGGCCCACAGGCAGACGACGAACGCGGCGTGCCCGGTCCACACCTGGCCGCCGTCCCCCACCACGGTGATCTCGCGGTACGCGACTGTCTGGTCGATTCCCGGGAACCGCTCCCGGGCCTCGTCCGAGCCGACCGCCACGAACTCCAGCGGCACCAGCTGCCGCTGTCTGCGCAGCCAGTCGCTCAGATGCCGGCACAGCGGGCAGCCGGGGTCGTGCAGGACGGTCAGCCGCCGGACCGCCGCCGGGGTGGGCGAGGAGGAGGCGGCGGCCGGGAGGGCCGGGGCCTCGGTGCCCCGGCCCGCGCCGGTGGTGCTCATCGTCAGGCCGTCGGCGAGGCCGGAGCGACCCAGCCCTGCGGCGGCAGCGGCGGCCGCTGCTCACGGTCCATCAGGCCGCGGCGGCGGATCTTGTTGAGCACGTAGACGTTGGTGAGGTGCAGGATGCCGAGCACCAGCAGCACCGTCCCGAGCTTCATCGAGAGGGCGTTGAACACCTCGCGGACGTCCCCGATCTCCGCGTCGGTCTTCATCCACAGCGCCACGAAGCCCAGGTTGACGAGGTAGAAGCCGACGACCAGCAGGTGGTTGACGGCGTCGGCGAGCTTGTCGTCGCCCTGGAAGACATCGGCCAGGAAGATCCGTCCGTTCCGGCTCAGTGTCCGGGCGACCCAGACGGTGAGTGCCGTGCTGATCGGCAGGTAGACGGCATAGCTGACCACTGTGAGGTCCACGAGACCCCCCCTTTTCGAACGTGTTCAAAAATTGCGTTGCCTGGACTGTAGACGCTTTTTTGAACATGTTCAAGTGGCGGGTGCGCGGCTCCGGCCGCTGTGCGGCGGCCTCAGGTCACGCCATGGGGTCGGGTCGTGCGGGGATGTGGGTCCGGGGTGCCGCGGGCGTCAGCTCTCGCGGTGGACCTTGTAGTTGGAGGCCTGGGCGCGGGGGCGTACGACCAGGAGGTCGATGTTGACGTGGGGAGGGCGGGTGACGGACCAGGTGACGGTGTCTGCCACGTCCTCCGCCGTCAGGGGCTCCGCCACACCCGCGTAGACCGCCGCCGCCTTCTCTTCGTCGCCCCCGAAGCGGGTCAGCGCGAACTCGTCGGTCTTCACCATGCCCGGCGCGATCTCGATGACCCGGATCGGCCGGCCGACCAGTTCCAGGCGCAAGGTCTCGGCGATGACATGCGCGCCGTGCTTGGCGGCGACGTAACCACCGCCGCCCTCGTACGTGGCCAGGCCCGCGGTGGAGGAGAGGATCACGACCGTGCCCGCGCCGGAGGCGGTGAGCGAGGGCAGCAGGGCCTGCGTGATGTTCAGCACGCCGAGGACGTTGACCTCGTACATCGCGCGCCAGTCGGCCGGGTCCGCGGTCTCCACCGGGTCGGTGCCGAGTGCGCCGCCCGCGTTGTTGACGAGAACTTGGACGCCGGGGCCGGGGCCGTGGTGGTCCAGAGAGGCGGCGAATTCGTCGACGGCGGCCCGGTCGGTGACGTCCAGCGCGTACGGCACGGCCTCGTGGCCGGCCTCCGCGAGCTCGGCGGCGAGGGCCTCGATGCGGTCCTTGCGGCGGGCGGTGAGGACGACGCGGTACCCGGCGGCGGCGAGCCGACGGGCGGTCGCGGCGCCGATGCCGCTGCTCGCGCCGGTGACGACGGCGACCGGGGGCGCCTCGGGCCGGTGCAGAGGGACGGCGGGCATGGGTGGCTCCTCGGGCTGGGGAGATCGTGATCCGAAAGGCAGCATAAGCCGGACTTTCAACCACCCCTGATTTTCCTTTCGTTGGGGATGTGCTGCTGGAGCAGGCCGTTTCCTCCTCCGTTCCGTTCTCAACCACAACTTTGCCGAGCCTTGGTGTGGCGGCCTCGGTTGTTTACATCAGTCTCATCTGCATCAGGCGGTGACTGCAGGCTCTGTGGCATCAGAACCTCCGAAAGGGGCTCCTGCGCTCGCCGACCCCCCACAGCAAGGTGAGAGGCACGAACATGGCGAAGAACCGCGCGATGCGGCACGGCGGCCGGATGCTGGCGTTGTCGGCGGCCGCACTCGGAATGGTGGCCCTGACGGCGATGCCCGCCGCCGCCGATGACGGGCCCACCCGGGAGCAGCTCATAGCCGACTGCGACTCCGGTGCCGGGAAGTGCAGCTTCAACACGCCGCAGCTCGGCGAGGCCTACCTCGGAGACTTCCGGCGGGTCTCCGACGAGCTCCACAACTGCAGCACCTCGCCCGCATCCCAGACGATGATCTGGTCCGACACGGTGGGCTCGACGGACTCGGCCGGAGTCTCCGTGTCCGCCGGCAGCAAGCTGGCGGGCATCATCGACGTCAGTGTGACGGCGACGTACAGCCACACCTGGTCGAGCGAGCACTCCGAGACCAGCCGCCTCGACATGACCGTGCGGCCCGGTGAAGTGGGATGGATCTCCCGGGCGCAGGTGATGCAGACGGTCTCGGGTACCTGGCAGACGCACTACGACGACCCGAAGTGGGGCCACTACTACTGGTTCGTCCCGGACGTCGTCACCGGCCCCGCGCCGAACGGCACGGACGGCAAGAGCAATGCGGTGGTGGTCAAGACGCGGAAGATGACCGCCGCCGAGAAGCGGTCCTGTTCGGCCGACTTCCGCATGGGGAAGGCGTTCGTGCGCCACCGCTGACCCGCGGTCGCCGACCCGCGGCGACCGTCCTCAGCTGCTGCCTCGCGGGGCGTACATGATCACAGTGACACCCGCGAGGCAGACCGGCGCGCCGATCACGTCTACGTGCACCCCCTGCAAGTCCAGCCAGGCGGCGCCGACCTCCGGCAGGGCGGCGAGGGCGAAGAGGGCGACGGGAGCGGGCGATGAGCATGCCGACAGCCCAGGAGCCGCTGTCGGTGCGGCATGAGACCGTCGAATCATGCTCATAGAGCGCGCCTATGCGCATCTTCCGGACGGTGAGGGGTTCGACCGCGGCGAGTGGCCCTGGTCGGTGCCGTGCGTACGGCAGTTGCTGGACGACGGCGGACTGCGCTTCTCCGCCCCTGTGACGTTTCTGGTGGGGGAGAACGGCTCGGGGAAGTCGACGCTGGTCGAGGGGCTGGCCGAGGGGTTCGGCCTGGACTCCTACGGCGGCGCCGCGGGTTACCGGTACGCGACAGAACGGGAGAAGTCGGCGCTCGGCGAGCGGATCCGCTTCGATGCGACGCGGGACGGCCGGCGCATGATCCGCGCGCCGCGCAGCCGCCGCCGGGGATTCTTCCTCCGCGCGGAGACTGCGCTGGAGGCGCTGAGACGGGAGCAGGCGGGCAAGGGACTGTCGGTGGTGGTGGACGAGGTGAGTCACGGCGAGGGCTTCCTCGCGGCGTTCCGCGACAAGTTCCATGGGCCCGGCCTGTACATCATGGACGAGCCGGAGGCCGCGCTGTCCTTCGCCTCCTGCCTGCAACTGGTGGGTCTGATGCACCAGTTGGGCAGGAGCGGCGCGCAGATCGTCTGTGCGACGCACTCGCCGCTGCTCACGGCGGTCCCCGGGGCCGAGATCGTGGAGGTCGGCGACCACGGCATGCGCACGGTGGAGTGGAAGGACCTGGCGATCGTCGACCACTGGCGTCGCTACCTCGACGATCCGCACACGTATCTCCGGCACATCATCGACTGACGCCGTCGGTGGCTACACCTGCCGCGGCGCAGCCGGTTCTCCGGTCCACTGGCTGAAGGCCGTCCGGAGCGACTCCCGGCGCCGTGCCGGGTCCTTCTCGTCCGGGGCCCAGGTGACGTACCCGTCCGGGCGGACGAGCATCGCGGTGCGGCTCCGGTCGGACCAGGAGGCGAGGACGAGACGGTCGCCCCGGCCGCCGGTATCCGGGCTCTCGTCGCCGGGCGTGACCAAGACGAACGTCCCCGCGCGCAAGGCCTCGTAGAGCCGGGTCGGACCATCGCCCCGGCGCGCCGCCGGCGGTGCGTCGGGGGCGCGCTTTCCGGCCGGGTCGACGCCGTCCGCGCCCTGGGTCACACCGAGGACTTCGGTGCCGTACCGGAAGTCGACTCCGGCGCTGATGGCCCGCCGCTCCAGCAGCCGCTCCACCTCGTACTGCGGGGTGATCAGCAGGTACGGAAAGCGGGTGGGCAGCCGCCCCAGGTCGAGGGAGAGGTTTCCGAAGAGCCGGACGGTGCTGCCCGGCAGACCGGTCTCGACGAGTTCGTCGGCCAGGCCCCCGGGCATCGAGCTGCTCCCGGGTGCGGGCGTGGACGCCGAGGGCATCAACATGCGTTGGCATACAATCGTTGGCATGCAGCACGCCGAGAAGGCCGCCGCGGACGCAGATCGCCCCCAGCTACCTCCCCCAGCTATCGCTGGGCGGTGCCCCCAGGGAGGTGCCCCCAGGCCGCGCCGCTCCGACGCCACCCGGACCGCCATCCTCGAGGCGGCGCGCGAACGCTTCGCCGCCGACGGATACGAGCGCGCCACGATCCGGGCCATCGCCAAGGACGCCGGCATCGATCCGTCCATGGTGATGCGCTACTTCGGCAACAAGGAGGGGCTCTTCGCGGCCGCCTCGGCATTCGACCTGCGGCTGCCGGACCTCTCCGCCGTCCCGCGCGAGGAGGTCGGCGTCGCGCTGGTCCGGCACTTCCTGAGCCGCTGGGAGGAGGACGAGGTCCTGACGGCGCTGCTGCGGGTGGGGGTCACCAACTCCGCGGGTGCCGAACGGATGCAGCGGATCTTTCGCGAGCAGCTGGAGCCGGTGGCGGCGGCCGTGTGCCCCCGTTCGGCGGAGAGTGCCACACGCGCGGCGCTGGCGGCCTCGCAGATTCTGGGCATGGCGCTGAGCCGGTACGTGCTGCGCATCCCGCCCGCCGTCGCCCTGTCCCGCGACGACGTGGTGGCCTGGCTGGCGCCGACGGTCCAGCGCTATCTCACAGCCGAGGCCCCGTAGGCCGTACGTCCGTACCGCTGTCGGTCGGTGGCCCCCGCGGCGGGTGACGGGGCGTCGGGGGTACGGCCTCACCCGTGCGGACGCGTCCACTGAAAGACCATCGGATTCCCCCCGATATGCCCTATGTGCTGGGACAACGCCGACCATTGCACCGGATGTGATGCGGCATCAGGGTGAGCGGAGCCGACGCCCGCGTCGCGGACCTCCGGCTCGTCGCTTTGCATCGTTCTGTGCCGGATTTATCAGGCGTGGCCACGGGGCCACGGCCGGCATCGGAGGATTCCATGCGATCTGCTCGTGTTGTCGCCACCACGGCTGCGGCTGCCGCTGTCGTCGGTCTCGCCGCCCCGGTCGCCGTGGCGAGCACCCCGGCGAACGTCGATCCGCACCGGGTGCATCCGGGCCAGACCGTATGGATCAGTGACGACGGGTACTGCGACATCCGCGAGGGCACGACCGCGTACTCGGGTGCCTTCGGCAGCGTCCCGCTGACCCCGAGGGGTGACCGGCTCGTCGGCAGCGCGCGGGTGCTCTGGCATGCCAGGGGCAAGCACAGCGTCGTCATCCGGTGCGGGGACGGGGAGCGGCTCTTCGGCCGGCTACAGGTCGGGCCCACGCGGGGCTCGCGGGCCGGCGAAGGCGGCGGCACCGGGAAGGTGAACAACGCGGAGCTGGTCGGCGGTGCCGCGCTCGTCGTTCTGGCGGTGGGCGGCGGCGTCGTGGTCCTGCGCCGCCGGAGGAAAGGCAGTACATGACGGCATCAGAGATATATGCGGCAGAGATATTACGAAGGGGCACCCCACGGCACAGGGGTGCCCCTGCCGCTGTTGTCGCCGCTACCCGCGCTGTGCCCGGCCGCCGAAGAGGGCCCGCCTGGTCCCGACCGCATGGGCGGCCCAGAAGAATGATGTCAGGTCAGGGCCAGACCAGGCAGTACGGTTGGTGTCCCGCCTCATGCAGGCGGTGGCTGAAGTCCTGCCACTCGTGCAGCAGCTGGTAGACGTTGAAGGCGTCCCGCGGCCCCCCGCGGTCCGGGACCGTGGACCAGATGAAGGCGGCCGCGCCGACGGCCTCCTCGCCCACCCCTCGCAGTGGGTCGACGACCGTCATCGGCAGTTTCACCACGGCATAGTCCGGGTGCAGCACGACCAGCTCGAGCGGCGGCACCTTGTACAGGGGTATGCCCTCGATGCCGGTCAGCACCATCGCCGCCATCGTCTCGGGCTTGATCTTGGTGAACATTCCCCCCATGCCGAGCTCGTCGCCGCCCAGCTCCTCGGGTCGCATCGAGATGGGGACACGGGCCGCGGTCGCTCCGTCGGGCGCGCCGAAGTATTTGTAGGTCACCCCCACACGGCCACCCCTGCTCCCGCCACTGTGCACCTCGCGCTCGCGCCGGTGCCGCCCCCGCCCTTCGCCTTCGGCGTAGGGGACACCAGCGCGGTCGGGGCCCAGGTCATCGGTCCCCTCGCCCAGTCCGCCACCGCGATGCATATCTCCACCCGACCACTCGCGGCCATCGCCGCGCAACCCGATCATCGTCTCAGAGACCTCCCCCGTCGACGAGAGGTGAAACGCCTCTCCTCGTGTCCCCGTCTGCCTCTGACACCATGGAATACGTGACTTACTCGTACGATGCCTCAGTCTCGCAGACACTTTTCGACCGCGCGGCGGTCGTGACGCCCGGGGGCGTCAACTCTCCCGTCCGTGCGTTCCGTGCCGTGGGTGGTACACCCCGGTTCATGGTGTCCGGTACCGGTCCGTACCTCACCGATGCCGACGGTCGGGAGTATGTCGACCTCGTGTGTTCCTGGGGGCCGATGATCCTCGGGCATGCCCATCCGCAGGTCGTCGAGGCCGTGCAGGCGGCGGTGGCACACGGCACCTCCTTCGGTACGCCCGGCGAGGGTGAGGTGGCGCTCGCCGAGGAGATCGTGGACCGGATCGCCCCCGTCGAGCAGGTCCGACTGGTCTCCTCCGGCACCGAGGCGACCATGTCGGCGATCCGGCTCGCCCGTGGGTTCACCGGCCGTGCGAAGGTGATCAAGTTCGCGGGCTGCTACCACGGTCATGTGGACGCGCTGCTGGCTTCGGCCGGTTCCGGGGTTGCCACGTTCGGGCTGCCCGACACACCGGGGGTGACCGGCGCGCAGACCGGCGACACGATCGTGCTCCCGTATAACGATCTGGACGCGGTGCGGCACACCTTCGCCCGCTACCCCGGAGAGATCGCCTGCGTGATCACCGAAGCGGCGCCGGGCAACATGGGCGTCGTGCCGCCGCTTCCGGGCTTCAACGCGGGGCTGAAGTCGCTCTGCGCGGAGAGCGGTGCGCTCTACATCTCCGACGAGGTGATGACCGGCTTCCGGGTGAGCAGGACGGGCTGGTACGGCATCGACGGCGTCGAACCGGATCTGATGACCTTCGGCAAGGTCATGGGCGGTGGCTTCCCGGCCGCGGCCTTCGGCGGCCGCGCCGATGTCATGGCGCACCTGGCCCCGGCCGGACCCGTCTACCAGGCGGGCACGCTCTCCGGTAACCCGGTCGCGACCGCCGCCGGGCTCGCACAGCTGCGGCTGCTGGACGACGCGGCGTACGAGACGGTGGACGCGGTCTCCGCCGAGGTGCGGGCACTGGTGACCGAGGCACTCGCGAAGGAGGGCGTCGTCCACCGGCTGCAGACGGCCGGGAACATGTTCTCGGTGTTCTTCACGGACGAGGACGTGACGGACTACGAGAAGGCGAAGGCCCAGCAGGCCCACCGCTTCACGGCTTTCTTCCACGCGATGCTCGCCGAGGGCGTCTACCTCCCGCCGTCCGCGTTCGAGTCCTGGTTCGTGTCGACGGCCCACGACAGCGCTGCGATCGAGCGCATCGCAGCCGCCCTGCCGACCGCCGCGCGGGCCGCCGCCGAGGCATCTGCATGATGGACGCCATGACCGAAGCGAACGCCATCTCCACCGAACCGAGCGCCGCCGACCGGAGCGGGCCGGATCGGACCAGGACCGTTGTGCACCTGGTGCGCCATGGTGAGGTGCTCAATCCGGACGGCGTGCTCTACGGGCGGCGGCCCGGCTACCACCTCTCCGATCTGGGGCGGCAGATGGCCGACCGGGTGGCCGAGCACCTGGCCGACCGCGACATTCGGTTCGTCGCCTCCTCTCCGCTGGAGCGTGCGCAGGAGACGGCCACGCCGATCGCCAAGTCGCACTCCCTGGACATCACCACCGACGATCGGCTCATCGAGGCCGAGAACGTCTTCGAGGGCAAGACCTTCGGGGTCGGCGATGGGGCGCTCCGGCGGCCGGGCAACTGGCGGCACCTCATCAACCCGTTCCGGCCCTCCTGGGGCGAGCCCTACATCGAGCTGGTCGTACGGATGATGGCCGCGCTGGCTGCGGCGCGCGACGCCGCGCGCGGGCACGAGGCGGTGGCCGTCAGCCATCAGCTGCCGATCTGGATCGTGCGCAGCCATGTCGAGCGACGGCGGCTGTGGCACGATCCGCGCCGGCGGCAGTGCACGCTCGCGAGCCTGACCACCTTCACCTTCGAGGGCGACCGGATGGTTTCCGTCGGCTACAGCGAACCCGCCCGGGATCTGGTGCCGCCGCACCTGCTGGTCGGCGCTCAGCAGCGCTTCGGCAGGGGATCGGTGAAGGGCGTCAAGGGCTTCGGCGCATAGATCACGCCAATCTCTCCACCGTTTTCCGGAACCCCGTCTCCCGTCATGCCCTCTTAACAAGTGCCCGTTTGGGAAAAGCGGGTACGGCATGTGATGAACGGGGGCGAAATGCGCGAGATCAGTCGACGGGGACTGCTGGGCTTGGGGCTGGGTGCGGCGGCTGCGCTCGGGGCCGCGGGCTGCGGAATGGGTTCGGGATCGGCGGCCGGTACGGGCGGCTGGGGCGCGGGAAGCGGTGGTGGGGGCAGGCAGAGTCGCCCCCGGCTGATCGGTGACGGCTCCACCGCCGATACCGGTCCGCAGCCCGGCCAGCCGAAGCCCGAGCGGCTCGAACCCGGCCAGATGCCGCCGCAGTTCGTGATCTTCTCCTGGGACGGTGCGGGCGATGTCGGCAATGGACTCTTTCCGCGCTTCCGCAAGCTCGCAAAGGACCACGGCGCGGCCATGACCTTCTTCCTCTCCGGGCTCTATCTGCTGCCCGAGTCGAAGAAGAGCCTCTACCGGCCGCCGAACAATCCCGTCGGGGCCTCCGACATCGGATACCTCACCGACGAGCACATCCGGATGACCCTGGAGAACGTCCGTCTCGCCTGGCTCGAGGGCCACGAGATCGGCACCCACTTCAACGGTCACTTCTGCGCCGGGTCGGGCTCGGTCGCCCACTGGACGCCGGCCGACTGGCAGTCGGAGATCGATCAGGCAGTGTCCTTCGTCACGAAGTGGCGGACGAACACCGGCTTCACGGACCTGGACCCGCTGCCGTTCAACTACGAGAAGGAGCTGATCGGCGGCCGTACGCCCTGTCTGCTGGGCCAGGACAACCTGCTGCAGACGGCCAAGCGGCTGGGCTGGCGCTATGACGCGAGCGCGCCGGGCGGACACCAGGTCTGGCCCACCAAGAAACAGGGCATATGGGATTTTCCGCTCCAGCAGATACCCTTCCCGGGCCGGGAGTTCGAAGTCCTGTCCATGGACTACAACATGCTCGCCAACCAGTCGCAGAACGCGATGCAGAGCGATCCGTCCAAGTACCCGGCCTGGGAGCAGCAGGCGCGCGAGGCCCTGGTCGCGGGCTTCCAGCGCGCATACGAGACCAACCGCGCCCCGCTGTTCATCGGCAACCACTTCGAGCAGTGGAACGGCGGCATCTATATGAACGCCGTCGAAGAGGCCTTCAAGCACATGGCGGACGAGAAGCGGAAAGACGTGCGTCTGGTCTCCTTCCGGCAGTACGTGGACTGGCTCGACGTCCAGGATCCAAAGGTGCTGCGGAAGCTGCGCGGCCTCGGGGTGGGACAGCGGCCGGCAGGTGGCTGGAAGGCATATCTGTCCGCGTCCTGAGCCGGGTGTCCGACCTGCATCACGGCCACCCTGACAGGCGGTTTCGGGTGACTTGAGGGGGGTGTGGAAGATCCTGGAACGGGCCATGCGAAACTTTTCACATGTCTGCCTGCCGCCGCGCCCCCCGACGCCGAGCGACCTCACGTCGTACCGCCGTGCGGGCTGCCACCGGGGCCGCGGCAGCCGCCCTGGCTCTGACCGCCTGCGGGACCGGTACGTCCGGAGGTTCCGCCGGGACGAAGTTCGTGGCGGGCGAGGGCGGCATCGACACGGTGAAGAAGGCCGACCGCAAGCCGCTTCCAGAGATCTCCGGCGAGACCCTCGACGATGAGCAGCTCGACCTCGCCGACTACCGGGGCAAGGTCGTCGTGATCAACGTATGGGGGTCGTGGTGCCCGCCGTGCCGGGCGGAGGCACCCCACTTCGCCAAGGTCGCCAAGGCCACCGAGGCCCGGGGGGTGCGGTTCGTCGGCATCAACACGCGGGACTCGACGCGGCAGCCGGCGGTGAAGTTCGAGAAGGAGTTCGGTAGTCCGTACCCGAGCCTCTACGACCCGGCGGGCAAGCTGATGCTTCGCTTCCCCGCGGGCAGCCTCAACCCGAAGGCCATCCCTTCGACGCTGTTCATCGACCGGGAGGGCAGGGTCGCGGCGCGCGCCCTGACGCCGCTGGGTGAGGAGCAGCTGTACCGGACGCTCGATCCGTTGATCGCGGAGAAGTGATCACGTGATCGCCCTCGCCGCCGCGACCGACCCCAACCAGACCGTCCTCACCGGCGCACTCCTGCTCGCGTTGCCCGTCGCCCTCCTCGGCGGACTGGTCTCCTTCTTCTCCCCCTGCGTGCTGCCGCTCGTACCGGGCTATCTGTCGTATGTCACCGGGGTCAGCGGCACCGACCTGGCCGAGGCCCGACGGGGCCGGATGGTCGCGGGGGCGTCCCTCTTCGTCCTCGGCTTCACGGCGGTCTTCGTCTCCTACGGGGCGCTGTTCGGGAACTTCGGCCTGACGCTGGAGGAGCACAAGGAGACCATCTCCAAGGTGCTCGGCGCTCTCACGATCCTGCTGGGCCTCGCTTTCATGGGGGTCCTGGGAGGGTTCGGCCGGCGCGAGTTCCGCATCCACACCAAGCCCACTATGGGCCTGCTCGGCGCGCCGATGCTGGGCGCGTTGTTCGGCATCGGCTGGACCCCTTGCATCGGCCCGACGCTGGCCGCGGTCAACGCCCTGGCGTTCAATGAGGCGAGTGCCGCGCGCGGGGCGCTGCTCACCGTCGCGTACTGCGCGGGCCTGGGCGTGCCCTTCCTCCTCACCGCGATCGCCTTCCGGCGGGCGCTGGGCGCGTTCGGCTGGGTCAAGCAGCACTACGTGTGGGTGATGCGGATCGGTGGTTCGATGCTGGTCGTGGTGGGCGTCCTGCTCGTCACCGGGATCTGGGACCGCATGATCACCGACCTGCAGGGCTGGTCGTCCACCTTTACTCCGGGAATCTGAACCATGGCCGAGTCGGAGACACAGACAGGCACCGACGCCGCTGCCGCCGTCACCGCCGCGGCGCGGGAGGACGACGAGCTGGGCGCCGCCGGGTCCCAGCTGTCCACGGCACCCGCGCAGGACGACGCCGGGCAGGCCGTGCCGGGCTCGTTCGGCGGCGTGCGCCGACCCGGCGTGCGCGGGAGGCTGGGCTGGCTGGGGCGCGAGGTCATCGGCTGGGCACGCTGGTTCTGGCGGCAGCTCACCTCCATGCGGGTCGCGCTGATCCTGCTCTTCCTGCTCTCGCTCGCCTCCATCCCGGGGTCGCTGGTCCCGCAGACCGGCGTCGACCCGGTCAAGGTCGAGGAGTTCCGGGCCGCCCATGAAACGCTCGCCCCGGTCTACGACAAGCTCGGGTTGTTCGAGGTCTACACCTCGGTGTGGTTCTCGGCGATCTACCTCCTGCTGTTCATCTCTCTCATCGGCTGCATCGTCCCGCGCACCTGGCAGTTCGTCGGTCAGCTTCGCGGCCGTCCGCCGGCCGCACCGCGCCGCCTCACGCAGCTGCCCGTCTACACCACATGGCGTACCGAAGCCGAGCCCGAGCAGGTGCTGGCCGCCGCGCGGCGGATGCTGGGCAGCCGCCGTTTCCGGGCCCACACCACCGGCGACGCGGTCGCCGCGGAGAAGGGCTACCTGCGGGAGGTGGGCAACCTGGCCTTCCATATCGCGCTGATCGTGATGCTGGTGGCCTTCGCCGCGGGGCAGCTCTGGAAGTCCGAGGGCGGCAAGCTGATCGTCGACGGTGACGGCTTCTCCAACACGCTGACGCAGTACGACGACTTCAAGTCCGGCGGTCTCTTCGATTCCGACACCCTCGCCCCCTTCGGCTTCTCGCTGAACGGCTTCGACGCGAGCTACGAGCGGTCCGGCCCCCAGAAGGGCACCCCCCGCGAATTCCGCGCCCACGTCACGTACTGGGAGGGCGCGGACGGCCCGGAGCGCGCCTCCACCATCGAGGTCAACGAACCCCTCGAGGTCACGGGCGACACATTCGCGTCGTACAAAGTCTTTCTGATCGGCCACGGCTACGCGCCAGTGGTGACGGTCAAGGACGGGCAGGGCGATATCGCCTACCAGGGGCCGGTCCCGTTCCTCCCTCAGGACGGCAATCTGACCTCCGTCGGCGTGATCAAGGTCCCGGACTACCGTGACAAGGACGGCGAGAAGGACCAGCTCGGCTTCCAGGGCCGGTTCACCCCCACCTTCGCACTCGATGAAGTGCGTGGCCCGCACTCCTCCTTCCCCGCGCTCGACTATCCGGTGCTCTCGCTGAACGCCTTCCACGGCAGCCTCGGCATCGACTCCGGCCTGCCGCAGAACGTGTACCAGCTGGACACCCGGAAGATGGAGCAGTTCAAGGACCCGAGCGGCGACTTCTTCCGCAAGGCCCTGCGCCCCGGCGAGACCATGACCCTGCCGAGCGGAGCGGGCTCGCTGACGTTCGACGGGGTCAAGACCTGGGCCAGCTTCCAGATCTCCTACCGGCCCGCGGGCGGACTGGCGCTCGGTGGTGCGGTCGCCGCACTCATGGGCCTCGCCGCCTCCCTGTTCATCCAGCGTCGCCGGGTGTGGGTGAGGGCGAGGCGAGGCGACGACGGCACCACGGTCGTCGAGATGGCCGGACTCGGCCGCAGCGAATCCGCAAAGCTCCCCGAGGAGCTGGCCGACCTCGCCGTGACACTGCAGCCCGACGCACCACCGATCGAGAACGCGGCTGCGGAAGCCGACGACGACCCAGCTGAACCTGCCGAAGGCGAAGGAGCGCGCGCGTGAACCTCGCGGTCGCGGCCAACGAGAACATGGCCCACATCAGCAACGTGCTGATCTATTCCGCGATGGCGGTCTACACCCTGGCCTTCATCGCGCATATCGCCGAATGGGTGCTCGGCAGCCGGAGCAGGGTGGGCCGCACCGCCGCCGCTCTCACCGATGCCACCGCCGCCCTGGTGCAGGACTCTCCCGGTGCGAACACCGGCTCCACTGGAGGCGGCACGGCGGTCCTGGAACGCCCCAAGGTCGTCACCCGGTCCGCCGCCGGCACCCGTGACGTCCCGGATGGCCCCGGTGCCGCAGGCGGCACCGAGCAGGGCGATCTGTACGGCAGATTCGCCGTCTCGCTGACCGTCCTCGCCCTACTCGTCCACGCCGGCGGCGTAGTTGCCCGCGCCCTCTCTGTGGAGCGCGCCCCCTGGGGCAACATGTACGAATTCTCGACCACCTTCTCGATGGTGGCCGTCGGTGCGTACGCCATCCTCCTCGCGCTGAAGAAGAACGTGCGCTGGATCGGACTCCCCCTGGTCACGACGGTCCTCCTCGATCTCGGCCTCGCCGTCACTGTCTTGTACACCGCGAGCGACCAATTGGTTCCCGCCCTCGACTCGTACTGGCTGTACATCCACGTCTCCTGCGCGATCATCTCCGGCGCGGTGTTCTACCTCGGCGCCGTCGGCACGCTGCTCTACCTCTTCCGCGACAGCTACGAGGCCAAGCTCGCCACGGGCTGGGCACCGGGTCCCCGCCCGGCGACCTCGTTCAAGCGGCTGCGCTGGCGGCTGGCGCGGGCGAACGCATCGGTGATGTACCGGCTCCCCGCGGCCGCCAGCCTCGACAAGTTCAGCTACCGCATCAACGCGGTGATCTTCCCGCTGTGGACCTTTACCATCATCGCGGGCGCGATCTGGGCCGAGGCCGCCTGGGGCCGCTACTGGGGCTGGGACCCCAAGGAGGTCTGGTCGTTCATCACCTGGGTCGCCTACGCCTGCTACCTGCACGCCCGGGCCACCGCCGGCTGGAAGGGCCGCAAGGCCGCCTACCTCGCCCTGATCGCCTTCGCCTGCTTCCTCTTCAACTACTACGGCGTCAACATCTTCATCACCGGCAAGCACTCCTACGCCGGAGTCTGAGACCGGTGCGGTAGCGCGGGACCGATCACCCGACGCCGATCGCGTCCAGCTTCGCCCGCAGATAGGAGTGCGCGTCCACCGGCTCGTACGCGACGCGCCCCAGCGGGGCCGGCACGGACTCCACGCGGGTGTGCGGATCGCACTCGTAGAAGTAGACCAGTGACATCAGCTCCTCCGCCGGGGCGTCGGCCGGCGGGGGCAGCACGCGGTGGCGGCCGGAGCGCCAGCGATCGCCTGTCCAACGGGCCATCAGATCGCCGATATTCACGGTGAAGGCGTCCCGGTCGTACGGCGCGTCCTCCCAGCCGCCCTCTTCGGTGAAGACCTGAAGTCCGCCCTTGCCCTGCTGCCGGTCCAGCACCGTGACCGTCCCGAAGTCGGTGTGCGGACCGATCCGGAACTGACCGGGCTCCGGCTCGCCCACCGTGTCCGTCCCCGGATACCAGTTGATGTTGAAGCCCCAGGTGGGGTGCCGGGTGTGCCGGGTGAAGAAGTCGAGGGAGCAGCCGAGCGCGGCGGCCAGCAGTTCCAGCAGCCGGTCCGACAGCGTGCGCATCTGCGTGAGATACGCCTCCGTCAGCGGCCGCAGGCCCGGCACCGCCGACGGCCAGGTGTTCGGCAGAAACCACTCCGCGTCCGTCTCCGGGTCCCCGGTCGGCTCCTCGGCCGCGAAGGACAGCGACTCCTTGAGATCGGGCGGGGTTTGGACGCCCTCGGCATACGCGTTGGCCTCGGCGCCCGGCCCGAGCCAGCCGCGCCCCCCGACCCGTACGGCATACGGTCGCTTCGCCGCCTCGGGAAGCCGGAAGAAGCCGCGTGCCGCGTCCCGTACGCCGGTGCGCAGCGCCGGGTCCACACCGTGGCCGGTGACGAGCAGGAAACCGGCGCTCTGCAGGGCGCGGTCCACGGTCGCGGCGATCCGGTTCCGCGCCGCCGGATCGTCCCCGGACAGCCAGGGACCCACGTCGACGGTGGGGATGCGGGTTCCGGGCATCACACGGCTCGTCAGGAGGACTGCGGCGGGGTGTCGTCGTTGCCGCCGTTCTCCCGGCGCTTGAGCTCTTCCTCGCGGCGGCGCAGATCCGCCTCCCAGTCCTCCAGGAGCGCCTCGTCCTTCTCGTTCTCGCCCTTCAAGGACTGCAGGAACTCCGGATTGTCATCCGGAGCCACCCACTGCGTGCGGTGGGTGCGGTGCCCATGCGACGGGGTGCTCCCGCCGGCCGGGACGTGTCGCCGCTTGCCCGTGGCGAGCCAGACGATCGGCCCGACGATCGAGAAGAGCAGGATGATGATGACCCAGACCACCTTGGGGAGGTGTTTGACCTCGTCCTCGGGGGTGTTGAGGCAGTCGATGAAGGCGTAGATCGTCAGCGCCAGGATCAGGATGAACGGCAGATACCTGAGCATGGTGGTGCGGTCCCCCTGGAGGCGGCGGGAAGGCGGGAAGCCCCGGACCAGTCCAGGGTAGACGCCGCGAGCCGATAGGCGCTCCTCTGGCCTGCGGCATGGGGGACCCCAGAGCCCGGCGGCCGGGGCCCGGCCGAGGGACGGGTGACGCGCGACACCTCAGGAGCGCCCGGGGGGCCAGCGGCGACATCCGATGGCGGATACTGGGGCGCATGGCATACGACGATCTTCGCTCGTTCCTTCGCGCGCTGGAGCGCGACGGCGACCTGCGGCGCATCAAGGCCGAAGTCGACCCGTATCTTGAGGTCGGTGAGATCGTCGACCGGGTTAACAAGGCGGGCGGACCCGCGCTGCTCTTCGAGAACGTGAAGGGCTCGGCGATGCCGCTCGCCATGAACGTCTTCGGGACCGACCGACGGCTCCTCAAGGCGCTCGGCCTGACGTCCTACGACGAGATCAGCCAGAAGATCGGCGGCCTGCTCAAGCCGGAGCTGCCGCACGGTTTCGTCGGGATGCGCGAGGCGTTCGGCAAGTTGGGCAGCATGGCGCACGTGCCGCCGAAGAAGGTGAAGGACGGCCCCGTCCAGGAGGCCGTGCTCACCGGCGACGACGTCGATCTCGACAAGCTGCCGGCGCTGTTCACCTGGCCCGAGGACGGTGGCTCCTTCTTCAACCTCGGGCTGACGCACACCAAGGACCCGGAGACGGGCATCCGCAATCTCGGGCTCTACCGCCTGCAGCGGCACGACCGCCGCACCATCGGTATGCACTGGCAGATCCACAAGGACAGCCGCAACCACTACCAGGTCGCGGCCCGGCGGGGCGAGAAGCTGCCGGTCGCCATCGCCTTCGGCTGCCCGCCCGCCGTGACCTACGCGTCCACGGCCCCGCTTCCCGGCGACATCGACGAGTACCTCTTCGCCGGCTTGGTGCAGGGCAAGCGGGTCGAGTTGGTGGACTGCAAGACCGTGCCGCTGCAGGTTCCGGCGGCCGCCGAGGTCGTGCTGGAGGGGTGGCTGGAGCCCGGGAAGCTGCTGCCGGAGGGCCCGTTCGGGGATCACACCGGCTTCTACACCCCGCAGGAGGACTTCCCGGCGCTCACCGTCGACTGCGTGACGATGCGTCGGCGCCCGCTGCTGCAGTCGATCGTCGTCGGCCGTCCGCCGACCGAGGACGGGCCGCTGGGACGGGCGACGGAGCGGTTCTTCCTGCCGCTGCTGAAGATCATCGTGCCCGACATCGTGGACTACCACCTCCCCGAGGCGGGTGGGTTCCACAACTGCGCGATCGTGTCGATCGACAAGAAGTACCCCAAGCACGCACAGAAGGTGATGCACGCCATCTGGGGTGCGCACATGATGTCGCTCACCAAACTCATCGTGATCGTGGACGCCGACTGCGATGTGCACGATCTGCACGAGGTCGCCTGGCGGGCTCTGGGCAACACCGACTACGCCCGTGACCTGACGGTGGTCGAGGGCCCGGTCGACCACCTCGACCACGCCTCGTACCAGCAGTTCTGGGGTGGCAAGGCAGGCATCGACGCGACGCGGAAGCTCCCCGAGGAGGGCTACACCCGGGACGGCGGCTGGCCGAACATGGTCGAGTCCGACCCAGACACCGCCGACAGGGTCACTCGGCGGTGGAAGGAGTACGGGCTATGAGTGCCGCGTCCGCCACAGCGAGGCCGGGCGATGCCAGGGCAGTAGGCCTCCATGAACTGCGCAGTATCGAAGACACCTTCCGGAGGTCTCAGGTATGACGTCGGCAGCAGCCGCGTCGCCCGCGCCGGCCGCGAGCGACAACAAGGTCAAGGCCTTCCTCCGGCTCGTGATGATCGAGCACTCGGTCTTCGCCCTCCCCTTCGCCTATATCGCCTCGCTCACCGCGATGTTCCTCGAAGACGCCCGGGTCCACTGGTGGGAGCTCTTCCTCGTCACCGTGGCGATGGTGGGCCTGCGGACCTTCGCCATGGCGTGCAACCGGATCATCGACCGCGAGATCGACGCTCGCAATCCGCGTACGGCGGGACGCGAGTTGGTGACGGGCGCGGTCTCCGTACGGTCCGCATGGACCGGAGCGCTCATCGCCGTCGTCGTCTTCCTGAGCGCCGCGGCGCTGCTCAACCCGCTGTGCCTGGCGCTCGCCCCCGTCGCGGTCATCCCGATGGTGGTCTATCCCTACGGGAAACGGTTCACCAACTACCCGCATGCGATCCTCGGTCTGGCCCAGGCGATGGGCCCGGTCGGCGCCTGGATAGCGGTCACCGGTGCCTGGTCGTGGGACGCAGTGGTCCTGGGCCTCGCCGTCGGCATCTGGATCGGCGGCTTCGACCTGATCTTCGCCTGCCAGGACGTCCAGGCGGACCGTGCGCACGGTGTGCTGTCCGTGCCGGCCCGCTTCGGCGTCCCTGCGGCGCTGTACGGCGCGCGAGCCTGCCATGCCGTCACGACCGCGCTGCTGGCGTGGTACGGGGCGGTCACCGAGGCCGGGACCTTCTTCTGGGCCGGACTGGTGATCGTCGCTGTGGCGTTCCTCTACGAGCACACGATCGTGGGGCCGCACGACCTGTCCCGGCTGAACCGCGCGTTCTTCACGGTCAACGGTGTCATCGGCTGCGTGCTGTTCGCCTGCACCTTGCTTGATCTCATCGCGCGCGGGCTCGGCGTATAGGGCGTACCCCTCGTGAGCGCGGAGGCGTCACATCCTCGGCGCTGGCCGCTGCTCGCGGAACAGGAACGCCGCCAACACCCCGCCGAGCAGGCCGAACAGGTGGCCCTGCCAGCTGATACCGGTCGTGGTCGGCAGCGCGCCCCACAGGATCGACCCGTAGAAGACCGCGACGGCCAGGCCTATGCCCACCCAGGTCGGCCTGCGGTCCACGAAGCCGCGCACCAGCAGGTAGCCGAAGAGCCCGAAGACGACTCCTGACGCGCCGGCTGTGATGGACCCCGCGGGCGCGAAGAACCAGACGCCGAGACCGCTCGTCAGGATGATCACCGCCACCACGCCCATGAAGCGCCCTATGCCGCTGACGGCGGCGAGGAAGCCCAGGATGAGCAGCGGCATCGTGTTGGCGGCGAGATGCTGGAAGCCGAAGTGGAGGAAGGCGGCGGGCACGACGTCGCGCAGCTCGGTCGGCTCGCGCGGCGTGATGCCGTACGGATCCAGGACATGTCCGTTCGCCGCGTCCACGTACTCCAGCAGCCAGAGCAGCACGACCCAGGCGAGCACCAGCACGGCTGCCGCCTTCGCCCGCGCCCCGCGACGGGACGTCTCCGGCCCGGCGCCCGGCGGCCCCGCCCCGTACGGCGGCCGTCCGTATTCAGGCGGGCCATGTCCGGGCGGGCCGTATCCCCCTGGTCCGTACGTCATCGGAGCCCCCTTTCTCCACCATCCCAACGCCAGGAGAGGCTGCCCGGGTTCCCGCCGGATGACGCCGTACGCCGCCGGATAGGCTCGAGCCGTGGAGCCGCCGCAGCCGAGATCGAAGGACGCCCCCGGCACCGGGCAGCGCCGACCCTGGGTGGTCGGAGTGTCCGGCGCGTCCGGCACGCCCTATGCGGCGTCGGTGCTGCGTGCCCTGCTGCACGCGGGCGAGGCCGTGGACCTGGTGGTCAGCCGGGCCTCCCGGCTGACGCTGCTGGACGAGACGGGCATCGCCTTCCGCGATGCGCACTGGCACGAGGACCTGCGCCGTTGGCTGGCGCGCGGCGCGGACGGCACCCCGGACCGGTTCGAGGCCACGCTGCCCGACCTGTCGGACGTACGGCACTGGGCGCCCGGAGATCTGGCCGCAGGCCCCTCCTCGGGTTCGTACCCGGTCAAAGGCATGCTGATCGTGCCGGCGAGCACGGCGTGCGTGGCCGGGGTGGCCCTCGGTCTCTCGAAGGACCTGCTGCAGCGGACAGCGAGCGTGACGCTGAAGGAACGGCGGCCGCTCGTGGTGGCGCTCCGGGAGACACCGCTGAGTGGGCAGACGCTCAAGCATCTGGTGGCGCTGGATCAGGCGGGCGCCGTGGTCCTGCCGGCGTCTCCGGCGTTCTATGCGGGCGCCACGCAGATCCAGGACCTGGTGGACTTCGTCGCTGGGCGAGTGCTGGACGCGGCGGGCGTGCCGCACAAGCTGTACCGCCGGTGGGAGGGTGCGATCGGAGGCTCCCGAGGCGACGACTAGCCTCGTGCCAGCCCCATCCCACTTTGGATTCTTAGGTTGATTCACAGGCAGGTTATCCTGTGTGCCTCAGATTCCTTATACTGAAGCTGGCGAATACTGAACAATGGAAGGCTCCAGGCAGATGGACGCGGTGGACAGGCAGCTCATCCAGGCCCTTCGGGAGAACGGCAGGGCCTCGTATGCAGAGCTGGGACGGCTCGTGGGGCTCTCCGGGCCCAGCGTCACGGACCGGATCAATCGTCTGGAGGCGGCCGGGGTGATCACCGGCTACCGCGCGACCGTCGACTCCGCCTCGCTCGGCCTTGGCGTGACGGCCCTCATCGGCATCTCGCTGTCCGACGCCGCCGACCACGAGGACGTGGCACGCCGACTGCGGGACCTGGCCGAGATCGAGGACTGCTGGTTCATCGCCGGCGACGACTCGTACATGCTCAAGGTCCGGGTCAGCGACGTCGACGGTCTGGAGAAGACCATCCGGCGGCTCTCCGGCACCAAGGGAGTCTCTCGCACCCGGACCACCATCGTGCTCTCCACCAAGTGGGAGAACCGGGTAGGTGAACTGCCGGAAGGGGTGTGACGGGGTGAATTCCCGCGACACGGCGGGGGGTACGCTCGACGGGGCCCGACAGGCAGGCGATTGGGAGGCGGCCGTATGACTGCATCTATCAAGGATGTGGGCTTCAGGCGCGAGCTCGAGGAGAAGGTCCACGCGGGGGAGCGACTGACCCGCGAGGACGGCATCGCGCTCTACGAGTGCGACGACCTCGCGTGGCTGGGCGGCCTCGCCCATGAGGTGCGGACCCGGAAGAACGGCGACGTCGTCCACTTCAACGTCAACCGCCACCTCAACATGACGAATGTGTGCACCGCGTCCTGCGCCTACTGCTCCTTCCAGCGGAAGCCCGGCGAGAAGGACGCGTACACGATGCGTATCGAGGAGGCCGTCCGCCTCGCCACGGCGATGGAGCACGAGAACCTCACCGAGCTGCACATCGTCAACGGCCTCCACCCGACGCTGCCCTGGCGCTACTACCCGCGCTCGCTGCGCGAGCTGAAGAAGGCCCTGCCGAACGTCTCCCTGAAGGCCTTCACCGCCACCGAGATCCACCACTTCGAGACGATCTCCGGGCTGTCCGCATCCGAGATCCTCGACGAGCTGATCGACGCCGGTCTGGAGTCCCTGACCGGCGGTGGCGCCGAGATCTTCGACTGGGAGGTCCGGCAGCACATCGTCGACCACCGCACTCACTGGGAGGACTGGTCGCGCATCCACCGCCTGGCGCATGAAAAGGGTCTGAAGACCCCGTCCACGATGCTGTACGGGCACATCGAGGAGCCTCGTCACCGGGTGGACCACGTGCTGCGGCTGCGCGAGCTGCAGGACGAGACCGGCGGCTTCCAGGTCTTCATCCCGCTGCGCTACCAGCACGACTTCGTGGACATGAAGGACGGCAAGATCCGCAATCGGCTCCAGGCCCGGACGACCATGGCGAGCGGTGCCGAGGCGCTGAAGACCTTCGCGGTCTCGCGACTGCTGTTCGACAACGTGCAGCATGTCAAGGTCTTCTGGGTCATGCACGGGGTGCAGACGGCGCAGCTCGCGCTGCAGCACGGCGCGGACGACATGGACGGCTCGGTGGTCGAGTACAAGATCACCCACGACGCGGACAACTTCGGCACGCCCAACAAGCTGACCCGTGACGATCTGCTGGACCTGATCCGGGACGCCGGGTTCCGGCCGGTCGAGCGGAACACGCGGTACGAGGTCATTCGCGAGTACCCGGGGCCCGACCCGGACCGCCGCGAAGCGCCGCAGCCGATGCGCGTCTGACTGTCCTGGGGCTCCGCCCCAGACCCCGCTGCTCGCTGCAGGCGGGGGCGCCTCTGTCTGACGAGGGCTTTCGGGGGTACCCCGGGGCATATGAACGCGACCGGGACCCCCGAGCCCGAGGACAGCTACGATGCCGGCCCCTTCGTCCCCGCCGGTGCGGATCTGGCCACCCTGCGGGAGGCCGCAGCGGGCTGCCGTGGGTGTCCGCTGCACCGCAACACGACCCAGACCGTCTTCAGCTCCGGCGACGCGGACGCCCGGGTGGTGCTCGTGGGCGAGCAGCCGGGCGACCAGGAGGACCGGAAGGGCCTGCCGTTCGTCGGGCCCGCGGGCCGGGTGCTGATGCAGGCGCTCGACGAGGCCGGCATCGACCCGACGGAGACGTACGTCACCAATGCCGTGAAGCACTTCAAGTTCGAGTACGTCCCCGAGCGCGGCAAGCGCCGGATCCACAAGACGCCGAACCTGCGTGAGCTGAGTGCCTGCAAGCCCTGGCTGACGGCCGAGCTGCGGCTGATCGACCCCGAGGTGATCGTGGCCCTGGGTGCGACGGCCGGGAAGGCGCTGCTCGGCCCGTCCTTCCGGGTGACCAAGCAGCGCGGAGCGCTGCTGACGTGCCCCTCCTTCGACGGCGACGAGGAGCGGGAGGAATGCGTCGTGGCCACCATCCACCCGTCCGCCGTGCTGCGTGCCGACGACCGGGAGGCGGTGTACCGAGGCCTGGTGTCCGACCTGCGGGTGGCCGCTCAGGCGCTGAGCTGAGCCGCTTATCGTCGTAGGCATGCCGCTGACTTTCCACCTGGACCCCGAGATGAGGCCCGAGCTGCGCGACGGCATATGCGCGTTGTGGGCCGATGTCACGAACGCGGGAGGCGCCGTCGGGTTCGTACCGCCCGTCAGCGCGGACGACATCCGGCCCGAGCTGGTCAGGCACCTCGCCGCGATGGCCGAGGGCCGCGCCCGGCTCCTGGTCGGGCTCGACGGGCACGGCCGGGTGCTGGCGACCGCCTTCTTCACCTTCAACGCGCACCGGCTGATGCGCCACTGGTGCTGGCTCTACACCGTGATGGTGCACCCGGCCCACCAGGGCAAGGGTTACGGGCGCGAGCTGATGGCCGCCGTCGAGGAGGCGGCCCGCGGGATGGACGGCATAGACGGACTCCGGCTCGGCTGCCGCGGGGGACTCGGACTGGAGCGGTTCTACGGGTCCTGCGGCTACAAGGAGGTCGGCCGGGTGCCGGGCGCGATCAAGGTCGCGTACGGCGAGTTCCGGGACGACGTCACGATGTGGCTCCCCCTCATTTGATCCGAAACGGGACGTGCTTCACTGGACCTGGCCCCGTTCCGCCGCAGTAGAGAAGAAGGTCCGTCCGTGAGCAGCAAGCAGCACGCCACTCTCCGTTACACCGCACTGCGCCTCGGAGTCTTCGTGGCCTGCTTCCTCGTCGTCTGGGCCCTCACCTATCTGCGCATCCTCCCGGCCGGTCGCGGCGACTCCCACCTCATGTGGGTGCTGCTGCTCGCGCTGATCCTCTCCGCCCCGCTGAGCTGGGTCCTGCTGCGCAAGCAGCGCGACGCCATGTCCGAGCAGATCGTCGAGAAGGTGGACCGCGCCAAGGAGCGGCTGACCGCCAACCAGGCGCAGGAAGACGCGTAACACGCGTCACACCTCAGGGCGGACGTCGTCGACACCCCGCTGTGGAGCAGCCGCTGCACGGTGGGGTGTTGGCGTTCCTGCGCCCCGATCCCGCGTCAAAGACCTTCTTTGAAGCCCTGAAAGTTCAAGTGTTAACGTGTGCAGCATGACCACAGCAGCCGTGCACCAAGACGCCCTGAGCATCTCGCTCGTGGCGCGGTTGCACGTCGATCTGTGCCGCCGGGTGTCTGCGGCCTGTCGCCGCGTCCGAGCCTGAGCGACAGCCCTCGTCGCCGCCCCCGGGGCGCGAACCGGAACTCACCGGAATTCACCGGGATTTCCTGGAACTGCGCACCTCTCTTCGGGCCGCTGCGCTCTTCACCCTCGCTCTCCTCTCGTGGTCCCCCTCGATTCTGTCTGTCCTTTCCTTGCCGGAGTGTGCCTGTGTCCACCGAAGCCCCTGCGAAGAAGCCGGCAGGCTTCTCCCTCCCGAAGTTGCCGTTCTGGGCCCAGATACTTCTGGGCCTTGTTCTCGGCGTGCTCCTGGGCTGGATAGCCAGGAGCGGTGACGTCGGCTGGCTCGTCACCACGCTCGACAAGATCGGTTCGATCTTCGTTCAGCTGCTGAAGCTCGCCGTCGCCCCGCTCGTCTTCTTCGCGATCCTGGTGTCCATCACCAATCTGCGGAAGGTCAACAACGCCGCCCGGCTGGCCACCCGTACTCTGCTCTGGTTCATGGTCACCTCGCTGATCGCGGTCGCCATCGGCCTGGCGATCGGCCTGGTCACCAACCCGGGCGCCGGCACCGGCCTCACCGCCAAGGACGGCGGCAAGCCCGAAGAGGCGGGCTCCTGGATCGACTTCCTGACCGGCATCGTGCCGACGGACGTCATCACGCCGTTCACCGAACTCAACGTGCTGCAGATCGTCTTCATGGCAGCCGTCGCCGGTATCGCCGCGCTGCAGCTCGGCGAGAAGGCCCAGCCGATCCTCACCTTCAGCCAGTCCGTTCTGGAGCTGCTGCAGAAGGCGCTCTGGTGGGTCATCCGGCTCGCCCCGCTCGGCACGCTCGGCCTCATCGGCCACGCCATCGCCACGTACGGCTGGAACCTCATCGGCAAGTACGCCACCTTCACGGCGGACGTCTACATCGGCTGCGCGCTGGTGATGTTCGGTGTCTACCCGCTGCTGCTGGCAGGCGTCGCCAAGGTCAATCCGCTGCAGTTCTTCCGGGGCGCCTGGCCCGCCATCCAGCTGGCCTTCGTCTCCCGCTCCTCGGTCGGCACCATGCCGGTCACCCAGCGGGTCACCGAGCGCCTCGGTGTGCCGCGGGAGTACGCCTCCTTCGCGGTGCCGTTCGGCGCCACCACCAAGATGGACGGCTGCGCGGCGATCTACCCGGCACTTGCCGCGATCTTCATCGCCGAGATCTTCCAGGTGCACTTGGGTATCGGTGACTACCTGCTCATCGCCTTCGTCTCGGTGATCGGCTCGGCGGCCACCGCCGGCCTGACCGGCGCCACCGTGATGCTCACGCTGACGCTGTCGACCCTGGGCCTCCCGCTGGAGGGCGTCGGCCTGCTGCTGGCGATCGATCCGGTCCTGGACATGATCCGCACCGCCACGAACGTCGCCGGCCAATCGGTCTGCACGTTGCTCGTCGCCGCACGTGAGGGAATCCTCGACCGCGACGCGTACAGCAAGGCCAAGTCCCACGGCCTCGAAGGCGCCGACGCCGAACCGCAGGCGGTTGCGGCTGCCGCGTAGAGTCGCGGCTGAACCGTCGACACGGAGCCCCCATCCCTCGCTGGGATTGGGGGCTCTGTGCTCTCCGGTGGCCGAACGGGTAGGGAGCCTCACCTGGTCACTCGTCACCCTCATGGCCCGGCGGCTGCCCCGCAAAGGCCCCCGCACAGACAGCGGGATCAAGGAGCCTCATCCCTGTCGCTGAGCCGCGCTTCTCACGAAGCTGACTCTGTGGGATCGACGGGAACGTGGGAGGGCTCCTCCGAGGGCGCGATGGTGATGTCGGGACTTGCAGTGGGGGACCAATCGGGCATTTCGCTGGAGGGTGCATCGCTTTGGGAGGGGCCGATCGACGGTTTCTCGATGGCGGGTGGAGGTTGATCGTGTTCGCTGCTGATCGCGCCGAGGGCTAGCAAACCGGCAACAACGGCGGCCGCCGCTGCCCCACTCAGAAGCATCACAGTCCTCCGAGGCCGAGCGAGGGCGGCAGCAGGCGCAGCGATGTCGTCCAGCCGTTGCCGTCTCCTGCCTTCGTGGCCCGGCTCACCCTTATGAGTCGCGAGGGCGGAGGAGGGAATCTGCCTGACGATAGGCGTGGAGCCTGTGGATCTCGGGCCCAGCTCGGCGGCCACGATGTCCGCCGGTGGCCCCAGCCGCTCCAGAACGGCGCGTACTGCGTTGACGTGCAGGGTGTCTGCTTCTTCGAGGGCAGCGTCTATGTGCTCGACTATCTCCTGCCTGAGTTCTTGCCGACGGTCAGCTGTGAGGAAGACGGAAGCGTTGTCAAGGCGACGCAGGTACTCCTCGATGAGCTGATTCTGCCTTGAGGTCACTGGTGGTTCTCCTCACTGTCCAGCAGGTTGTCTACAGCGGTTTTGAAAGGCGCCCACTCAGCGGTGAAGTCCGCCAGTGCCAGTCGCCCCGCAGCCGTCAGCGTGTAGTAGCGGCGTGGAGGCCCGGTGTCGGACTCCTGCCAGACCGTGCTGACCCACTCTTCCTTCCGAAGCCGCGAAAGCAGCGGATAGATGGTGCCCTCGCTGGTCACGAGCCCGTGTGCATCGCATAGTTCCCGCACCAGTTCAAAGGCGTACTTCTCGCCGTCACGCAGTAGTGCCAAAACGCAGAACTGCAGGACCCCACGTCGGAGTTGGCTCACTCCGGAACGCGCACCACCAGGCAGTACCATGCGGAACAAGGTACCTGGTGAGGGTTCACGCCGCCAGCCTCGCTACCTCATTCCGAGGGCGCGATGCGGTACACGAGAGTCAAGGTCCGCTCAACCCGCGATCTTGTATGTGGACCGGACCGGGATCCCCTGGCGCTACCTGCCGCCCTGGGAGACGGTGTACGGCTACTTCGCCCGCTGGGAGAAGGGGGCTACGAGGCCCTGCCCGACCGGTCCGCTGCCGTGATCCACATCGCGATGATCGACCTGATGGCCTGCCTCCTCACCGGCGAATCCACCCCGACCTGGCGCGGCACCTAAACCTCGAATCAAACGAAAACTCGGGAGCAAAGCACCTTCTCATCCTCCTCCGGCGTTGCGCCGGCTGAGGACTGACTGGGCCGCCTCCAGGGCAAGGTGCCATGGGTAGGCGCACGGTCGGCCTTTGCCTGGCTCGTTGGGTACGAATCCGCCTTCTCCGTACAGCACGTGCACGCCCATGGCTCGCAGAGCCGCGATGCTCGTATGGAACTGTGTGTGCTGAACGTAGGCGGCGTTGACGCACGGCATTGCCACCAGCGGGATGCCCTTGCCGATGCCCTCGGCCGCGAAGCCGACGATGAACTTGTCGGTGATCCCCAGCGCCCATTGGTTGATCGTGTTGAACGTGGCGGGTGCGACGACGGCGACATCTGCAGGCGGCCAGACGTCCGGCTCTTTCGGGAGCTTGTACTGGCTGCGCACCGGATGCCCAGTCTGCTTCTCCAGCGCGGGGAGTTGATCGTCAAGCCAGCGTGCTGCCGTAGGGGTGAGCCCCAGGCAGACGTCCCAGCCCGCAGCTTGCGCGCGCTCGATGAACCCCCCGACGTTGAGCACCGGTGGGGCGGCGCTGCCCAGCACATAGAGGACACGGTTCGCGTTCATGGTGGCAGTCCACCCTGTCGGGCCTGCTCCTGCAACCGTGCTCGGCGGTGGGTAGATCGCCGTTCGTCGTTCTCGGCAGCAGCCCGACGGGTAGCGTTTCGATGAGCGAGTCATGGAACGGAGCGTTGGATGCCCTTCCCCGGCGACGATCACACGGGCGCTCGGATCGCACATCATCGGAAGCGAGCCGGGCTGACGCAGCGCGGGTTGGCTCAGAAGATTCCGTACTCCTACAGCCTGCTCACGCAGGTTGAGTCCGGTCATAAGCCTGCCAGTCCGGACCTGGTGGCCACAGTCGCGCAGGCGCTGTGTGTCGATGTCACCGCGCTGACTGGTCAGCCGTACGTGACTGAGCTCCAGCAGGATCGATTGACGGAGTTGATCCGGCCCATCCGGGAGGCTCTTGATCTCTACGACCTGGGGGCGGATCCCGACATCGCTCCTCGGCCCACGCCCCAGCTTGTCGCCGCCGCCCATCATCTTTGCCAACAGGTCCGGGCCACGAAGCTCCACGACGCAGCTCGTGATCTCCCTGGCACGATCGCTGAGATCACTACAGCCGCGCACCGCACGCCGTCGTCCGACCTGTGGGCAGCTTTGTCGAGCACCTACCGCACCGCACACGACGTGGCCGTTAAAGCTCGGTTTCTACGACCTGTCGACGGTGGCGCTGGACCGAATGGACTGGGCAGCGGTGCGCGCGTCCGATCCGCTGTTGTCAGCCGTGCGCCAGTACATGCGCGCGTTCGTCTACTTCCGTGAAGGCGAATACACGATCGGCCAACGTCTCATCGCCTCCGGGCGTGGGCTGTTGGAGCAGTCGCCGATCACGAGGGAAAGGCATGCCGTAGCGGGACAACTCCATCTCGGGGCCTCAGTCATCGCCGCCCGGGCTCGTGACCACGACGCCGTCACGACGCACCTGGCCGAAGCGCGGTCCTATGCGGATCGAATCGGCGAGGCGACGGATGTGCACTGGTTGTCGTTCGGGCCGACCAACGTCGCGGTGCATGCCGTATCCACCAACGTCGAGATGCGGCAGTACGGCGAAGCGCTACGGCATGCGGCACAGGTACGGATCCCCAAGGGCTGGGCACTTTCCCGAGTCGCTCACTTCTACATCGACCAAGCGCGCGCCGAGATGGAAGCCGGTCGATCCGAGGCCGCCTTGAAATCCATCGTGATGGCACGCAGGTTGGCGCCCCAGCAGACCCGGTATCACTCCGGCGCACGCGAAACGATCAGAGGCCTCGTCCAGCTGTCCCGGCGTACCCCGGACACTCTCGATCACCTCGCCGCCTGGGTAGGCCTGTAGCCGTAGCCCTTTCACCCTGTGCCCCTGGCTTTCACTCAAGTGTGAAAGTTGGGGGCTTGGCACGTCGTCAGCATGAATGCACAGCTGGTTCGCCAACAACGGGACCGAGGTAGACGACGTGAGTAGCCGCCTTGCACAGATTGATCGCTCACCCAAGGCGTCCGCACTTCGGCTGCGCCGAGTGGAGACGGACAGCGCAACTGTGGTCCGGCGCTGGTCGCGTCACCCTCGCTCTGTTGGTCGGGCGCGTGCCGAGCTGCGCAAGACACTGGCCAGTTGGGGCCTGATCGAAATCGAGGACGCGGCGCTCCTGGCCGTCTCAGAGCTCGTGACCAATGCCGTGCGGCATTCGCGTGTGTCGCCTGGTCGGGAGATCGAGACGCGCTATCTGCGCGAGGGCGATGGCGTGCGAATCGAGGTCCACGACGCGGCTGAGATGTGGGAGCAGAAGCAGGCGCCCGATACGGACGCGGAACACGGGCGGGGCCTGGCACTTCTGGCAGCGCTGTCCGACCGCTGGGGAGTAAACGAACGGGTCGGGGTCGGAAAGGTTGTGTGGGCCGTGTTGACGGCGAGTAGCGGAGATGGTGACCAGGATGGCTCGTAATGGTGGTCGTGTCCGTGCTTTGCGGGTGCGGAGCGGTGACCAGTTGATCGACCGGGGTCGGCATCGGGAGGTGAAGGCTGTCCGGTCAGACGGTCGTTCCTCGGGCGAACCTGCGGTGGTGCTGGTCTTCAGATCGGGCCCGCCTGTGCGCCTGCGGGCCTCGGACGTGATGAACGTCGAACGTGGCGGTCGGCGCGCCTTGCGGGGGTCTTAGTGATGGCGGTGCGGTCTGTGATGTGGTTCGCCGATTGGTCTTTGCGCGTGGACGAGTCTGGGAGCGGGCCGGTCTATGAGGCGGAGTGCACGACGTGCGGGGATCAGTCGAGTGCTGCGGATGACAGGGAGGGGCCGGAGGTCTGGTGTCTGGGGCATGCGGGCCGGACGGGTCACACGGGTTTTCGGGGCATCATCACCGCGTTCTTCCGGGCTGAGTTGGTGAGTGTCCGGTGAGCGGCGGCGAACGGGTCTGGGTTGCGGGCCGGTACGGACTTAGCCGTGCGCGGGTGCTGTCGCTGCTGGAGGCGCATGGGATGCGGGTGCGGTTGCCCAACGTCGCAGTGAGCACCGAGCAGCTGGCCGAGTACAGCGAGCTGCGGGCCCAGGGGGTGCGGCATGACGAGATCGCGGATCGGTTCGGCGTCAGCAGGTGCTGACTGTATGCGGCGATCCGGCTGCATCGTGAGGCGCGGCTGATTCGGTATCCGCCGTAGAGCAGGGCGGGGGCTGTCGCGAGTGACGGCAGTGGCGGTCCTCGCCCTTCCGATTCCCTTGAGCGCGTGACCAGGCGGGTGGAGCCCCACTGGTCTGGGGGCAACTTCGCCTGCTGGGAGCAAGCACGCGTTCGGGAGCGGCAACGGCTTGACGGCCAATCGTTGCCGACGCGGCCCGGCTTCTATGGCGTCGGAGGCCGGGCCGCACATGCACGAACCCATGGCGACCGATTCGGGTGAGGGTCGCAGACAACCGCATACGAGACCGGACCCACCCCTTAGCCCTGGTAAGCGCGGGGTGGTCCGGCGGGAGTCCACAGGGAATCCCGGTGCCGAATGGTACCGGGGCGGACGCGTTCGCTGACGCGATGTGATCGGGCAAGTTCAGAGATCAGAGGCTCGCCCCATGGTGGCTGCGTAAAGCCTCGTAGGCCATCGACCCCTAGTAGGGCACGATCTTGTCTCCTTGCCTTCGCTATTGCGAACTGCGAGTCGGAAGGCATGCGATGCAGTTGGTACGGAATCGGCTGTGGTTGGCGGTAGCCGCCGCGGTCTTGGGGCTCCTGTGTGCACTGGGCGCAGGGTCCTCACGCGCCGATGCGGCTTCCCTGGGTGGGGCCGCGTCGCAGGTCACGGCGGGCGCCCCCCGGGCAAGGCCGGGGTCACGAAGCGCGTGGCGACGGACGGGCTCCGGCTGCGGGCGGCACCGTCCTTCAACGGCCGGATCAAGGGGCTGCTGTGCAACGGGGACAGGGTCTTTGTCCGCATACAGTTCCACCCTTCGTACAACCGGGACTGGGTCGGGGTTGTCCTGACGCAGAAGGGCAGGGGAGGTCTGAGCAAGCGGACGTTCGGCTACGTCTACAAGTGGTACCTCGCCTAGTCGGCGGGAAGCCTGGTGCCTGGAGCGGGCTCCCACGAGGTACTCGGTGACGGATCGTCACCATCTGGAACTGCGGTCTCCTCCCTGCATGGGAGGGGACCGTTTTCGGTGGTTCAACAGGGTACGAATTTGCCCAACGCTGTGCGTTTGCTGATGCAGGGCAACTGGCGGGGTCGGTTGGCCCGTGAGGAGATGCGCTACATGCGTGAGGATGCGTCGCTGGGGCCTGGGGCGATGAACCGGGCAAGACGGCTGAGTGCGCAGTGCGGACTAAGGATCGAGGAGGCCTGCGTCCTTAAATCCACTCTTTATCCGCTATATAGCCCGTGGGAGAGGAAGAGGAAGTCGTGAAAGCCATTATTCAAGGTGATTTGTCCCGTGATTCACGACACAGTTGATCAAGCTAGTCACCGTATGTACATAGGCAAGAAAGAGTGTTTAATGATCTCCGCCGTGCCCACGTCAATGCTCTAGGCGTGTGCACGTCAACATCTTTCGAGTCGGGGAGGTTCGAATGCAGTTGAAGCGAAAGCTGGCGATCGTGGCCGTTGCTGCCGCCTTCGCGAGCGTGGCCGGCGTCGGCACCGCGAGCGCCACGTTCACAGATATGTCGGGGACGGTTTACGACGACGGTTGGTCCCACTATTCCAAACAGCGTTGTGTTTCAGCCTTTATCGGAGCTGCCAGATTCAAGATGAGCAGCTACCCGGACGGCGACAGCATGCGCCACAAGCCGACCTCTGGGTCGGGCGGCGGGGGCCGCGTCTACTCCGACACGTACTTCACGTCTGGCGACTACACGGCAAAAACCATGGGCCCCAGCATGGGCGAGTGCTTCTACTGGAATTCGCGCCAATACGAGGGAACTTTCGAGACGGACTGGCAGGACACCTGGTTCGGCAAGATCGAGTACTAGGTCGGGGCAGCCTGCCTCATTGTGTGCGCCGACGGGCGGTTTCGAGCTGCGTCATGCCGCACGCCACGACAGTTCGTCAGGTCGCTTCAAGCTTTACGGATTCAGGGGAGGACGAATGCAGTTGAAGCGAAAGCTCGCTGTAGTCGCCATTACCGCCGCTCTCGCGAGCGTGGCTGGGGTCGGGACCGCAAGTGCCACTTACCTCGATATGTCGGGGACGGTTTACGACGACGGGTGGTCGCACTATTCGACCAGGCGCTGCGCTAGCACCAGTGTCTGGTTCAAGATGAGCAGTTACCCGGATGGTGACGACGTGCGCCACAAGCCGACCTCTGGGTCTGGCGGCGGGGGAACTGCCTACACCGACCAGTACTTCAGCGCCGGCACCTACACGGCGCGAAGCATGAGCATGGGCTCGGGCGACTGCTTCTACTGGAACTCACGCCAATATGAAGGCACCTTCGAGACGGACTGGCAGGACACCTGGTTCGGCAAGATCGAGTACAAGTAGGTGGCAGCGAGTTCGTCATGGTGTAACGCCAATTAGGTTGCGTGTCACGCCATCGCATGCATCACAACCTTCAAGCAACACATAAACACTCCGCTGATTCAGGAGGATCGAATGCGGCTGAAGCGAAAGCTCGCGTTCGTTGCAATTGCTACCGCCCTCGCAGGCGTAGCGGCAACGGGGATAGCAAACGCCACCACTGAGGACATGTCGGGAACCGTCTATGACGACGGTTGGGCCCACTATTCCACCAAGCGGTGCGTCCCATCTTCACACGGGGTCGTGTACTTCCAGATGAGCAGCTACCCGGATGGCGACGACATGCGCCACAAGCCGACTTCCGGGTCGGGCGGTGGCGGAATCACCTATTCCGATCAGTATTTCACCGCCGGCACCTACGCGTGGCGCAATATGGGCGTCAATTCTGGTAAGTGCTTCTACTGGAACGCCCGCCAATACGAGGGCACCTTCGAGACGGACTGGCAGGACACCTGGTTCGCCCACATCGATTGGCGTAACCTCTGACAGGCGCAAATCGATAACGTCGGCGCCAGGCCTCTGCGGGCCTGGCGCCGATAGCTTTCCTAACGTTCGATCGACCGCAATGAAGGATGGAAACTTACATGCGCGCAAACGCAGGCTGGGCAGCACTGGTGACAGGAATGCTCTTGGCAGGACTCACTGGTTGCGGAGGGGGAAATGAGATCCCTGACGGTTGGACCACCAAGGACAAAGTCAAGAAGCAGCTAGTCAAGGAGCGCCAGAAGGTCTCGCTCCCTAAGGGATGGCACTGGCAAGACCAGGTGGCGGGCGGACAGAAGGACATCTATGAGGAGGGTGCCGCGCAGGCCATGGTCCTGGACGAGGTGACCTGCGCGTGGAGTTTGGCTGCGCTAAAGAGCGCGGAAAAGGACGATGAACGGGGCCAGGAAAAGGCCCTGGCAGAGCTCAAGGAATTGCGCAATCTGCCAGCGTACAAGCGCAATGACGTCAGCTACCGGCAGTTGGTAGAATCCACCCAAAGCAAGGCGGAATTGGGGGACTTTAGCACGATGAGCCAGTACGTTGACAACAATTGTAAGAGCTACTCGTGAAAATGCGTATATTTAGAACTGTTGGTGTTGGGCTTCTCATTCTGGCGGGAAGCGTCACTGGCGGTTGGCTGGCCCAGCAGGCAACAGGCCCTTCTGCGACAACTGAGCAAGTGAAATCCCCCCTGGCCGATGCCTCACCTCGCCATGTAACCACCAGTCGCGGCACGATTCGTTCAGTCATCGTGCTCGATGGAAGCGTGGTGGCCGACCGAGACTCGACTGAGGCGTCTGATAAGGACAGCATCCAGCGATCTCGCACTATCGAAGCGGAAATCCGACCTGAGCAGCTCGTACGCTTCTCGAACCTGCCCACCACCGGGAAGGGAAAGGTTGACGGGGGCCCTGCTACCCAAGACTGCCGCCTCTCCAGGCTGACTGGTGGGGGGCCAGACGCCCCAACCCGCATTCGGTGCCGCTTTCCTCAGCGAATCGGCTACCCAGGCGTTGGGGCAGAACTGGCTCTAACCGTCGGGGAGGCCCGAGACGTTGTCACTTTGCCACTCAGCGCCGTTGATGGATCATCAGAGCGTGGAACTGTGTACGTCGTCGAGAACGGAAAGCCACATCCACGAGAGGTCAAGCTCGGGCTGCACGACGGCGTCAACGTCGAAATCTCCTCGGGATTGAGGACTGGTTCCGTAGTGCTTGACCCGCCACCATCCTTCTTCGAACCGGGTGGCAAGTAGTGATCATGCTTGAGGAGGTCGGAAAGGATGTCGTCCTCCGTGATGGGCAGCCGCTCACCTTGCTGGACCAGGTGAATCTGACAGTGCGCGCAGGTGAGTTCGTCGCTGTAGTGGGCCGTTCCGGCTCAGGCAAGAGCACTTTGCTCAATTTGATTGGCCTGCTGGACACCCCAACCCGCGGGCGCATCCTCTACGAGGACAAAGACATCTCCGGATGCGGAGACACGGAACTGTCCCAGCTTAGAGGCCAGCACCTCGGCTTTGTCTTCCAGCAATTTAATCTCCTTGCAAGACGCACGGCCGTTGCTAATGTGGCTGCGCCGTTGCTATTCACCTCGTCCTGTGATGCGCGGGAGCGCAGGCGCCGGGCAGTTGAGCAGCTGCGACGGGTTGGATTGGAACATCGCCTGGATGCGGTGCCTTCCACGATGTCCGGCGGCGAGCAGCAACGAGTTGCTATCGCCCGTGCACTCATCGGAAATCCCAAGATTGTCCTTGCAGATGAGCCCACCGGCTCCTTGGATGAAGACACCGGAACGCAAGTGATGCGTCTACTGATTGACGAGGTGCGGAGCGCCGGCGCAACGCTGCTTCTTGTCACGCATGATCGGGAGTTGGCCCTCCAGGCTGACCGGACAGTCCATCTGGACAAAGGACGGGTGCTGGAGTAATCATGCGATTTCGATCCCTCATGGCGGCAGTTCGGGATGAACTCACCGCGCATCCGACACGCACTCTGCTCGCTGCAGCCAGTGTAGTCGTCGGCATTACCTGCCTCGTGGTGGTAGTGGCTCTCACCGGATTGGGGGAGCGCGCTATCCGGAGCGACATCGAAAAGTCCGCTGGTCGAGCGGAGACGTACAAGCTCGATGGACTGGACACCGATGGAAACTTTTTGTCGCGCAAGGTTGTAGAGCATGCGGATCGGCGCCTGGCACAACTCGGCGTCCCTTCCCGTAGCCGCTACGACGGCTACCAGGCCATAACCTCCACGGGTCGCAGCACCGACCTATTTGCTGTCGATCCGTCTTACAATCATGTCCGTTCTATCGACCTAATTGCTGGCAGGTGGTATAGCAGCAAGGACGTCCGGCGTTACCCGGTCCCTGTAGTGATTAATAAGGCCGCAGGCGGCGATCTTTCCTCGGACGAAATTGGTACGGTGTCCGTATTGAAGGTGGGGGACACGGCCATTGCTGCCAGGGTGATAGGGAAAGTTGACGACGGGCGAACGGACGCCACCGTATATGGACTTCATGAGTCCCTGCAGTCGACATCGGCTACACTTCCTGCCCCTGAGGCTGGTTACCTCTATGCCATTTCGCCGAGTGGAGCCCAACTAGTTGCTCGCGACCTAGCCCGTCTCGCACGTAATCTTGAGGCCTCCGGGGTGGACGTACGTCGTATCGATGACAGTGATGCATTTCAAAAGATCTTTCGTGTGATCCAAGGGGTTGGCATTGGTGCTGCCGCTATCGCGTTGATCGCCGGCAGTTTGGGATTTCTTAATCTGGGATTGGCATCCGTCCAGCAACGTGTCCGCGACTTCGGTGTCCTCCGTTCATTCGGAGCTACCAGAGCGTCGGTCTTCCTGACGGTGCTCATGGAATCCGTCGTGATCACACTCGGTGCGGGCATTGCCTCCGTCGGCATTTCCTGGTTCGCGCTGCAGGTCATGCCACCGATTGGAAGCATCGACCTTGGGAATGCAGAGTTGCCCGGAAGCGCAGTTCTGGTCGGCCTGGTTGTGTCAGTGGCGCTTGGCCTATTGGTTGGCGTGATACCAGCCCGTCAGGCGACCCGTGTTGACGTGATTGATGCCATCCGCACCCAGTAGCACACTGCTGGCTATAACGCTTGGTCAGAATCGATCTGCGCCGACGTTCGATCCTGCTGGTCATCCCCTCATCTTTGGCAGCCGCGTTGCACCGAGGACAGCCAGACGGGGCTAGCGACGCTCTGATCGACTCATGAGGTGGCACGCGGTCGGCGGCGGAGGCTTTGATCCTCAGGCCTCGCCCCCGTGCCGACTAGCTACCACTGTGCCGTCATCCCCTGGCCAATGGAGGCACGGGCGCGGAGCATTGCTAGGGGTGTTTGTGAAGGGGGCTGGGATGCGGCGGAAGACGGTTGGTCGGCCTTTGCGGAGGAAGGGGCTGGTGTGGTGCAGGTGGTGGAGGACGAGAAGGGCCGCCGGACGTCCAAGCCGCCAAACTCTCGGAGGAAGACCTCGGCGGCCTCATGAATGCGAAGGCCTTCCTGCTCCAGCTCAGCGCGCCAGGCAGTCGTGTCGATCCTCCGCCCTGGCAGCCAGCCCGCAGCTCGAAGAGCCTCATCCACTTCTGGTGACATGGATTCATTCTGGTCGGACTGCCGAGATCTGGGTCGCGAGCAATCCGTACTGACGGCCAGGGAACCGTGCACCTCAGCGGGCGAGCTTGGGAATCCCCAGAAGATCTTGCTGCTTCGCGGCGCTGCTCTGTGCTGTCCGATTCCGGATTCGTCGGCGTCCGGCGCCGGTCCGGGACGGGCATGCGCACGGAACGTCGTTCCCATCTGGCTCACTGTCGCGAACAGTTGACGTCCAGCAGCGGCAGGCCGTCACACCCGTGAATCGAGGACCGGTGTATTTCTCGGTATCCCGGCAATCCGTGGGGCAGGGGCGAGCCTTGGGCTGCGATCACGGGGAACGCTGTGGCGGGGCTGCGCCGCAGGCCGGAAGCCGACGGCGGCTACGAGGGCCGTGCGGCCGGCCGGTTATATTACCGGCCAGTAAGTCGGGTGGGGGGAGGGCGGAGACGTGGGCGAGAGGGCGCAGCGGATGCCGCGCGCCGTGCGGGAGCAGCAGATGCTCGACGCGGCGGTGGCGACCTTTGCCCAGCGCGGGTACCGGGCCGCGTCGATGGACGAGATCGCCGAGCTGGCAGGCGTGTCGAAGCCGCTGGTGTATCTGTATCTCAACTCCAAGGAGGAGTTGTTCAGCGCCTGCATCCGGCGCGAGGGGGCGGCCCTGCTTGCGGCCGTCCGGGAGGCGGTCGAACGGGATGCGGAGTCCGCGGCGCAGCAGCTCTGGAACGGGCTGCGGGCCTTCTTCGCGCACACCGCCGAGCATCCGGACGGCTGGGCGGTGCTGCACAGTCAGGCCCGTACGCACGGGGAGCCCTTCGCCCGCGAAGTCGCCGCCATGCGGGTGGACATCGTCGCGTTCGTCACGCAACTCATCGCGGCGGCGGCACGCGAGGCCGGGTGCGACCCCGAGCCGACCGAGCGGGAGGTGGCCGGGATGGCACACGCGCTGGTAGGGGCGGCCGAGTCGCTGGCCGGATGGGCGAACGACCGCAAGCACGACCGCCCCGGCGAGGACGGTCCGTCGGCGCGGGAGACAGCGGCGACACTGATGAACTTCGCCTGGGCGGGGCTGGGGAACCTCATGAACGGTCGCCCCTGGTCACCCACCCGCTGAGGCAGGTCCGTGCCGGCAGCCGTGGGTGCGGTGCCGGGACCAGGAGCACCGCACCCACGGGTCTTCGGACCGGCGGCCGCTACGAGCAGTTGCCGTCCGCCGGCTTCCCGGAGAATCGGCCGGCGAGCCAGTCGATCGCCGGGACCGCTCCCGCCGTCACCGCCGTCACATGCCCGAGCGGCAGTGACGTCCACCGCACAGCCGTGCCCCTGGCGCACCAGTCGGCGCGCAGCCGCTGCCCCACGTCGTACGGGATCAGCTCGTCCACGGTCCCGTGGTACAGGTACACGGGGTGGTCGGGGCCGTGCGAACCGAGGTTGCTCTCGCGCAGCCGCCGCAGCCAGTCCTCCTCGTACAGCGGGTTCTTGACCGTCACGTCCGAGATCCGCTTGAAGAGTCCCGCCGTGGTGTTGGCAGCGACGCAGTTCTTCTTCATGTAGTCGACGTAGAAGCGCCCCTTGTCGTTGAGGTACTTGTCGAGTTGCAGTTCCGGGAAGGCGGCGTTCT
Source organism: Streptomyces sp. KR80 (assembly GCF_052245555.1). Taxonomy (NCBI): domain Bacteria; kingdom Bacillati; phylum Actinomycetota; class Actinomycetes; order Kitasatosporales; family Streptomycetaceae; genus Streptomyces; species Streptomyces sp. KR80. The sequence goes on from NZ_JBQQCD010000018.1 coordinate 73,438, forward strand.
GGCCGGTGGCCGCCATCAGGATCAGGCCCGCGCCGATGTTGCCGTCATTGAAGTCGGCGACCTTCAGCAGATCGGCGGGCACGCCGCCGGTCGCCGTGCCCTCGACCTTCAGCTCAGGCGCGTACGAGTCGTGCAGCTCGGCCGCCCAACTGGAGGCCTGCCCGCCCTGCGAGTAGCCCATGATGCCGACGGGCCCGTCCGCCGAAAGACCGGCCTCCGGGAGGCGCTGGGCGGCGCGCGCCGCGTCGAGGACGGCGTGGCCCTCGGCCCGGCCGACCGTGTACGTGTGGTCGCCAGGGGTGCCGAGGCCCTCGTAGTCGGTGACGGCCACCGCCCAGCCCCGCTGCACCACCTGGTTGATCAGAGTGGCTTCGGTGGTGGTGCCGTTCGGGAACCCCGCCGACGGGGCGCACTGATCGCCGAGCCCGACCGTCCCGACGGCGTACGTGACCAGCGGCCGCGGCCCCGTCCTGCCGTCGTTGGGGACGATCACCGTGCCGGAGACGACGTTCGGCTCGCCCTTGGCGGTGCTGGAGCGGTACTCGATGTGCCAGGCCCGGGTGTTCGTCGGCTGGCCCGGGAGGGGGTGGAAGGAGGTCGGGGCGGATCGGACGATGTCGCCCGGGCGGCTCACGGCTTCGCCGCCGGCGTCGATGGCGGTGGCGGCCCATGGCAGGCCCGCCGCGAGGATCAGGCCCGCCGTGGCGGCGACGGCCCACCGGTGGTACGGGCGCACTGGTGCACGATGCATGCGGCTCTCCCAACTGTCCGAGCGGCGGACCGGCGACAAGCGCCCGGAAGCGCTGGGCCGGTCCGGCTGGTCGACCGGACCATCTCTGGACGTTGGGGGGAACGTAGTGACTCACGAGTAAGGTCGGCGCTGACCGAACAGCTCAGCTTTGTTGACTCTGCGTCTCACAAGACGCGCCACCGGCTCCTGCACCGTGAGTTCCGCCGTCGGCTGCTTCCGCGCCGCTGCGTTCGCCGCCCGAGAGGCGATACGCGCCCGGCGTGGTGCCGGTCCAGCGGCGGAAGGCCCGGTGGAACGCGGTGTCCTCGGAGAACCCGAGCCGTGCCGCCAGCTCCGCGATCGGCTCCCGTCCCTCCGCCAGCCCCGTGATCGCCGCATCCCGACGGACCGCGTCCTTCAGGCGCTGGAAGGAGGTGTCCTCCTGCTGGAGCCTGCGCCGCAGCGTTGCCGGACTGACCGCCAGCCTGGCGGCGACCTCGGCGACCTCGGGCAGCCGGGCCGTACCGCCGCCCCGCAGGGCCCGGACGAGCACCCGGCGCACCTGCTCGGCGACCGTCGTGCCGTACTCGCGGCGGCTCAGCAGATCGGCGGGTGCCCGCCGCAGCAGGGCCTCGAGGGTCGACTCGTCCTGCACGACGGGGGCGGCCAGCCAGTGCGCGTCGATGGCGGCGCGCGTGCGGTCGGCACCGAAGCGCACCGGACAGCCGAACAGGATGTCGTATTCGTGCCGGTACGGGGCCAGGGGCGCGGGATAGGCGAACTCGGCGCGCAGCAGCGGGATACGGCGGCCGATCAGCCAGCTGGACAGCCGGTGCCAGATGATCACCAGGCACTCGGAGAGGAAGTGGTCCTCGTCGTGGGCGAGATCACTGCGGACGACGAAGACGGCCTCGGAGCCGGCGGCGAGCCTCGCGGGGCGCTCGAGGGCGAGGTCGGGACCGTTGGGGAAGAGCCCGTAGAAGCGGATGCCCCGCTCCAGCGCGGCACCCAGGTCCCGGCAGCCCAGCGCGGCGTAACACATCATCGCGAAGGTGCCGCGCCGGCTGGGCGCGGATCCGAGGGCGAGGAACTCGTCGTCGGTGGCCCGGTGCAGCGCCCTGACGAGGCGCGTGAACTGCTCGGGCGTGACCCGTGCCCGGTCGTCGCCGAGCAGCAGCGGAGGGATCTGTGCCCGCTGCAGCAGCGGCACGGTGTCGATGCCGAGTCGCTGGGCTCCGCGCAGGGCGGCGCGCACATGGTGCACTGAGATCGTCCGCCGGCTCGACATTGCAGGTGGGCTCCCGTGAGCTCCGGTGAGCGGAGAGGCCAGTCGCGGTGACGTTTCCCGCCATCCCTGGCCGCCACGCCCGCTCCCTAGCGTCGTACGGTACGCGACCGAGGGAGACGCCATGGAGCAGGCCCGGCACGTCCAGCAGCCCGAACAGCCCGAACAGCCCGAACAGCCCGAACAGAGCGAACAGCCGGAGACCCTAGCCGTGTTCACGGAGTGGACCGCCGACCGCTTCGGCGAGCTGCCCGCCCTCCGGTTCCGGAAGGGGGACTGCTGGGCGGAGGTCACGTACGGGGAGCTCTGGGAGACCGTACGGGCCATCGCCTGCGGATTCGTCGGCGGGCTCGGCGTTCGCCCGGACGACCGGGTCGCGATCCTCGCCGAAACCCGGCCCGAGTGGACGTACGCGCAGCTGGCCGCGCTGGCGGCGGGCGCGGTCGTCGTCCCGGTCTACCCGACCGCGGGCGAGGAGGAGGTCACCTGGGTGCTCGGCGACTCCGCCCCCACCGTGATCGTCTGCGAGGACGCTGCGCAGGCCGCGAAGATCGAGCGCATCCGCTGGAAACTGACGGGCCTGCGGCACGTCGTCCTGATGTCCGAGGCCACGGACGACGATCTGTCGCTGACCGCCCTTCCCGACCCCGCGCCGCTGCCCGAGCTCCTGGCGCGGAGCGCCCGGCGCACGGGTGACGACCTGGCCGCCATCGTCTACACCTCCGGCACCACCGGCCTGCCCAAGGGCTGCCGCCTCACGCACGGCAACATCGGCGCCGTTCGGGACGGCACGCTCCACCTCACCGACGGCGGCCCGGGCGACACCACGTATCTCTACCTTCCCCTCGCGCACCTCATGGCACAGCTCGTGCAGTTCCAGACCCTGCTCCAGGGCGGCACTCTCTGCTACTTCGGCGGGAAGATCGAGAACATCGTGGCCGAGCTGGCCGAGGTCCGGCCCACCCGTCTCCCGTCCGTGCCACGACTGTTCGAGAAGGTCCATGCGACCGTCCTGGCGCTCGCCGAGTCCCAGGAGGGCGGCCGGGAGCGCCTCGACGCGGCCGTACGGCTGGGTGTGCAGGTCGCCGAGGCGCGAGCGCGCGGCGAGGAGCCGACGGGCGAGCTGCTGGACCGATGGCAGGCGGCCGACCGGGCGCTGTACGGCCTGGTCCGCGCGGCCTTCGGAGGGCGGCTGCGCTGGGCCCTCACCGGAGCCGCGCCCATCGCCCGGCAGACCCTGGACTTCCTGCGCGCCTGCGGCATCGCGGTCTACGAGGGGTACGGGATGACCGAGTCCGGCGGCGTCATCGCGCTCAACCACCCGGGCGCGGTGCGGTACGGCACGGTCGGGCGGCCCATGGCGGGCTGCGAGGTCAAGATCGCTGAGGACGGCGAGGTGCTGGTCCGCGGCCCGAACGTCTTCCCCGGCTACCACCGGAACCCGGAGGCCACCCGGGAGGCGGTGGATGCGGAGGCCTGGCTGCACACCGGCGACCTCGGCGCGCTGGACGCCGACGGCTATCTCACCATCACCGGTCGCAAGAAGGACCTGATCATCACCTCGGCCGGCAAGAATCTGACGCCGTCGCTCGTGGAATTCGCCATCCAGCAGTCCCGCTGGATCTCCCGGGCGGTGATGATCGGCGACCACCGCCCGTACCCGGTCGCGCTGCTCACCCTCGATGCTGAGGAGATCGCGGGCTGGGCGCGGCGCGAGGGCGTGGCGCTGGACGACGGTCCGTCCCGTCACCCGGCCGTACGGGCGCTGTGCCGGGAAGCCGTCGCCGCCGCGAACGCCCAGCTGGCCCGCCCGGCCCGGATCCGCGCCTTCGCGATTCTCGACGAGGACTTCACGGTCGACTCCGGCCTCCTGACCCCGACCCTGAAGGTCCGCCGCAGCGCTGTCGCGGAGCGGTACGCGGCTCAGATCGCGGCCCTCTACGAGCAGGGCTGACAATGAAGAGGTGGAGCGGTCTCCGTACGCGGAGCCGTACGCGGCGGGAGGGGCGCCTGCGCCCGCGCACTGCCACGCGTATGCCTGGGTCGGGCCCCGCTGGCTCTTCGACAAGGAGGGCGAGCGGCGGCCGGAGTACCCCGCTGCCTTCGCGGCATCGGAGGTGACTCCGCTGCGGCCGGCGCAGTGGCTGCGCAAGCCCAGGCGCATGATCCGCTCCACCTTCACGGACCCCGAGGAGGCGGCCGCGTGGATCAGGGCGCGGACCGAGGAGGTCGTACCGTCACTGCTGCACCCGGAAGAGGCCGAGTCGCCACCGCTGGCCCGGCGCGAGGCGGTCGCGGCGGACATGCTCCGATGGGGCGGGGACGTGGTGTGGGGCTTCCACCTGCGGGACGGGCGGTTCGCCTCGTACGCGCTGATCTGCTGCCCGAACCTGATGGAGCCGGAGCTGGCCTGCCCGGAGGGGCTGGCGTCAGGGCCGGCGCGGACGGAACGCCGCGTGGCCGGGATGTGACAGGCTGCCGGGGCCGGGACGTGACACAGGCAGGAGCCCTGCCTCCGCCGAAGCGGGGGCAGGGCTCCTTGGGTACTGCACTCGGGTCCAACACGTCGACCGTGATCGGTCGACCCGGGCACCTTAGGCCGGGGTGACGTTCTCCGCCTGCGGGCCCTTCGGGCCCTGGGTGACGTCGAAGGTCACGGTCTGGTTCTCCTCCAGGGAGCGGAAGCCAGACGCGTTGATCGCGGAGTAGTGGACGAAGACATCGGGACCGCCGCCGTCCTGGGCGATGAAGCCGAAGCCCTTCTCGGCGTTGAACCACTTGACGGTTCCGGTAGCCATAAAGCCCTCCTTGGGCCAAAGGGTTGCCCTGCTCCAGAACCTGCAAAGAAGTCTGAAAACTACAAAAGCCTGCGGCGTCACATGCTCCGCAGGCTCTGTACTGCAAGGGAAACCAAACTGCAACTTGGGGGCGAGCCTAGCAGGTATGCGCAGGTCCCGGAAGAGAAGAAGATCACCCGGGCGGGCGGTTTCACACCGGCAAAGCCGCGCGAGCCTGCGGCGCGGCACAGCGGAACATCGGCCCCGTAGGACACGTACCGGACCGGGCCCGGCGGTCCGTCCGGGTGAATTCGGCCCTCCGGGCCGCCTCGCCGGTACGGGAAGGGTGCCCCGCGGCCGTTCCCCCGGGCCGCCGGGTCTAGCCTCACGCTGTGGAACACCGCTCAGACAGCGCCGCCCTCAGCACCCACGCCGCAGGCACCCCCGTCGCCGACGACCGCATCGGCGACGGCCACCGTCACGGTCGGCCCCGGGTCGGCCACATCCAGTTCCTGAACTGCCTGCCCCTTTACTGGGGCCTTGCCCGTACGGGCTCCCTGCTCGACCTCGAGCTGAGCAAGGACACTCCCGAGAAGCTCAGCGAGCAGCTGATCCGCGGCGAACTCGACATCGCACCGATCACGCTGGTCGAGTTCCTGCGGAACGCGGACGATCTCGTCGCCTTCCCCGATCTGGCCGTGGGCTGCGACGGGCCGGTGATGTCGTGTGTGATCGTGTCGCAGCTGCCGCTGGACCAGCTGGACCACGCGCGCGTGGCGCTGGGCTCCACGTCCCGTACGTCGGTACGGCTCGCCCAGCTGCTCCTCGCCGAGCAGTACGGCGTCGCGCCCGACTACTACACCTGTCCGCCCGATCTCGGTCTGATGATGCAGGAGGCGCAGGCCGCCGTGCTGATCGGGGACGCAGCGCTGCGCGCCTCCCTGCACGACGCGCCCCGCCTCGGGCTCCGGGTCCACGACCTGGGACGGATGTGGAAGGACTGGACGGGCCTGCCGTTCGTCTTCGCCGTCTGGGCGGCCCGCCGCGACTACCTGGCGCGCGAGCCGCGGATCGTGCGCCAGGTGCACGAGGCGTTCCTCGCGTCCCGGGACCTCTCGCTGGAGGAGGTCGGCAAGGTCGCCGAGCAGGCGGCCCGCTGGGAGGCCTTCGACGCCGAGATGCTGGAGCGGTACTTCACCACGCTGGACTTCCGTTTCGGGCCCGAACAGCTCGCGGGTGTGGCCGAGTTCGCCCGCCGCGTCGGTCCCACGACCGGCTTCCCGCCGGACGTGCGGGTGCAGCTGCTGCCTGCGGCGACCTCCTGAGCCGGTCCGTCGATCTGTCGGTCCGCGCGTTCCCCGGCCCGGAATCCGGCCTGGGACGCCACGACTTCCGGTGCCGCGCCGGGCTGCACGGTCACCACGTCCACCCTTCGGCGGCGTACCGCCGCGGGCTCCGTCCGGACGGGGGCGTACGCTGGTCCGGTCCGTCAAGACCCTCCGGAAGGGACGCCCCGGTGAGCCAGAGCGCCGACCTTCAGTCCGTCCTCGACCGCGCTGCCGTGGGGGGCCGCATCACCCCGGAGGAGGCGCTCGACCTGTACCGGTCGGTGCCGCTGCACGCGCTCGGCGCAGCCGCCGACGCGGTCCGCCGCCGCCGTTACGCCGGGACCGACCACATCGCGACGTACATCATCGAGCGCAATATCAACTACACCAACGTGTGTGTGACGGCGTGTAAATTCTGCGCCTTCTACGCTCCGCCGAAGAGCGACAAGGGCTGGACGCGCGACCTCGACGACATTCTGCGGCGCTGCGCCGAGACGGTCGAACTCGGCGGCACCCAGATCATGTTCCAGGGCGGCCACCACCCCGACTTCGGCGTCGAGTACTACGAGGAGCACTTCTCGGCGATCAAGAAGGCGTACCCGCAGCTGGTCATCCACTCCCTCGGGGCGTCCGAGGTCGAGCACATGGCCCGCATCTCGGGCGTCCCGGTGGAGGAGGCGATCCGCCGGATTCACGCCGCGGGTCTCGACTCCTTCGCCGGCGCGGGCGCCGAACTGCTGCCCGCCCGCCCCCGCAAGGCCATCGCGCCGCTCAAGGAGTCCGGCGAGCGCTGGCTGGAGATCATGGAGATCGCGCACGGGCTCGGTGTCGAGTCGACCTCCACCATGCTGATGGGCACGGGGGAGACGAACGCGGAGCGCATCGAGCACCTGCGGATGATCCGCGACGTCCAGGACCGTACGGGAGGCTTCCGCGCCTTCATCCCGTACACCTACCAGCCGGAGAACAACCATCTGAAGGGGCAGACCCAGGCCACGATCTTCGAGTACCTGCGGATGATCGCGGTCGCGCGGCTCTTCCTCGACAACGTCGCCCACATCCAGGGCTCGTGGCTCACCGTCGGCAAGGAGGTCGGCCAGCTGTCGCTGCACTACGGTGCGGACGACCTCGGATCGGTGATGCTGGAGGAGAACGTGGTCTCCTCGGCGGGCGCCAAGCACCGCTCCAACCGCATGGAGCTGCTGGCGCTGATCCGTGCCGCGGACCGTGTCCCGGCGCAGCGGTCGACGACGTACCAGCACCTGGTGGTCCACGACGATCCGGCGAACGACCCGGTCGACGACCACGTGGTCTCGCACCTGTCCTCCACGGCCATCGCCGGGGGGACGGCGCATCCCGAGCTCAAACTCATCGACGCGGGGTGAGCCGCGCCGGGCGGGCCGGGTACGGACCGCATCTGTCCAGGGTGAAGAATGGGGCCGTGACCCGAGCATCCCTGGACAAGCAGCCGCATGAAGTCGCCGCGATGTTTGATGACGTGGCGGCGAAGTACGACCTCACGAACGACGTGCTGTCGCTGGGCCAGGCGCGGCTCTGGCGCAAGGCGGTGGCCCGGGCCGTCGCCGCACGCCCCGCGGAGCGGATCCTGGACCTCGCCGCCGGGACGGCCACCTCCTCGCAGCCCTTCGCCGCGGCGGGGGCGTACGTCGTGCCCTGCGACTTCTCGCTGGGCATGCTGCGCGAGGGCAAGAAGCGGTATCCGCACATGCCGTTCACTGCGGGCGACGCCACCAGGCTGCCCTTCGCGGACGCCTCCTTCGACGCCGTCACGATCTCCTTCGGGCTGCGCAATGTGCAGGACACGGATGCCGCGCTGGCGGAGCTGCTGCGGGTCACCAAGCCCGGGGGCCGGCTGGTGATCTGCGAGTTCAGCCACCCCACGTGGGCGCCGTTCCGCACGCTCTACACCGAGTACCTGATGCGGGCGCTGCCGCCGATCGCGACCGCGGTCAGCAGCAGCCCGGACGCGTACGTCTACCTCGCCGAGTCGATCCGCGCCTGGCCGGACCAGCCTGCGCTGGCCGCCCTGCTGGGGAAGGCGGGCTGGTCGAAGGTCGCCTGGCGGAATCTGACGGGCGGCATCGTCGCCCTGCACCGGGCGGTCCGCACCGACTGAGTGGTCCGCCGCCCGGATCGGGCGGATCGGATGCCGGATCTTGTGGCCCGGTCAGCTACCGACCGACAGTCCTCGCGGCTCCTTGATCCGCTTCATCACGATCTGCGAGTTCACCTCGGTCACCCCGGGCAGCGCGGTGATCCGTTCGATCCACAGCTGCTCGTACGCGTCGATGTCGGCGACCGCGATCCGCAGCAGACAGCCGGGGCTGCCGAAGAGCCGGTAGGCCTCCACCACGTCCGGCAGTTCCTCGAGCGCCGCCTCGAAGGCCTCCACCGTTTCGCGGTCCCGGCGCACCTCGACCGAGACGAGGACTTCGAAGCCGCGTCCCACCGCCACGGGGTCGAGCACTGCCCGGTAGCCGAGGATCACGCCGTCCTGCTCAAGCTGCCGCACGCGGCGCAGGCACGGCGAGGGCGTCAGACCCACCCGCTGGGCCAGCTCCTGGTTCGTCAGTCGGCCGTCATGCTGGAGCTCGCGCAAGATGCTGCGATCGATCTCGTCCATTCCCGCAATTATCCGCTACTAGAGAAGGATGCTGCATGAATACTAGCCATCACTTGCCATCCCGTGTGCCCTATTATTGCCCGTTGGGTCAGAGTCCGCCGAAGAAGGACGAGGGAAGAAGGTGAGCAGGGGTATGCGACGCATCGTCGTGGTGACCACCGGTGGGACCATAGCCAGCCGCTGGCAGGGCAACGGGTACGCCGCCGACGCCGCCGGGCAGGACGTGCTCGCCACGGCCGCCCTCCCGGAAGGCGTCGAGACCGAGATCGTCGATCTCTTCACCGTCAACAGCCCGCGCTTGACCACCTCCCACCAACTCGCCCTGCTCCACACGGTTCACGAGGTCCTGGCGAACCCCGCGGTGGACGGCGTCGTCGTCACCCACGGCACCGACACCCTGGAGGAGTCCGCGCTGCTGCTCGACCTCCACCACGGCGACCCCCGCCCCGTGGTACTCACCGGGGCACAGCGTCCCTTCGAGGCGGTCGACGGCGACGCGGCGAGCAACCTCTACGACGCGCTGCTCACGGCCGCGAGCGTCCAGGACCTCGGCACGCTCTCGGTTTTCGCGGGTTCTGTGCACGCCGCCCGCGGCACGGTGAAGACCCAGACCGTGGCCGCCGACGCCTTCGCCGACCCCTCCCAGAGGCCGGTCGGGAAGGTCGGCTTCGGCCGCGTCCAGGTGCTGCGCCGCCCGGACCGTCCGGAGCCCCTCGATCTGCCGGCCCGCGGTGCCCAAGTCCCGCGCGTGGACATGGTCATGCACCATGTCGACGCCGATCCACTGCTCCTCGAAGCCGCCGTGGAGGCGGGGGCGCGGGGCGTGGTGCTCGTCGCCACCGGGGCGGGCAACGCCACCCCGGAATTCGCTAACGCGGTCGCCCGGGCGGTGTCCCGCGGCGTCCTCGTCGCGCTCACCACCCGGGTGGCAGCCGGACCGGTCACCCCGATCTACACCGGCGGCGGCGCCGTGGACCTGATCGCGGCGGGTGCGGTGCCGACCGGCACCCTGCGCGGCGGCCAGGCCCGTATCGCCGTCCTGTCCGCGCTGATGTCCGGGACCGACCCGCTGGAGTGCGCGGCCACGCTCCGGCGCATCGCCGACCCCAGCACGGTGGCCCTTCCGGCGACGGCCTGACGCAGCGGGCCTGACGCAGTCCTGACGCACCGTCGAAGCCGGGCCGCTCGTCGTCGCCAGTGGCGGACGGGCGCCCGGTCGACCTCCTCCCGTCGGCGCAAAGCGGTCGTTCTAGACTGCGGGGATCGTCTCCGCCGAGAGCACCAGGAGTGCCGACGTGACCGACACCGCCGCCACCGCACACAACGAGCGCAGCGCAGACGTGATCGTGGTCGGGGCCGGGCCCGCCGGCTCGACGACGGCGTACTACCTGGCGAAGGCCGGCCTCGACGTCCTCCTGCTGGAGAAGACCGCGTTCCCGCGCGAGAAGGTCTGCGGCGACGGTCTGACCCCGCGTGCCACCAAGCAGTTGGTCGCCATGGGCATCGACGTCTCACCGGAAGCGGGCTGGCTGCGCAACAAGGGCCTGCGGATCATCGGCGGCGGGGTCCGCCTCCAGCTCGACTGGCCGGAGCTGGCCTCGTATCCGGACTACGGACTCGTCCGCAAGCGGGACGACTTCGACGAGCAGTTGGCCCGGCAGGCGGAGAAGGCGGGCGCGCGGCTGTACGAGCGCTGCAACGTCGGTGCCCCGATCCTGGACGACCGGACCGGCCGGATCACCGGCGTCGAGGCGAAGCTCGGCGAGGAGAAGACCCCGGTCACCTTCCACGCCCCGCTCGTCGTCGCGGCGGACGGCAACTCGACCCGACTCTCCCTGGCCATGGGCCTGCACCGGCGCGAGGACCGTCCGATGGGCGTGGCCGTACGGACGTACTTCACCTCCCCGCGCCACGACGACGACTACCTCGAGTCCTGGCTGGAGCTGTGGGACCGGCGCGGCGGCCAGGAGCGGCTGCTGCCCGGCTACGGCTGGATCTTCGGCATGGGGGACGGCACCTCCAACGTCGGCCTGGGCGTCCTCAACACCTCCGACTCCTTCAAGGAGCTGGACTGGCGTGAGGTCCTCAAGGCGTGGTGCGCCTCGATGCCTCAGGACTGGGGCTACACCCCGGAGAACATGACGGGCCCGATCCGCGGCGCCGCGCTGCCCATGGCCTTCAACCGGCAGCCGCACTACACCAAGGGGCTGCTGCTGGTCGGTGACGCGGGCGGACTGGTCAACCCGTTCAACGGCGAAGGCATCGCCTACGCGATGGAATCGGGGCAGATCGTCGCGGATGTCATCGTCCAGGCGCATGCCCGTGCGACCCCGGCGCAGCGTGAGCGGGCCCTCCACGCCTACCCGAAGATCCTCAAGGACACCTACGGCGGTTACTACACGCTGGGCCGCGGCTTCGTGAAGCTGATCGGCAACCCGAAGGTCATGAAGGTCGCGACGCAGCGTGGCCTCACGCACCCGCTGCTGATGAGGTTCACGCTGAAGCTGCTGGCCAACCTCACGGACCCGACCGGCGGTGACGCCATGGACCGGATCATCAACGGCCTGTCGAAAGTGGCACCGCGCTCCTAGGCGGGCACGGCGGTTCCGGGCGGCTGCGCTCCGGATCGCCCGTCGGCAAAGCACTGACACGGTTGTCACAGCGAGTCCGGATATTTACAGTCAAATCACTATGACATTTGTGGCGCCGCGGCATGAGACGCGTCTGCCGGCCGATACCACCAGCTTCATCGGCCGCCGCCGGGAGGTAGCGGAGGCCAAGAGGCTGCTGTCGAGCACCCGGATGCTGACGCTCACCGGGGTCGGTGGGGTGGGCAAGACCCGGCTTGGGCTGAGGATCGCCGGCGAGGTGGAGCGCGCTTTCCCCGACGGGGTGTGGCTGGTCGAGCTGGCGGCCCTCACGGACGAGCGGCTGCTGGCCCACACCGTGATCGATGCGCTCGGGATCCGGCAGCGGGCCCGCCCGCCCGTCGAGGCTCTCTGCGACTTCCTCGCCGACCGGCAGCTGCTCCTGGTGCTGGACAACTGCGAGCACCTGCTGGACGCGGTCGCGAGTCTGGCCGGGCAACTGCTGCGTGCGGCCCCTGGCCTGCGGATCCTGGCCACCAGCCGCCAGCCGCTGGGGGTGCAGGGCGAATACATCCTCGATGTGCCGCCGCTGCCCGTACCCGACCCCGAAGCAGGGGTGCCGCCCGGATCGCTACCGCGATACGACGCCGTGAGGCTCTTCCTGGAGCGGGCCGGCGCCATGCAGACGGGTTTCACTCTGAGTGATCAGAATGCCCAGGCCGTGAGCCGGATCTGCGGGAGACTCCAGGGGATCCCCCTCGCGATCGAGCTGGCGGCCATGTGGCTGCGCCGTCTGGCTCTCGAGCAGATCCTGGACCGTCTGGACGACCAGCTGCATCTGCTCACCCGTGGATGGCGGGCGGCACCGCCACGCCAGCGCACTCTGCGAGCGGCGATCGACTGGAGCTACGAGCTCTGCTCCCCCAAGGAGCAGTTGCTCTGGGCCAAGCTGTCGGTCTTCGCCGGAAGCCTGGATCTGGAGGCGGCCGAGGAGGTGTGCGCGGGCGATGGCATCGACAGGACGGAGATGCTCGACCTGATCTCCGGCCTGGTCGACAAATCGATCATCGGGTGTGTACGTCCCGAGGACGGACCTGCGCGATACCAGCTTCTGGAGACCATCCGCCAGTACGGCCGGGAGCTGCTCGCCGACTCCGGTCAGGAGGTCGCGCTGCGCCGCCGGCACCGGGACTGGTACCGGCACCTGGCCGAGGAGAACGAGGCCGCCTGGACCAGGCCGGATCAGGTGGAGTGGCTGTTCCGGATGGCCAGGGACCACTCCAACCTGCGAGCGGCATTCGAGTTCTCCGTGGCTGAGCCGGGCGGCGCGCAAGCGGCGCTCGCCATCGGCTCCTCGCTCTGGCCCTACTGGCTCGCTTCGGGTGCCTTCACCGAGGCGCGCCACTGGCTCGGCGAAGCACTCGCGGCCGATCCGCAGCACAGCCGGGTCAGGGCGAAGGCGCTGTGGGTAGCCGGCTGGCACGCCGTCCAGCAAGGCGATGTGGCGGGGGGAGTGCCGCTGCTGGCCGAGTGCCGCCAACTGGCAGAGGAGCTGGGCGACGAGACAGCCCTCGCCTGGGCGATCGAGTGGTCCGGTCAGGCAGCGTTGCACGGGTCCGACATCCCGCGGGCGGTCGAGCTGTTCTCCGAGGCGCTGGAGCGCCACCGGTCCCTGGGCAACGTCAGCGGCATCGTGGTGGGCCTGTACCTGCTGGCCTCCGCCACCTCCGCCGCGGGTGATCCCCGGTCCGCCGAGCTGGGTGAAGAGATGCTCGCGCTCTGCAGGGAACGAGGTCTGAGGTGGTCCTCCTCGTACGCACTGCATGTGCTCGGGGTGGCAATGTTCCGGCAGGGGAACCTGCCCCGGGCGGTCAGTCTGGTGCGCGAGAGCACCCGGCTGCGGCACGCCTTCCACGACCCACTGGGCACGGCCTTGTGCATCGAGCTGCTCGCCTGGACCGCCGGGGCGCAGGACCGACATGCGCGAGCCGCGGAGCTGCTCGGTGCCGCCCGGGTCTTCTGGCGCGTGGTGGGCACTTCCCCTGACAAGTACGGGCACTTGGCCCCGCCGCACGAGCGCTGCGAGGCACAGGCGCGAGCCGCTCTCGGCGACAAGGCCTTCCAGGCGGCGGTCCGCCACGGCGAGACGCTGGGGCCTGATGAGGCCGTGGCCCTGGCGCTCGGCGAGGAGGCGGCCACCACCGCGGAGGTGACGACGACCGCCGCGCCCACGTTGACCCCTCGGGAACGCGAGATCGCCGGGCTGGTCGCCCAGGGGCTGAGCAATCGGGAGATCGCCGCCCAGCTCGTCATCGCCCAGCGCACCGCCGAGGGCCATGTCGAGCACATCCTTGCCAAGCTCGGCTTCCACTCGCGTGCGCAGATCGCCGCCTGGGCCGCTGAGCATCTCGAAGGGGAGCGGCCTCGCGGGCACCAGTGACTCCTCGCTGTGACCGCTCCGAGGGAGTCGCCCCCTGTGCGTCGACCGAAGCCGACTGCCCGGCGGCACAGGGCCGCCGGGCAGCAGGGATTTCCGGTACGCGCGGTTACAGCACGCGGGTGGCGCCGGTCGGCGGCCAGTCGCTGACCTTCTGCTTCACCACGCCCTTGCTGGAGTTCGCGGCGTCGATGTACATGCCGTCGCCCACGTAGACGGCAATGTGGTACGCGCTGCCCGCGCCGCCCCAGTAGAGGAGGTCGCCCGGGCGCAGCGCGTCCAGGGAGACCGAAGTGCCGGTGGCCGACTGGTCCTGCGAGACGCGCGGCAGGTCGACGCCGACGGTCCGGAACGCGGCCTGCGTGAGACCGGAACAGTCGTAAGCGGAGGGGCCGGTCGCACCCATGACGTAGGCCTTGCCGACCTGGGCTTCGAGGAAGGAGATGAGGGTCGCGACGCTGCCGGTCGCGGAGGAGGCGGTGCTCAGGCTGGTCCGCTCGGCGGAGCGGGCGGCCCGCTCGCGCTGCGCCTCGGCCTCTCGCGCGGCCCGCGCCTTGCGCTGCGCCTCGGCCTTGCGCTCGGCCTCCTGTTTGGCCTTCTTGGCGGCCTTGCGGGCGGCGTCGGCGGCGCGGTCCCGCTGCTTCTGGAGCTCGGCCCGGTCCGCATAGTCCTGGGCGGCCTGCTCGGTGGCCGCGGAGGACTGCGCGGCCGCACCGACGAGTGCGGCGGTCACCGTGGGCATCTCCACGGTCTCGGTGACGGTCTCCGCGGCGGTCGCGGAGCTCGACCCGCCGGTGACGGCGAGTGTGCTGAGGACGCCGCCGGCCACACCCGCCCGTACCACCCAGGGGTTGGAGGCACGGCGGGGTTTCCGGCGGCTACGTATGTGAGCGGTTGTTTCGGACATGTGACCACGGCTATCAGTGGGGCGTGGGTGCCTTCAAGAAACGTGTGATGCGCCACAGTTGGCGGGTACGCGGCGAAAAAGCGGGCCGCCGATCTCGGCGGGCTGATTCCGCTGCGGAAGGATCAACTCCGGTCTTCCCCATGAGCACGGCATTCCGTTGCTTCGTCCGAATTGCTCGCCGCTTATCACTCCGTACGGTCAGTGGCCAAGCAATGCTTTCTCCGGTGGCGGAGGGGCGTGGGATTCCTAACAGATTGCTGGGAGTTTGAACGCAAGGGCCCGTACGTGAACGCATGCACGTACCGAAGATCTTGGCCGCGCCCTCCCGGGCGGGCGCCGCGCGTCTATCAGCCGTTCTCGTCCAGCGCGAATTTGCCCCTGCCCGGATTGCTTTGCTAGACGCTCAACTCTCTGACCAGCGGTAACGTCGCCCAATGTGACAACTGGTGACCGAGCGGACGCTTCACGTATGGCGATTGCCGCCCATCCGACCTCATGATCGTTCGTCAGGTGGTGGAGATCACAAACCTCTTGGGGACCCCGTGTCGCAGATCACAGAGCGGGAGGCATAGGATGCAGTCGACTCGGGCTTGTGAACTGCCTCACATACGCACGATCTTCCGTGAGGCGGCACTCATGTCCGGTCACGGTCCGCAGTCATCGTCGACTGGAAGGAGCGAGGAGCGTGAACGCCTACGCGCCCATCCTCGTGCTTGGCGCCCTCGGGGCAGGCTTCGCGATCTTCTCCGTGGTCATGGCCGCCATCGTCGGGCCCAAGCGCTACAACCGGGCCAAGCTCGAGGCGTACGAGTGCGGCATCGAGCCGACCCCGCAGCCGGCCGGCGGCGGCCGTTTCCCGATCAAGTACTACCTGACGGCGATGCTCTTCATCGTCTTCGACATCGAGATCGTCTTCCTCTATCCCTGGGCCGTCACCTTCGACGCCCTGGGGTTGTTCGGGCTCGTCGAGATGCTCCTCTTCGTGCTCACCGTCTTCGTCGCCTACGCGTATGTCTGGCGCCGCGGCGGCCTGGAATGGGACTAGGGGGCCAGGAGCCACTATGGGTATCGAAGAGAAACTGCCGAGCGGCTTTCTGCTGACCACCGTCGAGCAGGCGGCGGGCTGGGTGCGCAAGTCGTCCGTCTTCCCGGCCACGTTCGGGCTCGCCTGCTGCGCCATCGAGATGATGACCACCGGCGCGGGACGCTACGACCTGGCCCGCTTCGGCATGGAGGTCTTCCGCGGCTCTCCGCGGCAGGCGGACCTCATGATCGTCGCCGGCCGGGTCAGCCAGAAGATGGCCCCGGTGCTGCGGCAGGTCTACGACCAGATGCCGAATCCGAAGTGGGTCATCTCGATGGGCGTCTGCGCCTCCTCCGGCGGGATGTTCAACAACTACGCGATCGTGCAGGGCGTCGACCACGTCGTCCCCGTCGACATCTATCTGCCCGGCTGCCCGCCCCGCCCCGAGATGCTGCTCGACGCGATCCTCAAGCTCCACCAGAAGATCCGCGAGGAGAAGCTCGGGGTGAACCGCGAGCGGGCCGCCCGCGAGGCGGAGGAGGCGGCACTCAAGGCGCTTCCGACGATCGAGATGAAGGGGCTGCTGAGGTGAGCGACGCACGCGAGGCCGCCGGGCGGCAGATGGCGACGATGCCCGCACCTCTGCGCCGAGCGGGCGGAGATGGGGGTACCTCCCAGGCGCAAGCTCTGGGGGAGAACGGAGGGGCGCTGTGAGCGACGCACCCGAGCCGAACGCCAACGGCGTGAACCCCGACAAGGAGCTGAGCGCCCAGAACTTGCCGGGCCGGCGCGGTGACCACGGCGAGGTCATCGACGTGCGCCGCGGCATGTTCGGTCCGCGCGACGGCGGCGATACCTCCGGCTACGGTGGGCTCGTACGGTCCGTACGGATGCCGCACGCGGCCACGCGCCCGTACGGCGGCTGGTTCGACGAGGTCGCCGACGAGCTCGAAGGCGCCCTCGAGGAGCAGGGACTCGCCCCCGACGACGCCATTGAGAAGACCGTCGTCGACCGCGGCGAGATCACCTTCCACATCGCCCGCGAGCACCTGCCGCAGGTGGCCAAGACCCTGCGCGACGACCCCGCGCTGCGCTTCGAGCTCTGTACCGGCGTCAGCGGCGTCCACTTCCTCGGCGACCAGGGCCGCGAGTTGCACGCCGTCTACCACCTGCGCTCGATCACCCACAACCGGCTGATCCGGCTCGAGGTCGGCTGCCCCGACGCCGACCCGCACATCCCGTCGATCGTCTCGGTCTACCCGACCAACGACTGGCACGAGCGCGAGACGTACGACTTCTTCGGCATCGTCTTCGACGGCCACCCGGCGCTGACGCGGATCATGATGCCGGATGACTGGCAGGGCTTCCCGCAGCGCAAGGACTACCCGCTCGGTGGCATCCCCGTCGAGTACAAGGGCGCCCAGATCCCGGCTCCCGACCAGCGGAGGTCGTACAGCTGATGTCTGCTTCGCAATCCCACCCGTCACCCGGCCACCGCCCCTCATCGACGCCCTTCGGGCCGCCCCCGTCGGATGCACGAGAGACCACAGAAGGCACCGTCTACACCGTCACCGGCGGCGACTGGGACGAGGTCGCGGCCGCGGCTGCCAAGGCGGACGACGAGCGGATCGTCGTCAACATGGGCCCGCAGCACCCGTCCACGCACGGCGTGCTCCGGCTGATCCTGGAGATCGACGGCGAGACGGTCACCGAAGCCCGCTGCGGCATCGGCTATCTCCACACCGGCATCGAGAAGAACCTCGAGTTCCGGACGTGGACGCAGGGCACCACCTTCGTCACGCGCATGGACTACCTCACCTCGTTCTACAACGAGACGGCGTACTGCCTGGCCGTGGAGAGGCTGCTCGGCATCGAGGACGACGTCCCCGACCGCGCCACCCTGATCCGCGTCCTGCTGATGGAGCTCAACCGGCTCTCTTCCCACCTGGTGGCCATCGCCACCGGCGGCATGGAGCTCGGCGCCACCACGATCATGATCTACGGCTTCCGGGACCGCGAGATGATCCTGGACCTGTACGAGCTGATCACCGGGCTGCGGATGAACCACGCGTACATCCGGCCCGGCGGGCTGGCCCAGGATCTGCCGCCCGGGGCGGTGGACGCGGTCCGTGAGTTCATCAAGAAGATGCGGAAGAACCTGCCCGAGTACGACAAGCTCGCCACCGGCAATCCCATCTTCAAGGGCCGGATGCAGAACGTCGGCTACCTCGACCTCGCCGGCTGCATGGCGCTCGGCGCCACCGGACCGATCCTGCGCGCCACCGGCCTCCCGCACGACCTGCGCAAGTCCCAGCCCTACTGCGGCTACGAGACCTTCGAGTTCGAGATCCCGACCGCCGACACCTGCGACGCGTACGGCCGGTTCCTGATCCGGCTGGAGGAGATGCGGCAGAGCCTGCGGATCGTCGAGCAGTGCCTGGACCGGCTGGAGCCGGGGCCGGTGATGGTCGCCGACAAGAAGATCGCCTGGCCTGCGCAGCTCGCGCTGGGGCCGGACGGGCTCGGCAACTCGCTCGACCACATCAAGAAGATCATGGGCACGTCGATGGAGGCCCTGATCCACCACTTCAAGCTGGTCACCGAGGGCTTCCGGGTCCCGCCCGGCCAGGCGTACGCGGCCGTGGAGTCGCCCAAGGGCGAACTGGGCGTGCACGCCGTCAGCGACGGCGGAACCCGCCCCTACCGGGTCCACTTCCGCGACCCGTCCTTCACCAACCTGCAGGCCATGGCGGCGATGTGCGAAGGCGGCCAGGTCGCCGACGTCATCGTCGCGGTGGCGTCCATCGACCCCGTGATGGGAGGCGTCGACCGGTGACAGACGTCCAGTTGGGGATGCCGCAGCTCCCCGCCCCCGACTACCCGGCCGACGTGCGGGCCCGGTTGGAGGCCGATGCGCGCGAGGTGATCGGGCGCTACCCCGACAGCCGTTCCGCGCTGCTGCCCCTGCTGCATCTCGTGCAGTCGGAGGAGGGGTACGTCTCCCGCACCGGCATCCGGTTCTGCGCCGAGATGCTCGACCTCACCACCGCCGAGGTCACCGCGGTCTCCACCTTCTACACCATGTACCGCCGCAAGCCGTCGGGCGAGTACCAGGTCGGCGTCTGTACGAACACGCTGTGCGCGGTGATGGGCGGTGACGCCATCTTCGACGAGCTCAAGCAGCACCTCGGTGTCGGCAACGGCGAGACCACCGAGGACGGCAAGGTCACGCTCGAACACGTCGAGTGCAACGCGGCCTGCGACTTCGCACCCGTGGTGATGGTCAACTGGGAGTTCTTCGACAACCAGACGCCGGAGTCGGCCAAGCAGCTGGTGGACGACCTGCGGGCAGGCAGGGAAGTCGCGCCGACCCGCGGCGCCCCGCTGTGCCCGTACAAGGAGACCGCCCGCATTCTGGCCGGCTTCCCCGACACCCGGCCCGGCGCGGTTGAGGCCACCGGCGGTGCCGGGCCCGCCTCGCTCGTCGGACTGCGGCTCGCCAAGGGCGAGGCCACACCCGGCCGGATCGTCTCCCCCCGACCGGCCCCCGCCGACCGGGCCGGAGAGCCGCCGGGGCCCGACGACGAAGCGCCCCCGACCCACCCCAGCTCCCATGACTCCCCGCAGCAGACGTCCGCGGCCGACCCGGACCACCCGGCCGGCCCGGTGTCCGAGGAGGGTGAGTGATGACCGTGGCAGCACACATCGAATCGACCAGCCCCGAGAAACTGCTCTCCCCCGTGCTGTCGGCCTTCTGGGACCAGCCGCAGTCCTGGACCCTGCAGACCTACCTCCGCCACGACGGCTACAAGGGCCTGCGCAAGGCCCTGGAGATGGCGCCGGACGACGTCATCGCCCTGGTCAAGGACTCCGGTCTGCGCGGCCGCGGCGGGGCCGGCTTCCCCACCGGCATGAAGTGGCAGTTCATTCCGCAGGGCGACGGCAAGCCGCACTACCTCGTCGTCAACGCCGACGAGTCGGAACCTGGCACCTGCAAGGACATCCCGCTGCTCTTCGCCAACCCCCATTCGCTGATCGAGGGCATGGCGATCGCCTGCCATGCGATCCGCTCCGACCACGCCTTCATCTATCTGCGCGGTGAGGTCGTGCCCGTGCTGCGGCGCCTGCACCAGGCGGTCGCCGAGGCGTACGAGGCGGGATACCTCGGCAAGAACATCCTGGGCAGCGGCCTGGATCTCGACATCACCGTGCACGCCGGCGCGGGGGCGTACATCTGCGGTGAGGAGACCGCACTGCTCGACTCGCTCGAAGGCCGACGGGGCCAGCCGCGGCTGCGTCCCCCCTTCCCCGCGGTCGCCGGTCTTTACGCCTGCCCCACTGTGGTGAACAACGTCGAGTCCATCGCGTCGGTTCCGGCGATCCTGCACAAGGGCAAGGACTGGTTCCGCTCGATGGGCAGCGAGAAGTCCCCGGGCTTCACGCTCTACTCGCTCTCCGGTCATGTCGCGCGCCCCGGCCAGTACGAGGCGCCGCTCGGCATCACGCTGCGCCAACTCCTCGACATGAGCGGCGGCATGCGGCCTGGCCACCGGCTGAAGTTCTGGACCCCCGGCGGCTCGTCCACCCCGCTGCTCACCGACGAGCATCTGGATGTGCCGCTCGACTACGAGGGCGTCGGCGCGGCCGGCTCGATGCTCGGCACCAAGGCGCTTCAGTGCTTCGACGAGACGACCTGTGTGGTCCGGGCCGTCACCCGCTGGACCGAGTTCTACGCCCATGAGTCCTGCGGCAAGTGCACACCCTGCAGGGAAGGGACGTACTGGCTGGTGCAGTTGCTGCGCGACATCGAGGCCGGGAAGGGCCGGATGGCGGACCTCGACAAGCTGAACGACATCGCCGACAACATCAACGGCAAGTCGTTCTGCGCCCTCGGCGACGGTGCCGCCAGCCCGATCTTCTCCTCGCTCCAGTACTTCCGCGAGGAGTACGAGCAGCACATCACCGGCCGCGGCTGCCCCTTCGACCCGGCGAAATCCACTGTCTGGGCAGACGAGAAGAACCCCCACAGGGAGGTGTCCGCATGACCGTCACGACGTCCTCCGCCACCTCTTCCGGAGGGGAAGGCGCCGCCGTCCCGCCGGAGGACCTGGTGTCCGTCACCATCGACGGCATCGAGATCTCCGTGCCCAAGGGGACGCTCGTGATCCGGGCGGCCGAGCTGCTCGGCATCGAGATCCCGCGCTTCTGTGACCATCCGCTGCTCGACCCCGTCGGCGCCTGCCGCCAGTGCATCGTCGAAGTCGAGGGCCAGCGCAAGCCGATGGCCTCCTGCACGATCACGTGCACGGACGGGATGGTGGTGAAGACCCAGCTCACCTCGCCCGTCGCCGAGAAGGCCCAGCGCGGTGTGATGGAGCTGCTGCTCATCAACCACCCGCTGGACTGCCCGGTCTGCGACAAGGGCGGCGAGTGCCCGCTGCAGAACCAGGCGATGAGCGCCGGCCAGGCCGACAGCCGGTTCGAGGGCCGGAAGCGGACGTACGAGAAGCCGGTCCCGCTGTCCGCGCAGGTGCTGCTGGACCGCGAGCGCTGCGTGCTGTGCGCCCGCTGCACCCGCTTCCAGCAGCAGATCGCGGGCGACCCGATGATCGAGCTGCTGGAGCGGGGCGCGCTGGAGCAGGTCGGCATCGGCGAGGGCGAGCCCTTCGAGTCGTACTTCTCCGGCAACACCATCCAGATCTGCCCGGTGGGGGCCCTCACCTCCAAGGCCTACCGGTTCCGCTCCCGCCCCTTCGACCTCGTCTCCTCGCCCAGCGTCTGCGAGCACTGCGCGGGCGGCTGCGCGACCCGCACGGACCACCGGCGCGGCAAGGTCATGCGTCGCATGGCGGGCGACGACCCCGAGGTCAACGAGGAGTGGATCTGCGACAAGGGCCGCTTCGCCTTCCGCTACCAGCAGCAGCGGGACCGGCTGACCACGCCGCTGGTACGGAACGCGGAGTCCGGCGAGCTGGAGCCCGCGAGCTGGCCGGAGGCCCTCGAGGCGGCGGCCAAGGGACTGGCGGCAGCCAAGGGGCGTACCGGCGTGCTGACCGGAGGCCGACTCACGGTCGAGGACACCTACGCCTACGCCAAGTTCGCCCGGGTCGCGCTCGACACCAACGACATCGACTTCCGGGCCCGGGTCCACAGCGCCGAGGAGACCGACTTCCTCGCCGCGCACATCGCCGGCCGCGGCCGGGATCTGGACGGCAGCGGGGTCACGTACACCGCGTTGGAGAAGGCCCCGGCGGTGCTGGTGGTGGGCTTCGAGTCCGAGGAGGAGGCGCCCGGCGTCTTCCTCCGGCTCCGCAAGGGCATGCGCACCCACGGTCAGCGCACCTTCGCCATTGCTACGCACGCCACCCGCGGTCTGACCAAGGCGGGCGGCACCCTGCTCCCGGCCGCGCCCGGCACCGAGCCCGACTGGCTCAACGCTCTCGCGGCCCGGAACGGGCTCGACGGCGAAGGGGAGAAGGCGGCGGAGGCGCTGCGTGCCGACGGCGCAGTGATCATCGTCGGTGAGCGACTGGCCGGCGTTCCGGGCGGACTGACCGCCGCCGTACGGGCCGCCACCGCGACGGGTGCCACGCTCGCGTGGATCCCGCGCCGGGCCGGCGAGCGCGGTGCGGTCGAGGCGGGTGCGTTGCCCGGGCTGCTGCCCGGCGGCCGCCCGGCCACCGACCCGCGCGCCCGCGAGGAGACCGCCGCCGTCTGGGGCATCGCCGGGCTCCCGCACCGGCACGGCCGTGACACCGGGCAGATCGTCGAGGCCGCGGCCACCGGCGAGTTGGTCGCCCTGGTCGTCGCGGGCGTCGAGGTCGCCGATCTGCCGGACCCGGCCCGGGCACTCCAGGCGCTGGACGACGTCGGCTTCCTGGTCAGCCTGGAGCAGCGGCCGAGCGAGGTGACCGACCGGGCCGACGTCGTGTTCCCGGTCGCCGCCGTCGCCGAGAAGGACGGCACGTTCCTCAACTGGGAGGGCCGGGCCAGGCCGTTCGAGACCGCGCTCAAGCCGGACCAGATGGCCCGGCGCCAGCCCCTCCCCGACGCCCGTGTGCTGCACATGCTCGCGGACGCACTCGACGTGCACCTGGGGCTGCCGGATGTGCGGACCATCCGGCGGGAGATGGAGCGGCTGGGCGCCTGGCAGGGCCCGTACGCCACCGGCCCCGCGGAACGTCCGCAGCCGGCTCCCCGCCCCGGCGCGGGCGAGGCCGTGCTCGCCGGGCATCGGCTGCTGCTCGACCAGGGCAGGCTTCAGACCGGTGACGAGGCACTGGCCGCGACCCGGCACGCGGCCGTGGCCCGGCTCTCGGCCGCCACGGCGAAGGAGGCGGGCGTCGCGGACGGCCGGAGCGTACGGGTCTCAGGACCGGCCGGGTCCGTGGAACTCCCGCTGCAGATCACGTCGATGCCCGACCGCGTCGTCTGGCTGCCGATGAACTCCGTCGGCGGCGGCGTCACGGCCGATACCGGTGCACGCCCGGGTGAGCTCGTCCGGATCGGTGCCGGTGCGAGTGCCGATGCCGCGGGCCCGCAGGCACACGAGGCCGCCGCCGATTCTGGCAGCGGCCCGGAGACGCCGGAGGTGCGATCGTGAGGTCAATCCCGGCCTTCAGGGCCGAGACCGTGCTGGCCCAGGAGGACCTGTCCATGTTCGGACGGGACCCCTGGTGGCTGATCGCGCTGAAGGCGGTGTTCTGCTTCGCCTTCGTGATGCTGACCGTGCTCTTCTCGATCGTCTGGGAGCGCAAGGTCGTCGCCTGGATGCAGCTGCGCATCGGCCCCAACCGCCACGGACCGTGGGGGATGCTCCAGTCCCTCGCGGACGGCATCAAGCTGATGCTGAAGGAGGACGTGGTCGTCAAGCGCGCGGACAAGGTGGTCTACGTGCTGGCGCCGGTCGTCGCCGCCATCCCGGCGTTCATGGCGATCGCGGTGATCCCGTTCGGGCCGGCGGGCAACGAGGTCTCGATCTTCGGCCAGCGCACCGCGATGCAGCTCACCGACCTCCCGATCGCCGTCCTCTACATCCTCGCGGTGGCGTCCGTCGGTTTCTACGGGATCGTGCTGGCAGGCTGGTCCTCCGGCTCGACCTACCCGCTGCTCGGCGGCCTGCGCTCCGCCGCCCAACTGATCTCCTACGAGATCGCCATGGGCCTGTCCTTCGCCGCCGTCTTCCTCTACTCGGGGTCGATGTCGACCTCCGCGATCGTCGAGGCGCAGGGGGACCGCTGGTTCGCGGTCCTGCTCCCGGTCTCGTTCCTGATCTACATCGTGTCGATGGTCGGCGAGACCAACCGCCTGCCGTTCGACATGCCGGAGTCCGAGGGCGACCTCGTGGGCGGGTTCAACACCGAATACTCGTCGATCAAGTTCGCGATGTTCATGCTCGCCGAGTACGTCAACATGGTCACCGTCTCGGCTCTGGCGGTCACCCTCTTCCTGGGCGGCTGGCGGGCCCCGTACCCGATCAGCGCGTTCTGGGAGGGTGCGAACCACGGCTGGTGGCCGTTGCTCTGGGTCGTGCTCAAGGTGCAGCTGCTGCTGTTCTTCTTCATCTGGCTGCGCGGCTCGCTCCCGCGGGTCCGCTACGACCAGCTGATGAAACTCGGATGGAAGGTCCTCATCCCGGTTTCGGCGGTCTGGGTGATGCTCGTCGCGACGGTGCGGGCGCTGCGCAACGAGAACTACGACTTCCAGCAGATCGTGCTGTACATCGGCGGTGCGGTCATCGCGCTCCTGCTCCTCTCCTTCGTCGTCGACGTCTTCCGCGACCGGGGCGCGAGGGCGGCGGAGGCGGAGGGCGGACCGCCGCCCGAGTTCGACCCGATGGCGGGCGGCTTCCCGGTGCCGCCGCTGCCCGGACAGACTCTGCCGCCAGTTCCGCGCCGACGGTCGCGCAGCCAGCGCGAGTTGGTTGTCAGTGGCGGGCCGGATACTGACAGTGACGGAAAGGAGGCTGACGGTGGGTGAGTTCCAGAACCCCGTGGCCGGCTTCGGCGTGACCTTCAAGGCCATGTTCAAGAAGCGGCTGACCGAGCAGTACCCGGAGGAGAAGAAGCCCACTGCACCGCGCTTCCACGGCCGGCACCAGCTCAACCGTCATCCGGACGGGTTGGAGAAGTGCATCGGCTGCGAGCTGTGCGCCTGGGCCTGCCCCGCCGACGCGATCTACGTGGAAGGCGCGGACAACACCGACGAGGAGCGCTACTCGCCCGGCGAGCGATACGGCCGCGTCTACCAGATCAACTATCTGCGCTGCATTCTTTGCGGGCTGTGCGTCGAGGCGTGCCCGACCAGGGCGCTGACGATGACGAACGAATACGAGCTCGCCGACCGGACCCGCGAGTCGCTCATCTACACCAAGGAGGAGCTGCTCGTGGGCCTGGAGGAGGGCATGGTCGACTCTCCGCACGCGATCTATCCAGGGATGACGGAGCAGGACTACTACCGGGGGCTCGTCACCGAGGCGGCAACGGGCACGGAGCGGCAGGTGGCCGTGAGCGAGGGCGAAGAGCCGGAGTCCGAAGGGTCTTCGGCCCGGCCCGAAGACCAGGGGGTGGACGCATGAACCTCGCGGCCACCATGACCTCCACCGGCGAGGCCGTGCAGTTCTGGATTCTGGCGGTCGTCGCCGTCATCGGGGCCCTGTGCACCGTCTGGATGAAGAAGGCCGTGCACAGTGCCCTGTGCCTGGCCGCCACCATGATCGTCCTGGCGGTCTTCTACCTCGTCAACGGCGCCTATTTCCTCGGCGTCGTCCAGATCGTCGTCTACACCGGCGCGATCATGATGCTGTTCCTCTTCGTCGTCATGCTGGTCGGCGTCACCGCCGCCGACTCGCTCAAGGAGACCCTGAAGGGCCAGCGCTGGCTGGCGGCGATCTGCGGGCTCGGGTTCGGCATCCTGATGATCGCCGGGATCGGCAACGCCTCGATCGAGACCTTCAACGGCATCGGCCGGGCGAACGCGGGCGGCAATGTCGAGGGCCTGGCCGCGCTGCTCTTCAGCAAGTACGTGTTCGCCTTCGAGCTCACCGGCGCCCTGCTGATCGTCGCGGTCGTCGGCGCGATGGTGCTCACCCACCGCGAGCGCGCCGAGCGCGCCCCGTCCCAGCGCGAGCAGGCCGAGGCCCGAGTCCGTGAAGGCAAGCAGGTCCCGCCGCTGCCCGCGCCCGGGGTCTACGCCCGGCACAACGCGGTGGACATCCCGGGCCTGCTGCCGGACGGCACGCCGTCGGAGCTCACCGTCAGCCAGACGCTGCGCGCCCGCGGCCAGATCCGCGATGTGTCCCGGCAGTCGCTCGCCGAACTCGCCGCGCTCGAGCAGCGCGCCGAGGAGCGGCTCGGACGGTACGAGCGTTCCGAGGAGGCCAGCAAGTGAATCCGGTCAACTACCTCTTCCTCGCCGCCCTGCTGTTCAGCATCGGGGCGGCAGGCGTGCTGATCCGGCGCAACGCGATCGTCGTCTTCATGTGCGTCGAGCTGATGCTGAACGCCTGCAATCTGGCCTTCGTCGCCTTCTCCCGGCTGCACGGCAACCTCGACGGCCAGATCATCGCGTTCTTCACGATGGTCGTCGCCGCGGCCGAGGTCGTGGTCGGCCTGGCGATCATCGTGACGATCTTCCGTGCCCGCCACTCGGCCTCGGTCGACGACGCCAGCCTGATGAAGCTGTAAGGGGTCGCAACAGTGGAGAACCTCATCGGATTGCTCGTCGCGGCCCCACTGCTCGGTGCGGCCGTACTGCTGTGCGGCGGGCGGCGGTTGGACCGCACCGGGCACTGGATCGGCTGCGCCATGGCCACCGTGTCCTTCGTGATCGGCGCGGTGCTGTTCGCCCATATGCTGGGCCTCGGCGGCGAGGAACGCACCCTGGGCCAGCACCTGTTCAGCTGGATCCCGGTCGGGGGCTTCCAGGCGGACGTGGCCTTCCGCCTCGACCAGCTGTCGATGACCTTCGTGCTGCTGATCACCGGAGTGGGTTCGCTGATCCACTTCTACTCGATCGGCTACATGGAGCACGACGAGCGCCGCCGTCGCTTCTTCGGCTATCTCAACCTCTTCCTCGCGGCGATGCTGCTGCTGGTCCTGGCCGACAACTACCTGCTGCTGTACGTCGGGTGGGAGGGCGTCGGCCTGGCCTCGTACCTGCTCATCGGCTTCTGGCAGCACAAGCCGAGCGCGGCCACGGCGGCGAAGAAGGCGTTCCTGGTCAACCGGGTCGGCGACATGGGCTTGTCCATCGCGATCATGATCATGTTCGTGACCTTCGGGACCTTCGCCTTCGAACCGGTGCTGGCCTCGGTGGGTGCGACCGGCGAGGGCACGGTGACCGCCATCGGCCTGATGCTGCTGCTCGGTGCCTGCGGCAAGTCCGCCCAGGTGCCGCTGCAGTCCTGGCTCGGTGACGCGATGGAGGGCCCGACCCCCGTCTCGGCGCTGATCCACGCCGCGACGATGGTGACCGCCGGCGTCTATCTGATCACCCGGTCCGGGGCGATCTTCAACGCGGC
Organism: Streptomyces sp. KR80; assembly: GCF_052245555.1. Classification (NCBI taxonomy): domain Bacteria; kingdom Bacillati; phylum Actinomycetota; class Actinomycetes; order Kitasatosporales; family Streptomycetaceae; genus Streptomyces; species Streptomyces sp. KR80. Next base: position 100,679 of record NZ_JBQQCD010000018.1, read on the forward strand.
GCCGGACGCGCAGCTCGCGGTGGTGACCGTCGGCGCCGTCACGCTGCTCTTCGGGGCGATCGTCGGTTGCGCGAAGGACGACATCAAGAAGGCGCTCGCCGCGTCGACGATGTCCCAGATCGGCTACATGATGCTGGCGGCGGGCCTCGGCCCGATCGGCTACGCATTCGCGATCATGCACCTGATCACCCACGGCTTCTTCAAGGCCGGGCTCTTCCTCGGCGCGGGCTCGGTCATGCACGGCATGAACGACGAGGTCGACATGCGAAAGTACGGCGCCCTGCGGACGTACATGCCGATCACCTTCGTCACCTTCGGGCTCGGCTATCTGGCGATCATCGGCTTCCCGGGCCTGTCCGGCTTCTTCTCCAAGGACAAGATCATCGAAGCGGCCTTCGCCAAGGGTGGTACGGAAGGCTGGATCCTCGGCGGCGCGGCGCTGCTGGGCGCGGCCATCACCGCGTACTACATGACCCGAGTGATGCTGCTGACCTTCTTCGGCGAGAAGCGGTGGCAGCCCGCACCCGACCCGGACAAGGTGCCGAGTGTCGAGCCCGGTATCGAGGTGCACCCCGGCGAGATGCCGCACCCCCACGAGGCACCGAAGTCCATGACGATCCCGATGATCCTGCTCGCCTTCGGGTCGGTCTTCGCGGGCGGGCTCTTCAGCATCAACGACGCGTTCGTCAACTGGCTCAAGCCGGTGACCGAGTTCGAGCACGGTCACTCCCCGCTGAGCGCCGCCACCGTCACCTCCGCGACGGTCGTGGTCCTGCTCGTCGGTGTGGCGCTGGCCTGGGCGCAGTATGGGCGCGCGCCCGTGCCGGTCACCGCGCCGCGCGGCTCGCTGCTCACCCGGGCGGCCCGCCGCGATCTGCTCCAGGACGACTTCAACCATGTGGCCCTGGTCAAGCCCGGGGAGTACCTCACCCGGGGTCTGGTCTACCTCGACCACTCGCTCGTCGACGGTGTGGTCAATGGGACCGCGGCCTCGGTCGGCGGTCTCTCGGGCCGGCTGCGCAAGGTGCAGAACGGCTTCGCCCGCTCCTATGCGGTCTCGATGTTCGGCGGTGCGGCGGTCCTGATCGCCGCCACCCTGCTGGTGAGGGCGGTCTGATAGATGTCATTTCCCCTGCTCACGGTAACGGCGGCGGTGCCGGCGCTCGGCGCGATCGCCACTGCCGCCGTCCCCGCCGCGCGCCGCACCGCCGCCAAGTGGGTCGCGCTGCTGGCCTCCCTCGCCACGCTCGTGCTGGCGGCGGTCGTGCTCGTACGCTTCGACCCCGGTGGCGCCCGCTACCAGCTCACCGAGTCGCATGCCTGGATCGAGGACTTCGGGGTCCGGTACTCGCTGGGCGTGGACGGCATCGCGGTGGCGCTCATCGGGCTGACCGCGCTCCTCATCCCCTTCGTGATCCTGGCCGGCTGGCACGACGCCGACCCCCTCGAGGAGAAGGTGAGCCGCAAGTGGCGGCCCACCCAGGGCTTCTTCGCGCTGGTCCTGATGGTCGAGGCGATGGTGATCATCTCCTTCGAGGCCACCGACGTCTTCCTCTTCTACATCTTCTTCGAAGCCATGCTGATCCCGATGTACTTCCTCATCGGGGGCTTCGGGGACCGGGCACACCCGCATGGTGAGGAGGAAGCGAGCCGGCAGCGGTCGTACGCCGCGGTGAAGTTCCTGCTCTACAACCTCGCGGGCGGTCTGATCATGCTGGCCGCCGTCATCGGGCTCTTCGCGGTCACCGCCGACGACCTCGGCACCGGCACGTTCTCCCTCCAGGGGATCGTCGAGGCCCGGGCCGGCGGAGAGCTCGACATGGCGACGGTCACCGAACGCGCCCTGTTCCTCGGCTTCTTCTTCGCCTTCGCGGTGAAGGCGCCGCTCTGGCCGCTGCACACCTGGCTGCCGAACGCGATGGGCGAGTCCACTGCACCCATCGCCGTACTGATCACCGCGGTCGTCGACAAGGTCGGCACCTTCGCGATGCTCCGCTTCTGTCTCCAGCTCTTCCCGGAGGCGTCGAAGTGGGCCACGCCCGCGATCCTGGTGCTGGCCGTCATCAGCATCGTCTACGGAGCACTGCTCGCGGTCGGCCAGCGAGACATCAAGCGGCTGATCGCGTACGCCTCGATCTCCCATTTCGGCTTCATCATCCTGGGCATCTTCGCGATGACCAGCCAGGGGCAGAGTGGGGCCACGCTCTACATGGTCAACCACGGGATCTCCACTGCAGCCCTGATGCTGGTGGCCGGCTTCCTGATCTCGCGACGGGGATCGCGGCTCATCGCCGACTACGGCGGGGTGCAGAAGGTCGCGCCGGTCCTCGCGGGCACCTTCCTCGTCGGTGGTCTCGCCACGCTCTCGCTGCCCGGCCTCGCGCCCTTCATCAGTGAATTCCTGGTGCTGGTCGGCACGTTCAGCCGCTATCCGGCGCTCGCTGTCATCGCGACCTTCGGCATCGTGCTGGCCGCGCTCTACGTCCTGGTGCTCTACCAGCGCACGATGACCGGCCCGGTGAAGGCCGAGGTGCGGGGCATGCCCGATCTCAAGGTCCGGGAGCTCGTGGTCGTCGCCCCGCTGGTCGCCCTGTTGATCTTCCTGGGGGTCTTCCCGAAGCCGGTCACCGACCTCGTGAACCCGGCGGTGGACTACACCCTCTCGGACGTCCAGAAGACGGACCCCAAGCCTGATGTTCCGGTACGAGACGTGGAGGCCGCGAAGTGATCGCCGTGGCAGACCCAAGTGTTGTCCACAGCCTGTGGACAACGGCGGCCCAGGCTCCGGAGAAGATCCAGGGCCCGGACATCGAGTACGGGCAGCTGGCCCCCACCCTGATCGTGCTCGGCGCCGCCGTCATCGGCGTGCTCCTGGAGGCATTCCTGCCGCGCCGCAGCCGGTACTACGCCCAGCTGTTGCTGTCGCTGGTCGGTCTCGCAGCCGCCTTCGCGGCCGTCGTGGGGCTGGCGGTGGGCGGTTACGCGACGGAGAAGTCGCGGATCGCCGCGATGGGCGCGATCGCGGTCGACGGCCCGGCGCTCTTCCTGCAGGGCACGATCCTCCTCGTCTCCCTGGTGGCGCTCTTCACCTTCGCCGAGCGGCGGCTCGATCCGAAGGAACACGGCAAGCATGTCGATTCGTTCGCCGCGCAGGCCGGTGCCGTGCCGGGCGGCACGGCGGAACAGGCCGCCGTGAAAGCCGGGTTCACCACGACCGAGGTCTTTCCGATCCTCCTGTTCGCGGTCGGCGGCATGCTGATCTTCCCCGCCGCCAACGACCTGCTGACCCTCTTCGTCGCCCTCGAGGTCTTCTCCCTGCCGCTGTACGTGCTGTGCGCGCTGGCTCGCCGTCAGCGGCTGCTCTCGCAGGAGGCAGCGGTGAAGTACTTCCTGCTGGGCGCCTTCTCCTCCGCCTTCATGCTGTTCGGCATCGCGCTGCTCTACGGCTATGCGGGCACGGTGACGTACGCCGGGATCGCCGAGGTCGTCGACGGCACGGTGCGGGAGATCACTCCGGCCCTCGCCGGGACCATGGGCAACGACGCGCTGCTGCTGATCGGCGGTGCCATGGTGCTGATGGGCCTGCTCTTCAAGGTCGGCGCCGTGCCCTTCCACATGTGGACGCCCGACGTCTATCAGGGCGCCCCGACCCCGGTGACCGGCTTCATGGCCGCGGCCACCAAGGTCGCGGCGTTCGGTGCGCTGCTGCGGCTGCTGTACGTCGTGCTGCCGGGCCTGCGCTGGGACTGGCGGCCGGTGATGTGGGGCGTGGCGATCGTCACCATGCTGTTCGGTGCGGTCGTTGCCGTCACCCAGACCGATGTGAAGCGGCTGCTGGCGTACTCCTCGATCGCGCACGCCGGCTTCATCCTCGCGGGTGTCATCGCCGCCACCCCGGACGGCATCTCGTCGGTCCTCTTCTACCTGGCCGCGTACTCCTTCGTGACCCTGGGCGCCTTCGCGGTGGTCACGCTGGTGCGCGACGCCGGGGGCGAGGCCACCCACCTCTCCAAGTGGGCGGGGCTGGGGCGGCGGTCGCCGCTGACGGCCGCGGTTTTCGCGATCTTCCTGCTGGCCTTCGCCGGTATCCCGCTGACCTCCGGATTCGCCGGGAAGTTCGCGGTCTTCAAGGCGGCGGCGGGGGGCGGTGCCGGGGCGCTGGTCATCGTGGGCGTCATCGCCTCCGCCATCGCGGCGTTCTTCTACATCCGGGTGATCGTGCTCATGTTCTTCAGCGAGCCGAAGCCGGAGGGGCCGACGGTCGCGGTGCCGAGCCCGCTGACGATGACGGCGATCGCGTTGGGTGTCGCGGTCACGGTGGTGTTGGGCGTCGCTCCGCAGTACTTCCTCGACCTGGCGAGCCAGGCAGGGGTGTTCGTGCGGTAGCGCTCGTCGCCGCTTCGGGCAGGAAGCTCCCAGGTCAGCTGACCTGGGAGCTTCTTCGTTTCCCCGTCGTGCGGGGGCGCGCGCAGCGCACTTTGGGGGGCGCGCTGTTCGCGGGTTCGCCTCGGGCCGTTCCGCGTGCCTGTTCGCAGCGGAGATTGCTGTGCGATTGCATCTGATCACCGATCGTGATCATGCGAAGAGAGAGGTAAGCGATGTCGGTCGAGACGAGTACTGCCCCAGCGGCGGATGTGCAGGAGCAGGAGCGGCAGAGCCTCAGCACGGCGGCGGCGCGGAACCTTGCGACGACGGCCAAGTCCGAGCCGCAGATGCAGGGGAAGAGTTCGCGGTGGTTGCTGCGAAAACTGCCGTGGGTTCATGTGCCCGGCGGAACCTACCGGGTGAACCGGCGACTGTCGTACGCCCTAGGGGACGGGCGGGTGACGTTCGTCCAGAACGGCTCCAAGGTGAAGGTCGTTCCCGCGGAGCTTGCCGAGCTGCCCCTGCTGCACGGGTTCGACGACCCCATGGCGCTGGGGGCGCTGGCCGACAAGTTCGTCCAGAAGGAGTTCGCCCCCGGCCAGGTCATCGTGCAGGAGGGCAGGAAGGCGGATCACGTCTTCCTGATCGCCCACGGCAGGGTGGAGCAGGTCGGCACCGGGAAGTACGGCGACGAGACGGTCCTGGGACGAATGGCCGACGGCGACACCTTCGGTGGTCAGGTGCTGCAGGGTCCTAACGGCAAGTGGCAGTTCACGGCTCGTGCGGTGACCCCGACCACGGTGCTGGCGCTGCCGCATACGGCGTACAAGGCGGTGGCAGGCCAGCACGCGAGACTGCGGTCCCACGTCGAGCAGATGAGCTCCAACGGAAGCAGGCCGACGAACAAGTCCGGCGAGGCCGAGATCGCGTTTCTCTCCGGCCACGCCGGTGAGCCGGACCTGCCGGCCACGTTCGCGGACTACGAACTCAATCCACGTGAGTACGAGTTGAGCGTGGCGCAGACGGTGCTGCGGGTGCACAGCCGGATCGCCGATCTCTACAACCAGCCCATGAACCAGACCGAGCAGCAGCTGAAGCTCACCATCGAGGCGCTGCGCGAGCGCCAGGAGCGGGAGCTGGTCAACAACCCCGACTTCGGTCTGCTCCACAACACCGACTACGACCAGCGCATCCAGCCCCAGTCCGGCCCGCCGACCCCGGACGACCTCGACGACCTGCTGAGCATGCGGCGCGGGACGAAGTACCTGTTCGCCCACCCGCGCGCCATCGCCGCCTTCGGCAAGGAGTGCAACAGTCGGGGCATCTACTTCGGCAGCGTCGACGTCGACGGTCACCACATCCCCGCCTGGCGGGGCGTACCGATCCTCCCGTGCGGCAAGATCCCGGTCACCGAGCAGCAGACGTCGTCGATCATCGCGATGCGCACCGGCGAGGACAACGAGGGCGTCATCGGCCTCTACCAGACGGGGATTCCCGACGAGGTCGAGCCCGGCCTCAACGTGCGGTTCATGGGCATCGATGAGAAGGCCATCATCTCGTACCTCGTCAGCACCTACTACTCGGCCGCGGTGCTCGTCCCGGACGCCATCGGGATTCTGGAGAACGTCGAGGTCCGTCCGCGTGGCTGAGCGTTCCGCGCCACCAGTGAAGGAGGGCTGAGACGGTGTCATTGCTGTCCCGGATGTCCGCCTCTGAGGCCGCGGACGAGGTGGCGCGTCTGGTGGGTGCCCTGTTGTCCGACCCGGTACGCCCCGGAAGGAGGGATCTCCCCGGGCCGGCCGAGGAGCGACCGTCGGACCCGAAGGCTGCGCCCGCGCAACGGTCTGTGCCACAGCTGTCCCTGCCGGAAGCGTCCCTGCCGGAAGCGTCCGTGCCGGGAACGTCCGCGCCGCCGTCCGTGCCGGAGCAGTCCGCACCGGCTCCGGCCGTACCCCGGCTTCCCACCGGGCCCACCGGTCTGGGCACGTCGGCGGCCAGGGTCGAACTCCCCGCGCCGTCCGCCATCGACCCGAGCGCTGTCGCCCGGGGCGCCCAGTCCCGGGTGCCCACCCGCCCCGCCGGACTCGGCACGTCCGCCGCTCGGCTCGCGGGCGGCGGCGAGCGGTCCGAGGGTGCTGCGTCGTCGCGCAGTTCCGATACGTCGGGGCTGGTTCTGTACTGTCCGCCCGCCGTCCGCGACGACCCCGCCCTCGGCGAGGTGGTCAACGAGCGGCTGGTCGAGTGGGCCGAGGAGGTCGGGATCTACCCCGGTCAGCTCGACAAGGTCCGCTCGGCCAACTTCGGACGCCTCATGATGCTCGCCCATCCCGAGACGGACGACCCCGACCGGTTGCTGGCCGCGGCGAAGTGCGGGCTGTCCGAGTGGGCGGTCGACGACCACTATGTCGACGGCGAAGTGGAGGAAGCCCACCACGAACTGCTCGGTCAGCGGCTGGCGATCGCCCATTCGGTGATCGACCAGGCCCAGCTCCCGCTGCGTTACGCGCCGCAGCTGGAGCAGGTGGTGCGGAAGGACCCCGTGATGGTCGCCATCCGCTCCGCTCTGCAGAACCTCGGCAGGTACGCCACGACGACCCAGGTGCGCCGGCTCCGCCATGAGCTGGCCATCATGTTCGTGGCCTACAACCAGGAGGCGGTCTGGCATACGGCCGGGCACACACCGCCGGTCTGGGAGTACCTGATGCACCGGCACGAGAACAGCTTCGTCCCGTGCATGGTGCTGGTCGACGCCGTCGCCGGCTACGAGGTCCCGCAGGCCGAGTTCGCCCACCCACGGGTGCGCCGCGCGTTCAACCTGGCCGGCACCGCGACCGTGCTCATGAACGATCTGTACTCGATGGGCAAGGAAGGTCCCTCGGACTTCAGCCTGCCCATGCTGATCGCGGCCGAGGAGCAGTGCTCGATGCAGGAAGCGGTCGAGCGCAGCGTCATGATCCACGACGAGCTGATGCACACCTACGAGGCCGAGGCATCCGCCCTCGCCCTCACCGGCTCCCCCGAGCTGCGCCGCTTCCTGGCCGGAACGTGGGCCTGGGTGGGCGGCAACCGCGAATGGCACGCCGGCAGCGCCCGCTACAGCACCGCGTAATCGACGTCTGCTGATCCCGTTACGAACACAAGGAGTTCCCCCCACCATGACCGCCACCACATCCGCCCCTACCACCGTCCTGCGCACCGCGTATCAGAAGTCCGTCGCGGAGTACTGGAACACTAACCAGCAGGATCCGGTCAACCTGCGGCTCGGCGACGTCGACGGCCTTTACCACCACCATTACGGGATCGGCGACTACGACCCCTCCGTACTGGACGGCCGGGAGGACACCCGGGACGAGCGCATCATCGCCGAGTTGCACCGGCTCGAGACGGCACAGGCGGATCTGCTCCTCGACCACCTGGGTCCGGTGTCCCCCGGGGGCCGCCTGCTGGACGCCGGGTCCGGCCGGGGCGGCACCAGCTTCATGGCCCATCAGCGCTTCGGCTGCCAAGTGGACGGGGTGTCGATCTCGGAGTACCAGGTCGGCTTCGCCGGCGAGCAGGCCGAGCAGCGGGGCGTCACCGACCACGTCAGATTCCACTTCCGCAACATGCTGGACACCGGCCTCGCGAGCCGCTCCCGCAGAGCCATCTGGACCAACGAGACCACGATGTATGTGGACTTGTTCGAGCTCTTCGCGGAGTTCTCCCGGCTGCTCGAGTACGGCGGCCGCTATGTCTGCATCACCGGGTGCTCCAATGATGTGACGGGCCTCCGCTCCAAGGCTGTGAGCCGGATCGACGAGCACTACACCTGCAACATCCACCCGAGAAGCGAGTACTTCAAGGCGCTGGCGGCCAACAACCTCGTCCCGATCAACGTCGTCGATCTGACGGCCGCGACCATCCCGTACTGGGAGCTACGGGCGAAGTCCTCGGTGGCCACCGGCATCGAGGAGCCGTTCCTCGCCGCGTACAAGGAAGGCAGTTTCCACTATCTGCTGATCGCCGCCGACCGGATCTGACAGGCTGAGGCGTCTCACGGCCCGTGGTGCGAAGTGTCATAAAGGACATTTCTTGGCATTGCGGGCCGTTGGCTGTCCGTTCACCCTCGGATGACACCCTCTGACGGGTGAACCTCCTCCCACAGACCCAGCGCCAAGACCGGGCACCGGTCATCCCCACCGGCCGGATCACCCAGGTCGTCGCCCACCGGGGCGCCTCCCACGACCAGCCCGAGCACACCCTCGCCGCGTACGAGCAGGCGATCGCGGACGGAGCGGATGTGCTGGAGTGCGATGTCCGCCTGACCGGCGACGGCCGGCTGGTGTGCATCCACGACCGGCGCGTGGACCGTACGTCCGGTGGCCGCGGCGCCGTTTCCGCCATGACCCTGGACGAGCTGGACCGGCTGGACTTCGGCTCCTGGAAGGGCGGTGGCGCCGGGCCCGCCCGGATCCTTGCCTTCGATGAGCTGCTGGCCCTGGCCACCTCCGCGCCCCGGCCGGTCGGTCTGGCCGTCGAGACCAAGCACCCCACGCGCTGGGCGGGCCGAGTCGAGCGCGAACTCGTCCGGCAGCTGCGGCTCTTCGGACTGCACCGGACCCGGCCGGGGCAGCCGCCGAGGGTGCGGCTGATGAGCTTCTCGCGGCTCGCGCTCCGCAGAATGCGGGCGCTCGCCCCCGATCTGCCCCGCGTACTGCTCACCGAACGCGCCGTGCTCCCGGGCCGGGCGACGGCCCTCCCGCGAGGAGTCCGCATCGCGGGCCCCGGCATCGACCTCGTACGGGCCCGGCCCGACCGGGTGCGCCGGCTGCGCGCAGCCGGTCACCAGGTGCACGTATGGACCGTGGACGAGCCGGAGGACGTGGAGCTGTGCCTCAGCCTCGGCGTCGAGGCGCTGATCACCAACCGTCCCCGCGAGGTCCTGGCTCAGATCGGCGACCGCTGACGTCCGGTGTCCCCGCCGCGGTGGCCATCCCGCGTCGTTGACCCACTGGTCCGGCTCCCGCGATACGCGAAGGCCGGAGGCCCCGCCGGTCGGGTGGCCCCCGGCCCTCGCTCGTCGTGCGTCAGACGGCAGGCTCGATCCGGCCGACGACGTCGCCGAGACCGATCCGTACGGTCCCCGGCCCCGGGGCCCAGGCGGTGAGGGTGACCTCGTCACCGTCCTCCAGGAAGGTGCGCTTGCCGTCCGGGAGGTCCACCGGGTCACGGCCCGCCCAGGTCAGCTCCAGCAGGCAGCCACGCTCCTCGACGCGTGGTCCGCTGACCGTGCCGGACGCGTAGAGGTCGCCCGTGCGGAGCGAGGCCCCGTTCACCGTCATATGGGCCAGCTGCTGAGCGGCCGTCCAGTACATCGCCGAGAAGGGCGGGTTGGCGATCGGGTGGCCGTTGATCGCGACGGAGATCCGGAGGTCCAGGCCGCCGGGCTCGAGGTCGCCGTCGTCCAGATAGGGCAGCAGCGCGTGGTCCCGCGCCGGAGGGGCCGTACGGGCCGCGTCCAGCGCCTCGAGCGGGGTGATCCAGGCGGAGATGGACGTGGCGAAGGACTTGCCGAGGAACGGGCCGAGCGGGACGTACTCCCAGGCCTGGATGTCCCGTGCCGACCAGTCGTTGAGCAGGCAGACTCCGAAGACGTGCTCGCGGAAGGCGGTCTGCGGCACCGGCTCGCCGAGCGCCGATGGGGTGCCGACGACGAAGCCCACTTCGGCCTCGATGTCGAGCCGCTGGGTGGGCCCGAAGGTGGGATCGGCGTCGGCGGGGGCCTTGCGCTGGCCGCTGGGGCGTACGACCGGGGTGCCGGAGACCACGACGGTTCCGGCGCGGCCGTGGTAGCCGATGGGCAGGTGCTTCCAGTTGGGCGTGAGCGGATCCCCGTCGGGCCGGAACATCCGGCCGACGTTCGTGGCGTGGTGCTCGGATGCGTAGAAGTCGACGTAGTCCGCGACCTCGATCGGCAGGTGCAGGGTGACGCCGGTGAGCGGGTGCAGGAAGGGCTCGATCGCCGGATAGCCGAGCCAGGTCCGGATGTCGGCGCGTACGGCCTGCCAGACGGCGCGGCCCGCGGCCATCAGCGCGTTCAGCGTCGGGTGCGCGAGGAGGTCGGCGTGCGGGGAGCCGAGCGCGGTCGACGCCGTGTGGACGTCCAGGACGTGGTCGCCGTACCGCACGCCGATCCGGTGGCGGTCGGGCTCGTCGGGCGTGCTGAACACCCCGTAGGGGAGGTTGTGCAGGCCGAAGGGGTGGTCTTCGGGGAGATCGAGCGGGCTCTGCTCGGTCATGGATCGCTGCCTCGCCTTCCTGTCCGCCGTGCGGGCTCCGGGGCCGGGCAGCCAGATTACGTCCTGACGGCACGCCACGGGCTCGCCGAACCGCCGCTTCCGCGTCGAGGCGAAGCGGCCGGCCGCCTGCCGCGCGGCCCGCTGCTCGACGTGCGCCGACCGAGCTCGTGTCGTGGCCGGTGCCGCGCGTGCCGGGTGGGGCAGGCGCCCGTGGTGATCCACAGGGGACCGGTTACGCTGCCAGTGGTGACAGCGACACATCGACATTCCACCTAGTCGTCCGCAGACAGGAGAACCCCTCGTGACCGTCGTCGGGCCGTTTGGGCTGAGCGTGCGGGACCAGGCTCTGGAAGCCGATGTCCAGGCCGGGTTGACGGCAGTCGAGGAGGGCCTGCTGGAGGCCACCAAGAGCGATGTCCCGTTCATCACCGAGGCCGCACAGCATCTCGTACGGGCCGGGGGCAAGCGGTTCCGCCCGCTGCTGGTGATGCTCGCCGCGCAGTTCGGGGACCCGCACGCGCCGGGGGTCGTCCCGTCCGCCGTGGTCGTCGAGCTGACCCACCTCGCCACGCTCTATCACGACGACGTGATGGACGAGGCGGACGTTCGGCGCGGGGTCCCCAGCGCCAATGCGAACTGGGACAACTCGGTCGCGGTGCTCACCGGCGACTTCCTGTTCGCCCGTGCCTCCCACATCCTGGCCGACCTCGGGCCGGACGCCGTCCGCATCCAGGCCGAGGCGTTCGAGCGGCTCGTCACCGGACAGATCCTGGAGACCGCGGGGCCGCGCGACGGCCGGGACCCGATCGACCACTACCTCGACGTCATCGCGGGCAAGACGGGCTCGCTGATCGCCGTCTCCGGCCGATTCGGCGCGATGATGTCCGGCGCCGACGAGAGCATGGTGTCCATCCTCACCCAGTACGGTGAGCGGCTCGGCACCGCCTTCCAGCTCGCCGATGACGTGCTCGACATCGCCAGCGACAGCCATGAGTCCGGCAAGACGCCGGGCACGGACCTCCGTGAGGGCATCCCGACCTTGCCCGTCCTCCATCTGCGCGCCCGGGCGGCGAAGGGCGAGGCCGCCGACCGGGAGCTGTGCGAGCTGCTCGACGGCGACCTCACGGACGACTCCCGGCACGCGGAGGCGCTGCGCAGGCTGCGTGCCCATCCGGCACTGGAGCAGGCCCGCCGGGACACGGTGCGCTACGCCGAAGAGGCCCGCCGGACCCTGTCGCCGCTGCCGGCGTGCCCGGCGAAGTCCGCGCTCGAAGAGCTGTGCGACGCGGTGGTCCACCGGGCGGGTTGACGGCCCGTCTGATGTCGTTTCCCTCAAGGGTTTTCCTCCCCCACCCGCAGTACGCCCCCGTCGGCCGGACGACGCGTCTCATCCCGTAGGCGTACGCGGAGTTGATCCCGTCGGTGGACGCCGCGACGTGGCCGATTTGATGGGATTAACGCATAAGCGCGGCGGGCTCGGGTGACAATGTGCGCGAAGTGCCCACGGCTTCACCGATCAACCGCCGCTGACCACGGAGGTAGGGCAGATGCTAGGGAAGCGACCGACAGGTGTCACCGACGACTGGGACGCCGAGGACGAGGCAGCGGCGGCGGCGCCACGGCGCAGGGCAGTGCGGTACGCCGTCCCGGTCGCGGTGGCGGGGCTTGCGGCGGCGACGATCGGACTCGTCCCCGCGTTCGCCGGCTCAGGTGCACCCGACCTGCCGAAGATCACGGCCGAGGACCTGATCGCGAAGATCGCCGCGTCGGATGTGCAGCAGCTGTCCGGCACGGTGAAGATCAGTACGGATCTGGGTCTGCCGACGCTGCCGGGGGCCGGTCCGGGCGGCGCCCTCTATGGCAAGGGCGGCAAGGGCGACGGATCGTCGGCCGCGGATCCGCAGGCCAAGGTGATGGAGCTGGCGTCGGGGTCGCACACGCTGCGGGTGGCCGCTGACGGACCGGACAGGCAGCGGCTCTCGGTCATCGACGACGCCGCCGAGTACAGCCTGATCCACAACGGGGACGAGATCTGGGCGTACGACTCGGCCACCAACTCCGCGTACCACGCGACGGCACCGGAGGACCGGAAGGCGGGCGGGGACGCGGCCACGCCACCGACGAAGGGGCCGGAGGCGAAGCTGGCGAACGTGACGCCTCAGCAACTGGCCCGGCAGGCCCTGCAGGCCGTGGACGAGACCACGTCCGTGACGGTCGACGGCACGGCGAACGTCGCGGGCCGGGACGCGTACCAGCTGGTGATCAAGCCCAAGCAGCCGGAGACCACGGTCGGGTCGATCCGGATCGCGGTCGACGCGGAGAAGCACCTGCCGCTGAAGGTCACGCTCGCGCCCAGGAGCGGCGGCAAGCCGGTGGTCGACGCCGGGTTCACGTCGGTGGACTTTGCCAAGCCCGCGGCACGGACTTTCGAGTTCACTCCGCCGAAGGGCGCCGAGGTCACGGAGCAGAAGGAGCAGCGAGAGCAGCAGCGGCCCGACGGGCGGGGCAGGGCGGCCGACAGGCCGGACAGGGACGTCGAGTTCCCGCTCGACCCCTCGTCCGCGGACCTGGCCGGGCTGTCTGGGCTGACGGTGACCGGCGAGGGCTGGGCCTCGGTCGTCCGGTTGGCGGCACCGGGCGCGGACCGCCCGGGTGCGGCGTCCGGCCGGTCCCTGCCCAAGGCCGGCAGTGGCGAGGGCGGTCGGTCGCCCGAGGCGGCGCGGCTCATCGACAGCTTCGGCGAAAAGGTCACGGGCAGCTTCGGCTCGGGGACGGTGTTCAGCACGCGCCTGGTCAACGCCCTGATGACGGAGAACGGGATCTACGTCGGCGCGGTCGACAAGAGTGCGCTGCTGAAGGCCGCGGAGGAAGCAGCGAAGTAGCCACCGGATCGGGCCCCGCCGAGCGCCGCACAGCGCTTGGTGGGGCCCGGCGCTGCGGAGGGCCGTGATCGCCAGGCATGGCACGCGCTGCGCCGCCGAGGGACCGTCACGTAGCCGAGGCACGCCGGGAAACGCCGGGGAGAGCGGTCCGGCGGAGTGCTCGGGGCAGGATGGTCGCCGGGCGGTACCGCCGCCCAGCCCCAGAGCACTCGACGACGGGGGACACACCATGGAGGAACCTTCCGCCGACCCGCAGCACCGCGCCCGCACCCGGCACGCCCCCGCGAAGCCGCAGCCGCCCCGGCCCGCGTGGGCGTCCGAGGCGCCCCCACCGCCCAAGCCCGAGCCGTCTGGGCGCCCGGGATGCGCGACCGAGGCGGACGTCCGCGCACCGGGCGCACCGGCGGGTCCCGCCGGCGGGGCACCCGCGCCCGCTCCGCCCGTACCTGTGGTCGCGCCGCGCGGTCACGGCCCCGTACCGGCCGTGGCCTACAGCGGCGCGGGGCGCGGTGCGGAGTCCGGCCATGATGACGTTGAGGACGTCATCGTCACGCGTCGGCTCAGCAAGCGGTACCGGGGCCGCCGACTCGTCGTCGACTCCCTTGACCTCGCCGTGCCGCGCGGCAGCGTCTTCGGGTTCCTTGGGCCGAACGGCTCCGGCAAGACCACCACCATCCGGATGCTCATGGGCCTGGTCGCGCCCACCTCCGGCAGCGCCCGGGTCCTCGGTCGCCCCATGCCGTACGCCGCGCAGGAGGTGCTGCCCGACGTGGGGGCGCTCATCGAGGGGCCCGCCCTCTACGGCTTCCTCTCCGGCCGCGACAACCTCGCCCGTTTCGACGCCGCCGAGCCCACCGCAGACCCCCGTACCCGTGCCGCTAGGGTCACGGCCGCCCTCGAACGGGTGGGGCTGGCCGCAGCCGCGGGAAGGAAGACCCGGACGTACTCACTCGGCATGAAGCAGCGCCTCGGCCTGGGCGCTGCCCTGCTCCGGTCGCGGCGGCTGCTCGTGCTCGACGAACCGACCAACGGCCTCGACCCGCAGGGCATGCGGGAGATCCGGCTGCTCATCCGCGAACTGGCCGCCGACGGCACGACCGTCTTCCTCTCCTCCCATCTCCTCGACGAGATCGAGCAGGTGTGCACGCATGCGGCGGTGATGGCGGAGGGCCGCCTGCTCGTCCAGGGCACGGTCGACGAGCTCTCGACGCGGCACGGCCGGCTCGCCGTCACCACCCCTGATCCGGCCGACGCCCTGCGCGTCCTCAGGGAGCACGGCGTACTGGATCTGACGCTCACCGACGGCCGGATCACCGGTGAGTTGCCCGCCGCACAGCCCCCCGATCCGGCGGACCTCAACGCCGCACTGGTCAGGGCCGGGGTACGGGTGCGTGACTTCGGAGTCGACCGGGTCTCGCTCGAGGACGCCTTCGTCGCGCTGACCGGGGAGGGCTTCGATGTCGCGGGCTGAGTGCGGGACGGCCTCCGCCGCGAGGAAAGCGGGCGGCAGGACGCCCCCGCACCGCACGCTCGGGCTGTTCCGGAGCGAGCTGCGGACGACCTTCCGCC
Organism: Streptomyces sp. KR80; assembly: GCF_052245555.1. Classification (NCBI taxonomy): domain Bacteria; kingdom Bacillati; phylum Actinomycetota; class Actinomycetes; order Kitasatosporales; family Streptomycetaceae; genus Streptomyces; species Streptomyces sp. KR80. Next base: position 115,773 of record NZ_JBQQCD010000018.1, read on the forward strand.
GCGGACGGACCCTTGTCCTGCTGGGCGTTCTCGCCGCCGTACCCATCCTCATCGGCATCGCCGTGAAGATCGAGACGGCTGGCGACGGCTCGGTCGGCCGGGGCGAAGGCGGCACGCCTGCCTTCATGGCCCAGATCACCAACAACGGCCTCTTCCTGGTCTTCGCTGCGCTGGCCGCGACTCTCCCCGTCTTCCTGCCGATGGCCGTCGGCGTCGTCGCGGGTGATGCGATCGCCGGCGAGGCCGCCACCGGAACGTTGCGCTACCTTCTGGTCGCGCCCGCGGGCCGCACCAGGCTGCTGCTGACCAAGTACGCGTGCACGCTGACGTTCTGCGTCACCGGCACGCTGGTGGTGGCCGCCTCCGCCTTGGCCGCGGGTGCGTTGCTGTTCCCGCTCGGTGAGGTCACGCTGATCTCCGGGACCACCGTGTCCCTGACGGAGGGCCTGGTCCGGTCCGTGGGCGTCGCGGCGGCCGTCGCGGTCTCACTGATCGGTGTCGCGAGTCTCGGTCTGTTCGTCTCCACGCTCACCGGCAGCGGGATCGCCGCGATGGCAACGACCGTGGGCCTGCTGATCACCGTTCAGATCCTCGACACGATCCCGCAGCTGCATGCAATCCACCCGTATCTCTTCCCGCATCACTGGCTGAGCTTCGCGGACCTGCTGCGGGATCCGTTTTACTGGGACGAGCTGATCAAGAACGTCGGTCTGCAGGTCTGCTACGCGGCGGTGTTCGGATCCGCGGCCTGGGCCCGGTTCACCACCCGCGACATCACGGCGTGAGGGGCGGCAGCGGGCGATACACGACAGGGCCCGGACGTCGCGGGGACGTCCGGGCCCTAGGTGTGCCGGCGGTTGCGCCACGCGACGGAGTCGCATAGCGGACACGGCTCAGAAGCTGAGTTTCCAGCTGTCGAGGTGGCCGGTGTCCTGGGCGGCCACGTCCTGGACGCGGAGTTTCCAGGTACCGTTGGCGACTTCGCTTGAGGCGTCCGTCGTGTAGCTGGTGATGACGTTGTCCGCGGAGTCCGAGCCGCTGGAGTTCTTCAGCCGGTACGCGGTCCCGTCCGGCGCGAGCAGGTCGACGACCAGGTCGCCGCGCCAGGTGTGCTTGATGTCCACGGCCACCTTGAGGGTCGCCGGGGCGTTGCCCGTACGGCCTGTGACCTCGACCGGGGAGGTCACCGCGGCGCCGTTGTCCGGAATGGAGACGTCGGCGGTGTTCTCGAACACCGAGTCGGGCTCGGGCGTCGTGCCGGCCGAGCCCAGCGTCCAGATCGCGTGGGCGATGGCATCGCTGTTGCGATCCATGGCCGTGTCGCTGATGTTCGACGAGGTGTCGCAGGAGCGGTGGTAGCAGGGGTCGAAGGCTTGGCCCGCGGTACCGCCCCACTTCTGCGCCTGGGCGGAGGACATCGTACGGCTCGCTCCGGTGAAGAGCCCGCCCACCCGGATGCCCACGTTCTTGAAGGACGCATGGTCGGAGCGGCCGTCACCCTCGGTCTCGATCTCCGTGGGGACGTTCTTGCCCGCGAACCAGTCCTTGAACACCTTCTCGATCTCCGGGTCGTCGTCGTAGACGAAGTAGCCCGGGTTCGGTGAGCCGATCATGTCGAAGTTCAGATAGCCGGAGATCTTCGACCGCTCCGCCGACGGGAGGTTGTTGACGTAGTGCTTCGAGCCGACGAGGCCCAGCTCCTCCGCGCCCCACCAGCCGAAGCGCAGGTGCTTCGCGGGCTTGAGATTCGCGCGGGAGACGGCGAGCGCGGTTTCCAGGATCCCGGCCGAACCGGAGCCGTTGTCGTTGATCCCGGGACCGGAGCTGACGGAGTCGAGGTGGGCTCCGGCGAAGACCACCTGGTTCGCATCGCCGCCCGGCCAGTCGGCGATCAGGTTGTAGCCGGTCGCGCCGTTGTAGGTGAACTGCTGGACCGTGGTGGTGAAACCGGCTGCGTCCAGTTTGCCTTTGATGTAGTCGATCGAGGCCTTGTAGCCGGGGCGGCCGTGTGCGCGGTTGCCTCCGTTGGCGTTGGCGATTGACTGAAACTCCGTCAGGTGTGCCTTGACGTTGGCGATCGGGATGTCGGGCGCCTCGAGCGTGGTGGGCGTGGCGGCCGCTCCGGGGGCGGTCGCGATGAGCCCGGCGACGGCCCCGGCCGCGACGGTCGCGATGACGGACCGGCCTATTCGCGCTCTTCGGGCGAGCCGGTGACGGGTGCGGGGGGTTGGTGATGACATGTGGGGGGCTCCGAATTCCGAACGGAAGTGAGACGGAATGAACAGGACGCCCCGCGGTTTGGGCGACCGCAGGGCGCATGGAGCTGAAGCAGTGATTTGACGCGAACATGATGCTCTGCTCGCACTGACGTCACGTCAAGGGCACGAACCGGACATGCCCTCCCGAATATCGGTCCCCAGCCGCCGTACGGCGCGTCAGGCGCGCGAAGGATCAGCCTCCGCCGGTGCCCCGGTCTTCGCGGCGGTTCGCTCCGCCTCCGCGGCCCGCAGCGCTGCCCGGCCGCGATGGGCGGTCCGGAGGGCGTCCCAGGTCAGCAGGGTGAGTGCAAGCCAGACCAGGGCGAAGCCCGCCCACCGCTCGGTGGGCATCCGCTCATGGAAGTACCCGACGCCCAGCAGGAACTGGAACGTCGGGGCGAGGTACTGCAGCAGGCCGATCGTGCTGAGCGGGATACGGATGGCGGCCGCCCCGAAGCAGACCAGCGGTACGGCGGTGACCAGGCCACAGGACGCCAGCAGCACGGCGTGCGCCATGCCCTCGCGGCCGAAGCTGGAGTCACCGCGGGCACCCAGGAACAGCAGGAAGCCCAGTGCGGGCAGGAACTGCACGGCGGTCTCCGCGGCCAGCGACTCGATCCCGCCGAGCCCGATCTTCTTCTTCACCAGGCCGTAGGTCGCGAAGGAGAAGGCGAGGACGAGAGCGATCCAGGGCAGGCGTCCGTAGCCGACGGTCAGGACGGCGACGGCGGTCGCGCCGATGCCGACGGCGGCCCACTGGGCAGGGCGCATCCGCTCCTTCAGCAGGAGCACGCCGAACAGGATGGTGACCAGGGGATTGATGAAGTAGCCGAGCGAGGTCTCGACCACGTGCCCGGAGTTGACGCCCCAGATGTAGAAACCCCAGTTGAGGGAGATCACGACGGCGGCGACCGCCACCAGCCCGAGCCGCTTCGGCTGCCGCAGCAGCTCGGACACCCAGGCCCAGCGGCGCATGAGGAGCAGGATGAGCCCGACGACGGCCAGGGACCACACCATGCGGTGGGCCAGGATCTCGACGGCCGTCGCTGGCTTGAGCAGTGGCCAGAACAGCGGTACGAGACCCCAGATGCCGTAGGCGGCGAAGCCGTAGCCGAGCCCGGCGCGGTGTTCGCTCCTCGCCCGCGGCGTGGGCGGCTTCGGTGCCAAGGCGCTCTCCCGGGTGCGGTGGGGCAACCCCTCGACGGTAGCGCCGCACGGGTTCGCTGTCATGCGTGTATCGCCATACGGTCATGACAGTCGGCCGGGGCGGGGGAACGACGACGCGGCCCGTCCCTGAGCCGAGTCAGGGACGGGCCGCGTGACGCGTCGGGGCCGGTGGCCGGTGGTCAGCCCACGACAGTCCAGGTGTCGTTGCCGTGCAGCAGCGCCGAGAGGTCGCCCTTGCCCTTCTGCTCTATGGCAGCCTCGAGCTGGTCGGCCAGCTGCGTCTCATAGACGGGCCGGGCGACGCTGCGGAAGACCCCGATCGGGGTGTGGTGCAGCGTGTCCGGGTCGGCGAGGCGGGAGAGGGCGAAGGCCGTCGTCGGCGAGGCGGCGTGGGCATCGTGGACCAGCAATGAATCCGCCGCCCCCTGCGTCACGTCGATCACCTTGAGGTCGCCGGTCGCGGGGTCCCGTACGACACCTTTGGAGCCGAGGCCGTCCCCTCCCTGCTCCTCCCGGAACGGGGCGCCGAAGCGGATCGGCTGCCCGTGCTCCAGTCGGATCACCGCCTCCTCGGCCTTCTCCTTGTCCTTGAGGACCTCGAAGGCGCCGTCGTTGAAGATGTTGCAGTTCTGGTAGATCTCCACCAGAGCCGTACCCGGGTGTGCGGCGGCCTCGCGGAGCACCTGCGTGAGGTGCTTGCGATCCGAGTCGACGGTTCGGGCCACGAAGCTCGCCTCCGCGCCGAGCGCCAGCGAGACCGGGTTGAAGGGCGCGTCCAGCGACCCCATCGGCGTCGACTTCGTGATCTTCCCGACTTCGGAAGTCGGGCTGTACTGGCCCTTGGTGAGCCCGTAGATCCGGTTGTTGAACAGCAGGATCTTCAGGTTCACATTGCGGCGCAGGGCGTGGATGAGGTGGTTGCCGCCGATGGAGAGGGCGTCGCCGTCACCGGTGACCACCCAGACCGAGAGGTCTCGGCGGGAGGCGGCGAGCCCGGTCGCGATCGCGGGCGCGCGCCCGTGGATGGAGTGCATCCCGTAGGTGTTCATGTAGTACGGGAAGCGGGAGGAGCAGCCGATGCCGGAGACGAAGACGATGTTCTCCTTCGCCAGGCCGAGCTCGGGCATGAAGCCCTGGACGGCGGCGAGGACGGCGTAGTCACCGCAGCCGGGGCACCAGCGCACTTCCTGATCGGACTTGAAGTCCTTCATGGATTGTCTGGCTTCGGCCTTGGGCACCAGCGACAGCGCCTCACTCATCGATGGCCTCCTTAAGGGCCTGTGCAAGCTGTTCGGCCTTGAACGGCAGGCCCCGCACCTGGGTGAAGGAGCGGGCGTCGACCAAATACGTCGCCCGGAGCAGGGTGGCGAGCTGTCCCAGGTTCATCTCGGGCACCACCACCTTCTCGTAACGTCCCAGCACCTCGCCGAGATTCCGCGGGAACGGGTTGAGATGGCGCAGGTGGGCCTGCGCGACCGCGCCCCCCGCGGCCCGGATGCGCCGTACGGCCGCGGTGATCGGCCCGTACGTCGAACCCCAACCCAGTACCAGGAGCGTCGCGTCACCGCCGGGGTCGTCGACGGCGATGTCGGGGACCTCGATGCCGTCGACCTTGGCCTGGCGGGTGCGCACCATGTGGTCGTGGTTGGCCGGGTCGTACGAGATGTTGCCGGTGCCGTCCTGCTTCTCGATGCCGCCGATGCGGTGCTCCAGGCCCGGCGTGCCGGGGATCGCCCACGGCCGGGCGAGGGTGTGCGGATCCCGCTTGTACGGCCAGAAGACCTCGCTGCCGTCCTCCAGCTCGTGGTTGGGACCGGTCGCGAACTGCACCCGCAGATCGGGGAGTTCGTCCAGGTCCGGGATCCGCCAGGGCTCGCTGCCGTTGGCCAGGTAGCCGTCGGAGAGCAGGAAGACCGGGGTGCGGTAGGTCAGGGCGATCCGTACCGCCTCCAGGGCTGCGTCGAAGCAGTCCGCCGGGGTGGCGGGTGCGACGACCGGCACCGGCGCCTCGCCGTTGCGCCCGTACATCGCCTGGAGGAGATCGGCCTGTTCGGTCTTGGTGGGCAGGCCGGTGGACGGGCCGCCGCGCTGGATGTCGACAATCAGCAGCGGCAGCTCCAGGGACACCGCAAGGCCGATCGTCTCGGACTTCAGCGCAACGCCCGGGCCTGAGGTGGTGGTCACCCCGAGCGAGCCGCCGAAGGCCGCGCCGAGCGCGGCGCCGATGCCGGCGATCTCGTCCTCGGCCTGGAAGGTCCGCACGCCGAAGTTCTTGTGCTTGGACAGCTCGTGCAGGATGTCGGAGGCCGGGGTGATCGGATACGAGCCGAGGAACAGCGGGAGGTCCGCCTGCTGGGAGGCGGCGATCAGGCCGTAGGAGAGCGCCAGGTTCCCGGAGATGTTCCGGTACGTCCCCGGCGGGAACGCGTGGGAGGCCGGGGCGACTTCATAGGAGACGGCGAAGTCCTCGGTCGTCTCGCCGAAGTTCCAACCCGCCCGGAAGGCGGTCACGTTGGCCTCCGCGACCTGGGGCTTCTTCGCGAACTTGGCCCGCAGGAAGGTCTCGGTGCCGTCGGTCGGCCGGTGGTACATCCAGGACAGCAGGCCGAGCGCGAACATGTTCTTGCTGCGCTCCGCCTCCTTCCGGGACAGCTCGAAGGACTTCAGCGCCTCGACGGTCAGCGTGGTCAGCGGGACCGGGTGGACGTGGTAGGCCGCCAGGGAGCCGTCCTCCAGCGGAGAGGTCTCGTAGCCGACCTTGGCCATGGCGCGCTTGGTGAACTCGTCGGTGTTGACGATGATCTCGGCGCCGCGCGGCACATCCCCCAGGTTCGCCTTGAGCGCCGCCGGGTTCATCGCGACCAGGACGTTCGGTGCATCACCGGGTGTGAGGATGTCGTGGTCGGCGAAGTGCAGCTGGAAGGACGACACACCGGGGAGGGTCCCGGCGGGGGCGCGGATCTCGGCGGGGAAGTTGGGCAGCGTCGACAAGTCGTTGCCGAACGAGGCAGTCTCCGAGGTGAAACGGTCACCCGTCAGCTGCATGCCGTCGCCCGAGTCACCCGCGAAGCGGATGATGACCCGGTCGAGACGCCTGACTTCCTTGCCGGTACTGCGCTGCTCCCCGACAACTGCCCCTTCGGCCTGCTCGGCCTGGGCGCTGACCTGGCTGGTCACTGAACTGGACCTCCTTCGAGGCGGCGGCTCGGTCCTCGACGGCGTACCGACCGGTTTCCCGTGGCCACTCTACGTCGGTGAGGTTCGCCTTCCCTGGAAGTGTCACATAGTGGACGGCGAAGTGAGATCCGCTGTATGTGTCGATTGGTCACGATACGTTCTCCCCCTGTGTCTGCTGTTCGCGCGCCGACAGAGTGTCAGGAATCGCGATGCGTGAGCACCGCCAGAACAAGACGGTGATCTGCGTCACTCGGAACGGCCGCCCAGGCGCGCCCGCTTCCCGCGGCGGCCCGGCGTCCGGCGGCTCGGTGGCTGGTGACTGCCGCCGGGATCGAGCCCGTACCGCTTCCGGCGCCCCGGGCCGCCGCGCCGAGAGCGCACGCACCTGCCCGCCACGTACGGTGACCGGGTCGGCACGATCGGTTCCGGGTCGTCGTCGACCGCCGAATCCCCGGCCATGACCACACGCCCCCTTGTCCACCACGTCCTGCCGCCTCCGCCCTGCACGACCCTGGACTCCACCGTGATCAGGCACCAGCATTCCAGGATCCGGACGCGTGCGGATCCGGCGGAGGGAGGAGACCGGGAGGGGAGACAGCGGGAGGAGACAAGGGGTCGGCCTCCCGGCCGCCCGGTCATCGACCGCCGTGGAGTGGTTAGGTGGGTGGCAGCAGGGATAACCCCACTACGGACGTGAGACTGCTGCTCACACTGGCTGTGGCAGGGCCTAGACTCCGTCCGTACAGATCGTCGAACAAGACAAGAAGGCAGCAGCCAGGGAGCGAGGACGGACGTGCCCGAGCCGACCGTACGCACGGCACCTCTCCAACTGGCGGCGGACTACTTCGAGAGCTATTCGGTGGTCGGTCTGCTCGCCGCGGTGGGGGTGCTCTTCGTCGCCGTGGCCTTCGGGGCCGGGCGGCTGCTCCGCCCCGTGGTACCGACCCGGGAGAAGCTGCTCACCTACGAGTGCGGTGTGGACCCGGTCGGTGAGGGCTGGGCGCACACGCAGGTCCGCTACTACGTCTACGCCTTCCTTTACGTGATCTTCGCAGTGGACTCGATCTTCCTGTTCCCTTGGGCGACGGTGTTCGCCGCGCCGGGGTACGGCGGCACGACGCTGGTGGAGATGCTCATCTTCCTCGGCTTCCTCGCTGTGGGTCTGCTCTACGCCTGGAAGAAGGGCGTCCTCGCATGGACGTGACACCGATCTCTGAACCGCTGCCCACCGTGCCGACCGGGGACTCGGTCGCGGGGCGTCGGCTGGGTCCCCTGGCGCGGCTCGCCCCCGAGCCCATGAAGGTGGTCCTGAACTGGGGCCGCCGCTACAGCCTCTGGGTCTTCAACTTCGGGCTCGCCTGCTGCGCCATCGAATTCATCGCGGCCTCGATGGCGCGCCATGACTTCATCCGGCTCGGAGTGATCCCGTTCGCGCCCGGACCGCGGCAGGCCGACCTGATGATCGTCTCCGGCACGGTCACCGACAAGATGGCGCCCGCGGTGAAGCGGCTGTACGAGCAGATGCCCGAGCCGAAGTACGTCATCTCTTTCGGCGCCTGCTCGAACTGCGGCGGGCCGTACTGGGACTCGTACTCGGTGACCAAGGGCGTCGACCAGGTCATCCCGGTGGACGTCTACGTCCCCGGCTGCCCGCCCCGCCCCGAGGCACTGCTGCAGGGCATCCTCAAGCTTCAGGAGAAGATCGCCCGCGAGTCGCTGGGCGATCGCTACGCATCCGCATCCGCCTCCGGCGCGGGCGCGGGCGCCGGCGGCGCGGCGAACGGCGCCGGACGGCGGGCGTCGACCGCGGCCCTGCGCCGCGGCCTGGTCTCCGGCCCGGTCCAGCCGCCCCCGGCCGGTGACGAGACCGCTTCGTCGTCCGGGCCGGCCGCACCTGGCGCCCGCCCCGGCGTCGCCTCCGATGCCGCTTCCGGTGCCGCCGACGACGCGCAGGCGGGCCCCCGTACCGGCGATGCCGGTCCCGATCATGGGGAGGGGGAGAAGTGACCCGGCCTGAGGAGCCGAGGGGGGCCCAGGAGCAGGCCCGCGCGGGCGAGGACGCGGAGCCCTCGCCGGCGGCGGAGCCGGTGGTCGCAGCGCCCGTCGGGTGGCTGCCGCGCGGGGCCGAGGAGTTGTTCGGGGAGGGCGCGAGCGCCGAGGACGCGTACGACCTGCTGACCGTCGACGTCCCGCCGACAGCGTGGATCACCGCTCTGGAGACCGCCCGGGACACGCTCGGCTGCACCTACTTCGACTGGCTGAGCGCGGTCGACGAGCCGGGCCTGGGCTTCCGTGTCTCCGCGCACGTCGTCGCAGTCGGGTCCGCGCCGCCGCACCGCCTGCTGCTGCGTACGACCGTGCCGCACGACGCGCCCGCGCTCCCGACCGCCACCGGTGTGTACGCGGGTGCGGCCTGGCACGAGCGCGAGACGCACGAGATGTTCGGCGTCGACTTCACCGGCCACCCCGGCCTCATACCGCTGTTGCTTCCCGAGGGCTTCGAGGGCCACCCGCTGCGCAAGGACTTCGTGTTGGCGGCGCGGGTCGTGAAGGCGTGGCCGGGGGCGAAGGAGCCGGGGGAGTCGGCGGCGGGCGGCGGGCCGAAGCGACGGCAGATGCTTCCGCCGGGCGTGCCCGATCCCAACGAGTGGGGGCCGCTCAAGGGCCAGTTGCCTCCGGCTCCCGCCCGCCCGGCCCGTGGTGCCCGTACGGCTGCGGGCGAGCGGCCGCCGCGGCGTACCCGAAGTGCGAGCGAGGGCTCGGCGAGCCGGCAGGCGGCGGCGTCCGAGACTCCGGCGACCACTGAGGCCCCGGCGACCGCTGAGGCTCCGGCGACCGCTGAGGCCCCGGCCGGCACCACGGCGCCGGAGCGACCTTCGGCGGGCAAGCGCTCCGCGGACGCCCCCTGGCACCACGCGCGGCCCGCGTTCGACGAGGCCCCACCGCAGGAATCCGCCGCTGAGCCCGGCGCCGAGCCCGATGACACGGCGAAGCCCGGCGCCGAGCCCGGACCCGGGGCCAAGCCGGAGACCGGATCCGGTGACGAGCCGGATCACCCGCCGAACGACCAGAACCAGCCCGAAGGAGGCGGGACCGTATGAGCGACGTCCTCGACGTCACCTGGCGGCTGCTCGCCGTCCTCGCGGCCTTCCTTCTGCTGCCTCTGATCGTCGGCCAGACCGAGCACAAGGTCATGGCGCACATGCAGGGCCGGCTCGGACCCATGTACGCCGGTGGGTTCCACGGGTGGGCCCAGCTCGTCGCGGACGGCGTGAAGTTCGCTCAGAAGGAAGACGTCGTGCCCGCCGGGGCGGATCGCCGCATCTTCCAGCTCGCGCCCGCCGTCGCGCTCCTGCCGTACCTTCTGGTCCTCGTCGCCATCCCCATCGGTCCCGGGGAAGGAGCGGTCGGCCAGGTCGTCGACGCCGGGATCTTCTTCGTCCTGGCCGTGATGGGCGTCGGCGTCCTCGGGTCGCTGATGGCGGGCTGGGCGTCGGCGAACAAGTTCTCCCTTCTCGGAGGCCTGCGCACCGCCGCGCAGTTGCTGGCGTACGAGCTGCCGATGCTGCTCACCGCCGGTTCGGTCGCGATGGCGGCCGGGACCGTCTCGCTCATCGGGATCCTCGACGCCTTCCACTGGTGGTGGGTGCCGTGGCAGATCGTCGGCGGCGTCGTCTTCTTCACCGCCGGTCTCGCCGAGCTCCAGCGGCCGCCGTTCGACATGCCCGTCGCCGACTCCGAGATCATCTTCGGCGCGTACACCGAGTACACGGGACTCCGCTTCGCGCTGTTCCTGCTCGCCGAGTACGCGGGCATCATCGTGCTCTGCGGTCTGACCACCGTCCTCTTCCTCGGCGGCTGGCACGGTCCCTTCGGGGCCGACGGCCTCGGCTGGCTGTGGACGCTGCTCAAAACCGCGATCCTCGCCTTCGGCGTGATCTGGCTGCGGGTCAGCTATCCGCGGCTGCGTGAGGATCAGCTGCAGAAGCTCGCCTGGACCGTCCTCATTCCGCTCGCGCTCGCCCAGATCGCGCTCACCGGCATCGTCAAGGTGGTGATCTCCTGATGGCTGCGTCTCTCCCGCCCACCCGGCGCTCGTCGCTGCCACCCACCCGGCCCGGCATTCCCGGCAGCGGCCTGGTCAAGGGCCTCGCCGTCACGCTGCGCACGATGACGCGGAGGTCGCACACCGCCCAGTACCCGGACGTGCAGCCGGAACTGCCGCCGCGCAGCCGCGGCGTCATCGGGCTGTTCGAGGAGAACTGCACGGTCTGCATGCTGTGCGCCCGGGAGTGCCCCGACTGGTGCATCTACATCGACTCCCACAAGGAGACGGTGCCCCCGGCCGCCCCCGGCGGGCGTGAGCGCAGCCGGAACGTCCTGGACCGGTTCGCCATCGACTTCGCGCTCTGCATGTACTGCGGTATCTGCATCGAGGTCTGTCCTTTCGACGCACTCTTCTGGTCGCCGGAGTTCGAGTACTCGGAAGAGGACATCCGGGACCTCACCCACGAGCGGGAGAAGCTCCGCGAGTGGATGTGGACGGTGCCCGCACCGCCCGCACTCGACGCGGCCGCCGAGGAGCCGAAGGAGATCGGCGCGGCGCGCAAGACGGCGGACAAGCTCGCCACCGCCGAACAGGCCGCCCAGCAACAGGAACCGGGGCCGACGCAACAGGAACAGCAGCAGGAGCAACAGCAGGAACAACAGCAGGAGCAAGGGAAGGCCCGGCAGGAGGGGGAGGAGTGACGCTCGCAGCCACAAGCCACGGCTTCCTCTCGCCCACCGGCGTCGAAATCGCCTTTCTCCTCGTCGGACTCGTCACCCTCGGTGCCGCCTTGGTCACCGTCGTCACCAAGCAGCTGGTGCACGCCGCGCTGTGGCTGGTCGTCACGCTCGGCGGCGTCGCCGTCGAGTACCTCCTCCTCACGGCCGAGTTCATTGCCTGGGTGCAGGTGCTGATCTACGTCGGATCCGTCGTGGTCCTCATTCTCTTCGGGCTGATGCTCACCAAAGCACCCATCGGCCGGTCACCGGACGCGAATTCCGGCAACCGCTGGGCCGCCCTCGCCGTGGCCGTCAGCGCCGCGGCCGCCCTCGTCTGGGTGGTCGTGGACGCCTTCCGTACGACCTGGATCGACCTGGACGGGCCGTCCCAGGGTTCGACCAGGGTCTCGGGCGAGATCCTCTTCCAGTACTGGGTGCTGCCGTTCGAGGCGCTCTCCGTGCTGCTGCTCGCGGCGCTCGTCGGCGCGATCGTCCTGTCCCGCAGGGACCGGACCCCCGACTCCGGCACGGACCGGACCCCCAACGGCACGAGCGCGACGCGCAGCGCCCCGAGCGGCACCGACCAGGGCAAGGAGCAGAGCTGATGCATCTCGCCTATCCCGCCGTCCTTGCCGTCCTCCTGTTCTCCGTCGGCCTCTACGGCGTGCTCGCCCGGCGCAACGCGGTCCTGGTCCTGATGTCCGTCGAGCTGATGCTCAACGCGGTCAACCTCAACCTCGTCGCGTTCGACGTCTGGCTCCGCGACACCCTGCACGCCGGCCAGGCGCTGACCCTCTTCATCATCGCCATCGCCGCTGCCGAGATCGGCATCGGCCTGGCGATCGTCCTCCTCGTCTACCGGAACCGCGGCAGCTCCGACGTCGACCGGCTGCGCGACCTCGTCGAGGCCTCGGGGGGCGACGACACAGCAGCAACCCAACAGCCCGACACGGCACAGAAGGCAGAGGCCGCCGCGTGACGACCACGACTCTCGCCGTCCTCGTCCCCCTCCTTCCGTTCCTCGGTGCCACCGCCGGCCTCCTGCTCGGCCGCCACGCACCTGGATTCGTACGGCCCGTCGCGGTCCTGCCGACCGTGCTCGCCGCCGTGCTCGCCGTGCTCGTCGCCTCCCGGCAGGGCGGGGGAGAGGCGATCGACGCCGCGACCCGGCTCACCCCGACCGGTTCCGTCCCGATCGATCTGGCGCTCCATCTCGACGGGTTCGCCACGCTGGTGGCCGTCCTGGTCGGAGTCGTCGCGTCCTGCGTGCAGATCTACTCCACCGGGTATCTGCGCGACGACCCGCGCTACCCCTCGTACGCCGCGCTGGTCTCCCTCTTCACCTCCGCGATGCTGCTCGTCGTCTACTCCGGCGACCTGATGGTGCTGCTGGTCGGCTGGGAGATCATGGGCATCTGCTCGTACTTCCTCGTCGGCCACTACTGGGAGGCCAAGGCCGCCCGCTCCGCCTCCCTCAAGGCCTTCCTGGTCACCAAGCTCGGTGACGTCCCGTTCCTCATCGGCCTGTTCGCGCTCGCCGCCGACGCCGGCACCTTCCGGATCAACGGCATCCTCACCGCCGCCGTCTCCGGCGACGGCCTGGACCACCCCACGCTCATCGCGCTGCTGCTCCTCGCGGGTGTGGCGGGCAAGTCCGCGCAGTTCCCGCTGCACACCTGGCTGCCCGACGCGATGGCCGGTCCGACCCCGGTGTCCGCGCTGATCCACGCCGCCACGATGGTCGCCGCCGGCGTGTACTTCATCGCCCGTCTGCTGCCCGTCTTCGCCTCCTCCGCGGTGGCGTTGATCGTGCTCGCCGTGATGGCCGCCGTCACCATGGTCGGCTCGGCCCTCGCCGCCCTCGCCCAGGACGACGTCAAGCGTGTCCTGGCCTATTCGACGGTCGGCCAGCTCGGCTACATGACCGGCGCCCTCGCGGTCGGCGATCGCGGCGCCGCCGTCTTCCACCTCCTTTCACACGGCGCGTTCAAGGCCCTGCTCTTCCTCGGCGCAGGTGTGATCATCGCCGCCGCTGGTACGAACTCCCTCGCCGCCATGAGCCGGATGGGTGGGCTGGCCCAGCGGATCCCGGACGCGTACTGGACCATGACCGTCGCCCTCCTCGCACTCGCCGCCATCCCGCCCTTCGCCGGCTTCTTCTCCAAGGAAGCCGTCCTGGGTGCGGCCGAGTCCGCTGCGCTCGGGCACGAGGCCACAGGCCCCGTCGGCCAGATCCCCGGCGCTGCGGGCTGGACCGTCCTCGTCTCCGGCCTGCTGACCGCCCTCCTCACCGCGGCCTACGCCGCCCGCCTCTGGCTCCTCGTCTTCCGCGGCAAGGGAGTGCCCGCCCCCGACCTCGGAAAGCAGCCCGTCGTCATGAATGTCGTGCTGTGGGTGCTCTTCGTCCCCACCACCGCCTTCGGACTCGGCGTCGGCTTCCTCCCCGACTGGTTCGACGGCCGCTCCCTCGACCCGACCCTCACCACCTCCGTCCTGGGCACCGGCGTCGCTCTGGTGGGCGGCCTGGTCACCTACGCCGCGTGGCGGCACACCACCGCCCTCGCCCCCCGGATCCCGGTCGGCGCAGTTTCCGCCCACGCCCACGCCGAGCCCGCCCTCACCGAGATCGAGGCCATCGCCACCCACGAAGCGGTCTACGGCGACATCGCCTCGGCGCAGGATCCGGCCGATCCCGGCCGTCTGCTCCTCGGCCCGCTCCACCGGCACGCCGCCCACGGCTTCCACCTCGACGCCGTCTACAGCGCGCTGTTCGTCCGCCCCATGCGCGCCGCGGCCAGGCTGGTCACCTTCCTCGACCGCGAGGTCGTCGAGACCTACGTACGCGGTGCGGGCACCGCCCCCCGCCTGCTCGGCGCCGCCGTCCGCCGCGCCCAGACCGGCAATGTGCAGACCTATCTCAGCGCCCTGCTCGCCGGCTCCGTCGTCCTGGCTATCGCCGCCGTCCTCGTCGCCGCCGGAGCGTGAGCCGTGAATGCCCTGATCAATGACACCGCCATGCAGCTCCTCCTCGCAGCCGTGGTCGTCCTCCCCCTGCTGGGCTCAGCTGCCGCCCTGCTCCCGGCCCCTCCCGGTCTGAAGGGCCGCGACCCTGAGCAGGCCGTGCTGCGGCACGGCGTCACCGTCACCGGCGTGGTTCTCGTCCTCGCCATCGCGCTGGCCGCCGGCTTCGACCACGACCACCCCGCGACGATGCAGGCCAGGACCGACATCAGCTGGATTCCGGCGCTCGATGTGCGGATCCACCTCGGCGTCGACGGCATCTCGCTCCCCCTCCTCGTCCTCACCGCACTGCTCACGTTCCTCTGCGCGCTCTACACCTACTTCCGGATGCCTCAAGGCGGCTCGGCGAAGGCATTCGTGGCGCTGCTCCTCGTCCTGGAGACCGGCACCCTCGCCACCTTCGCCGTCCTCGACCTGCTGCTGTTCTTCCTGGCCTTCGAGATGGTGCTCATCCCGATGTACTTCCTCATCGCCCGCTGGGGCGGCGAAGACCGCGCCCGCTCCGCCTGGAAGTTCATCCTCTTCACGCTGCTCGGCTCCGTCGTCATGCTGCTCGGCCTCCTTCTCGTCGGTCTCCAGGGCGGCACATTCGACATGGTGGCACTCGCCACTGACAACGGGTCATCGCTCAGTCACACCACGCAACTGCTCGCCGTTCTCGCCATCGGCATCGGCCTCGCCGTGAAGACTCCGATGTGGCCGCTGCACAGCTGGCTCCCCGATGCCCACACCGCCGCCCCCACCGTGGGCTCGGTGCTCCTCGCCGGCGTGCTGCTGAAGATGGGCACCTACGGCTTCGTGCGGATCGTCCTCCCCATCGCGCCCGAAGGCGCCCACACCTTCGCCCCGTACCTCGCCACCTTCGCCGTCGTCGGCATCATCTACGGGTCCCTCGCCTGCCTCGCCCTGACCCGCACCGGCGCCAAGGGAGATCTCAAGCGGCTGATCGCCTACTCCTCCGTCGGCCACATGGGCTTCGTGCTCCTCGGCATCGCCACTCTCACCCCGACCGGCATCAACGGAGCGCTCTTCGCGAACATCGGGCACGGCCTCATCACCGGCCTGCTCTTCTTCCTGGTCGGAGCGGTCAAGGAGCGCTACGGCTCCACCGATCTGGACCGGCTCGCCGGCGCGACGGGCGCCGCGTTGTACGGCGCGGCACCACGCCTCGGCGCCCTGCTCGCCTTCGGCGCCGTCGCGTCCCTCGGTCTCCCCGGCCTCGCCGGATTCTGGGGCGAGATGCTGGCGATGTTCGGCGCCTTCCAGCCCGCCGAGGGGCTCAGCCGCCCTGCCTACCTGACCTTCATGGCGATCGCCGGCCTCGGCACCCTGCTCACCGCCGCGTACCTGCTCGTGGTCGTACGCCGCGTCTGCATGGGCGAGCGTCTGACACCGGAGCCGGAAGCCGCGATGGCCGACGGCCCCGCACCCGACCGTGGCCCCGGATCCGCCTCCGCCCCGACCGCCGACGTCCAGAGCCACGAATTCGCCGCCTGGACCCCGCTCGTCGCCCTCACCATCCTCGCCGGACTCTGGCCCGCGGCCCTCCTCGGCCTCACCGACCCGGCCGTGCAGCAGCTCCTCGCAGGAGGCAACGGATGACCTCCCAGGCCCAGTTCCTCGGCCAGAACCCGGCCGAGAGCCTCGTCCAGTCCGTCGACTGGCTCGCGATCGCCCCGCCCACCATCGCCGCGGTCGTCGGCATGATCGTGCTCGTCGTCGACCTCTTCGTCCCGGAGGGCCGCAAGCGGGTGCTCGGCTGGATCTCGATCGCGGGCCTCGCCCTTGCCGCGCTCTCCCTCCTGCCTCTGCTCGACGGCGACCGCAGCACGTTCTGCCTGCGGGCCGACCCCGACGTCTGCAGTTACACCGCCGATGAGTTCGCCCTGGTCATCCAGTTCCTGGTGCTCGCCGGCGCCCTGTTGACCGCTCTCCTGTCGATGAGCGCCGTGGCGGAGACCAAACTTCCGGCGGGCGAATTCTGGTTCCTGCTGCTGTCCTCCGCCGCCGGTGCGGCCCTGATGCCCGCCTCCCGCGATCTCGCCACACTCGTCGTGGCGCTGGAGGTTGCATCCCTGCCGTCCTTCGCGCTCGTCGGCATGCGCCGCGGCGACCGGCTTTCCTCCGAGGCGGCGCTCAAGTTCTTTCTGTCGTCCGTCGCCGCGACCGCCGTCTCGCTGATGGGCGTCAGCTTCCTCTACGCGACCACGGGCACCCTGCACCTGTCCGAAGTCGCAGCCGGTCTCGCCGAGGTACCCGATCGGTTCGACTCCCTCGCCACAGCAGGCGTCGCGCTCACCCTCGTCGGGTTCGCCTTCAAGATCGCCGTCGTCCCCTTCCACTTCTGGGTGCCCGACACCTACGTCGGCGCGCCCCTGCCCGTGGCCGCCTACCTCTCGGTCATCGGCAAGACGGTCGGTTTCACCGGTCTGATCCTGGTCACCGTCCTCGCCTTCCCCGCGTACGCGGACGTGTGGGGCCCGGTCGTCGCCGTACTCGCCGCCCTCACCATGACCGCCGGCAATGTCGCCGCCCTGCGCCAGCGGCCGGGGCGCGCGCACAGCGCCGTACGCCTCCTCGCCTGGTCCTCGGTCGCCCAAGCCGGCTTCCTCCTGGTGCCGATCGCCGCGGCCGGATACGCCGACGACCCCGGGCGCGCGATCGGCTCCACCGTCGCGTACGCCCTCATGTACGCCGCCGTGAACCTTGGCGCCTTCGCCGTCGCCGCACTGGTCGGCCGTACGAGCCCGGAGGGCCGCATCGCCGACCACCGTGGCCTGTACGCCGCCCGCCCACTGGCCGCCCTCGCCATGGGCTTCTTCCTGCTCAACCTGGCAGGGCTACCACCCGGCGTCATCGGTCTCTTCGCCAAGGTCACGGTCTTCTCGGTGGCCGTGGACGCGGGACTGGGCTGGCTCGCCGTCGTCATGGCGGTGAACGTCGTGATCGGGCTCTACTACTACCTCCAGTGGACGGCGATCCTCTTCCGCGCTCCGGAGCCGGGTGCCGCCGCCCCAGCCCCAACAGAACGCGGAGTTCCGGGGTCGCTCACCGCCGCCATCGGCCTGGCAGCCGTCATCGGCATCGCCCTGTCCGGTGCCCCGCAGCTCGTCCTCCGCTTCGCCTCCGGCACCCTGCTCTGACTGGCCAGGACAGCGATCTCACCCGTACGGCCCAGCTGCCATCCTGCGTGCACAAGGGAACTAGCCGCCTTCGCCTGGCGTTGACCAGTACTGGAAGGTCCACTGGAAGGGCAAGAGGGTCCCTCGCCGCACGACTTGGAGGGCGTACCGTGCACCGCCGGCACAACGGGCTGAAGACCGCAGTACTCCTCGGGGGACTGTCCGCACTCATCATCGTCATCGGCAGTCTCTTCGGTCGTACGGGCCTGCTCGTGGCGCTGTTCGTGGCGCTGGGCACCAATGCCTACGCCTACTGGAACAGTGACAAGCTGGCGCTGCGGGCCATGCGTGCCCGCCCCGTGAGCGAGTTCGAGGCCCCGGGCCTCTACCGCATGGTGCGCGAGCTCTCCACCGCCGCCCGGCAGCCCATGCCCCGGCTCTACATCTCGCCGACCCCGGCGCCCAATGCCTTCGCCACCGGGCGCAACCCGCGCAACGCCGCCGTCTGCTGCACCGACGGCATCCTGCGCATCCTCGACGAGCGCGAACTGCGCGGCGTCATCGGCCACGAGCTCAGCCATGTCTACAACCGTGACATCCTCATCTCCTCCATCGCCGGAGCGCTCGCCTCGGTGGTGATGTTCCTGGTGAACTTCGCCTGGCTGATCCCCATAGGCCGGTCGGACGACGAGGAGGGCCCGGGCCTCCTCGGCATGCTCCTGATCATGATCCTCGGGCCGCTCGCCGCGACCATCATCCAGCTCGCGGTCAGCCGCTCCCGGGAGTACGAGGCGGATGCCTCGGGGGCCCAGCTCACCGGGGACCCGCTCGCCCTGGCGAGCGCGCTGCGCAAGCTCGAAGCGGGCACCAAGCGGCTTCCGCTGCGGCCTGAGCCCCGACTGGAGACCGCGAGCCACATGATGATCGCGAACCCGTTCCGCCCCGGCATGGGTATGTCCAGGCTGTTCTCCACCCACCCGCCCATGGCCGAACGTATCGCCCGACTCGAGCAGTTGGCGGGCTACCGCCGGTGATATCCCGGGTCCCCTCTGACGTGGACGGCACGGCTTCCGGCTGATACCAGGCAACCTTCGGATCACCTGCGAGCGTCTCAGGGCGCGACCGGGCGGACAGGCGTGGGAGGCTGTTGAGTATGAAGGTGATCAGTCTTGTTCTGAACGTGTTGTGGCTGGTCTTCTGTGGCATCTGGATGGCCATCGCCTATGCCGTCGCAGCGCTCGTCTGCTTCCTCTTGATCATCACCATTCCCTTCGGCATCGCTTCCCTGCGCATAGCCGGCTACGTCCTGTGGCCGTTCGGTCGTACGGCGGTGGAGCGGCCGGGTGCCGGAGTGCCGTCGTTCGTGGGCAATGTGATCTGGTTGATCGTCGCGGGCTGGTGGCTGGCGCTCGGCCACTTGATCACCAGCATCCCGCTGTTCCTGTCGATCATCGGGATCCCCTTCGGGTGGGCGAATCTCAAGCTGATCCCGATCTCCCTGATGCCCCTCGGCCGCGAGATCGTCCCGTCGGACCAGCAGTTCGCAGGCTGGTGATCGTGTTCCGGCCACCGGAGCCGAAGCACCGGCCGGAGCCCGGAGCACGGGCCGGAGAGTTGGTGCCCGGCGCCGACACCGACGGTGTGCGGCGCCATGGGATGCTGGTCGGGTGACACCAGCCGACCTCGTCCGGCTGCGCCGGGCCCGTGACCGGATGGACCGCGACTACGCGGAGCCGCTCGACGTCCCGGCGCTGGCTCGCGCCGCCCTGATGTCGCCGGGCCACTTCTCCCGCAGCTTCCGCGCCGCCTTCGGCGAGACGCCGTACACCTACCTGATGACCCGCCGGATCGAGCGAGCGAAGGCGCTGCTACGGCGTGGCGACCTGACGGTGACGGAGGTCTGCTTCGCGGTCGGATGTACGTCGCTGGGGTCGTTCAGCTCGCGGTTCACCGAGTTGGTCGGCGAGAGCCCGAGCTCGTACCGGGCCCGTAGTCACGACCAGGGCGCCGCCATCCCGGCCTGCGTCGCCAAGATCCTCACGCGACCGGTCAGGAATGGAGAAGCGAAACCCGCTGCTCGGTCATAGCGTGATGGGCATGGACATCAAGCTTTCACAGTGCTTCGTCGCCGTCGACGACCACGACAAGGCGCTCGCCTTCTACCGGGACGTTCTCGGCCTGGAGGTGCGCAACGACGTCGGGTTCGAGGGGATGCGCTGGGTGACCATCGGGTCGCCCGCGCAGCCGGACGTGAACATCGTCCTGGAACCGCCCGTGGCGGACCCGAACGCCTCGTTGGCCGACAAGCAGGCCATGGCGGAGCTCATGGCGAAGGGCCTGCTGCGCGGCGTCATCTTCTCGACCGACGACTGCGACGCGACCTTCGAGCGCATCAGCACGGCGGGCGGCGAGGTGCTGCAGGAGCCGACCGACCAGCCCTACGGCGTCCGCGACTGCGCCTTCCGCGACCCCTCCGGCAACATGCTGCGCTTCAGCCAGCCTCGCCGTTCGTGAGCCCCGGCTCTGCTGCCGCTCGGGCGCGAAATGGCCTCTGCGAAACCCCCGTTGGCGACCGATTCCATCCTGGCCAACTCGCACGGTGGAACCCGGCGCCATGTCCTGCGCCGCGGCGCCGGCTCCTGGGAGCCGGCGCCGACAGGACAGAGGTGATGGTCAGCGATAGTTGACGAACTGCAGCGCGAAGTCGAAGTCCTTGCCCTTCAGCAGCGCGATGATGGCCTGGAGGTCGTCGCGGCTCTTCGAGCTCACCCGCAGCTCGTCGCCCTGCACCTGGGCCTTGATCCCCTTCGGGCCTTCATCACGGATGATCTTCGCGACCTTCTTCGCGTTCTCCTGCGAGATGCCCTCCTGCAGCGAGGCGAGGATCTTGTACTCCTTGCCGGACGCCTGCGGCTCGCCCGCGTCCAGCGCCTTCAGCGAGATCCCACGCTTGACCAGCTTGGACTGGAAGACGTCGAGGATGGCCTTCACCCGCTCCTCGGAGTTGGCGCGCATCTCGATCTTCTCGCCGGACCACTCGATCGATGCGCCGACGTTCTTGAAGTCGTACCGCTGGGAGATCTCCCGGCTCGCCTGGTTGAGGGCGTTGTCGACCTCCTGCCGCTCGACCTTCGAGACGATGTCGAAACTGGAGTCGGCCATGTTGAGTTGGCTCCTCGTACCTAGATCCGTCATGTCTACGGCACCGTCCCCGGCCCGTATGGCCAGCCTAGTCACCCAGGTCCATGATCCAGCGGCGATCAACCCGGTGGCGAACCACCCCCTGACATCGGGTATGGTTTACGTCGTTGCCAGGGAGCACCGCAGGAAGCGAGCCCCGGCCACATCCCCGGCGGGTTGCCCGAGCGGCCAAAGGGAGCAGACTGTAAATCTGTCGGCTTACGCCTACGCAGGTTCGAACCCTGCACCCGCCACACGCCAAGAAGGGCCCCTGAGCTGCTGCTATGCAGCTAGGGGCCCTTGGTGTACTACGGGTCGGGCAGAGCCACA